>CAJFVT010000132.1 GCA_904420525.1 uncultured Clostridia bacterium | reverse complement strand
CCTCCTTCATAGTATGTGCGGAGCATTCCGCATTCATGAATATCACAGGTACTCTGAACTTATTCTTTCAAAATTCCGTCAGTGCAGCAAATATATAGTAAATAACTCGCTATGCACTTGTGATATGATTTTTACGCTGCCGGATTATTTCTTTGCAGCCTTCGGTTTCTTTGCACCATACTTACTTCTTGACTGAAGACGACCGTTTACGCCCTGAGCGTCAAGCGTACCTCTGATGATATGGTATCTTGTACCCGGAAGATCACGAACACGTCCTCCTCTGATAAGAACAACACTATGTTCCTGAAGGTTGTGTCCTATACCCGGAATATAAGCTGTTACCTCTATACCGTTTGTAAGACGAACTCTGGCTATCTTTCTTAGAGCCGAGTTAGGCTTCTTCGGTGTAGCAGTTCTTACAGCAGTGCATACGCCTCTCTTCTGCGGCGATGCCTTATCCGTAGTCTTCTTCTTCAAAGAATTGAGGCTCTTGTTAAGAGCAGGAGCCGTTGACTTTTTCTTTGATGTCTTTCTTCCGATTTTAACCAACTGATTAAATGTAGGCATTATCGAGTTACTCCTTTCTTTTATTTATAAGGTTTCTGCCGCACAGGCTGCCTTTACATCTATCCCGCACATTCTTCCGAGTTCCTTTCTGGTAGTTATATAAAACAGAGGAAGACTGTATCTTTCCGCAAGCTCTATCACAGGCCCGCTGACTTCAGGATCGCAGTCGGAGGCAACATATACCTTTGATGCTTTTCCAGCTCTAATGGCATTTTTGACCTGTTTTGCTCCGATTATATATTTATTTTTTTCAGACGCTTCAAACAAATCAAACACCTCCTTTGCCATAATGGCAGACTTTATGCGTCAAACCTATAATATTTTATACTATTATGAGATGAATGTCAAGTATTATTTCATTTTTTACAAACTTTTTTTGCCGATTTTTATGTTGTTTTCCACTTTTCTTTTGTATAAATTGTCTCATAATAAATTCTTGTAATAAAAAAATGTTTTATGTGCAATACTAATTTTGAAATTAACTTGATTAATTTTATTAACATCATGGAAGGAGTCAATTGACTGGAAATGAATACTATAAAACTTATGGTTTTCGCACTGCTCTGCGCTTCCGTACTCTCGGCATGCTCAGCCAAGGAAAATCATGAAAACACAGCCGAAACTGATCATACCCCGGCTGTTACATCATCCGCAACAGATGCTCCGTCCGAGCATAATAATATGGGTGATGATGTAAAGGATGGAACTGAGGATATAGTCGACGGCGCCGGAAATGTTATTGACGATGCCGGAAATATTGTTGAGGACGCAGGAAACGCTGTAGGCGATGCTGCTAATGAAGTCGGAGATGCGGTAAAGGGCGAATAACAAAGCAGGGACCGGATCACGCTGTGCCTTGATCCGATCCCTGTTATTCAAACTTTTCCGAAAAGCTTTTGTCTTCGTATATCCTCACCGTAAAAATACAGCATATTGAAGTTTTCTAAAATTCTGGAACTAAAACGCTTTGTATACTGCTTTTCAAGCGCTTCAAAATTAAGATTTGTGTTTATTATCATTTTTTTTCCGGTTATTATTCTTTCGTTTACAAGCTCCAGAAGATATGAGTTATTATTCTTATATACAGATTCTGTGCCAAGATCATCAATTATCAGAAGATCTGACCTGTACACATCCTCCATTCCGTCTGTAAGACGTCCGAATTTATCATCATCGAACATACGAAACAGCTTCGCGGCTCTTATATACAAAACAGTTTTTCCATTATCCATCAGGTATTTTGCTATGCAGCTTGACATAAATGTTTTGCCAAGTCCTGTGTCCCCGTAAAAAATCAGGCTCTTATGCTGTTCATCAAAATCAGCCGCGAATTGCTCGCAGTATCTTTTTATATTCAGCATATTTTCATACGGTGTTTTCTCTCTCCCCTTTACAGGCTTATCGCTGTAATAATCAAGCCTAAAGGTGGAAAAATTCTGTTTTTGCAAAAGATCGCTCATATTTGACTGCTTGTATAAATGATCTATCACTTTTTGCCTAAAGCAGCTGCATCTTCCCTTATTTTCTACATATCCTGTGTCACCGCAGAGTCTGCATTTAAATCGTATCTTATCGAAATCTTCAGGAATATTTCTGCTGCGCAGTATTTCAGAACGTCTTTGAGAGAGTATCTTAAATTTATTTTTCATCTCATCCTTTACTCCGGTATTTTCAGGATCAGACAAGATCGTTCTGAGCGTTTCTCCTCCGATCCTTGCTATCCTTTTATCTATTTCCTCTATTTCCGGAACCTCACTGTATACCTTTTTAACTCTCATATCACGCTCGCGCTTTTCATCTGAACGCAGCTTTTCATATTCATTTATTATACTGTTAAATACTTCATTATCCATTTGCTAAAATCTCCGGTATCTTATCCTTCTTATCCAGGATCTCATCAAATCTTCTGATATATTCAAGAGGATCCTTAAAATTGAATATCCTCTCTATCCTGTTCCCAGATACAAGCTTTGTTGATCCTCCGCCGCCCAGTGCTATTATAGTCTGCTTTTCCTCCATGATATTCACATTATAAGCATTCATGGTTCCCGGCTTTGCATACCCTACATTTTCAAGATTGCCTGAGCTGTTCTTTTGACGATACATATAATACGGCTCATAGCCTTCATCCTGCATACGTTTTTGAGTGTAAGAGAGCATCTCATTCATATACTCGGCCTTTGCAAGCTCGTTGTCAGTCATCTTAAATCTTGCGGCACGCTTCAGGCACAGTGAATGCACGGTTATATTTTCCGGATCCAATTCTATTACTTTGTCCAAAGATCTTTTGAACATATCAGGCGTTTCATCGGGAAGTCCTGCTATAAGATCCATATTTATGACCTCAAACCCGGTCTTGCGCGCCAGACTGTAAGCCCTGTATATCATTTCTATATCATGGCTCCTGCCTATTTTTACAAGAGTTTCATCGTTCATGGTCTGAGGATTTATGCTTATCCTATTTACACCATATTTTTTTAGCACGCTGAGTTTATCCTCAGTTATAGTGTCAGGTCTGCCAGCCTCGACCGTTATCTCCTTTATCCCGGATGTATCAAGACGGCTTTCCAGTCTCTCAAATATCATTTCAAACTGCTCCGCACTCAAGGTCGTTGGCGTGCCCCCGCCTATATAAACGGTTTCGGTATACGCGCCGAGCTTGTCTATTATTTCAGCAGTTTTATCTATCTCCAAAAGCAGCTTATCGACAAATTCATTCATATATCTGCCGCTGACGCGCATATCAGCAGATACGAATGAGCAGTATACACATCTTGTAGGACAGAACGGTATCCCTATATACAAACTTACGCTGTTCTCGCCTATATTTTCAAGAAGTTTTTTTTCATTTTCGGCAACGCGTATGGCAAGCTCTGTTTTTTCCTCAGAGACCTCATATACGTTTTTAAATATATCCGCAGTTTCCTTTTTCGTATAGCCCGCTTCTAAAAGCTCACGGACATTTTTCGCCGGGCGTATGCCGCACATAACGCCCCAGCTGAAATTTATTTTTCTTATTCTCATTGCTGCGTGAGAAAATGATCTTGTGCAGGAAGCTGTAAATATCTTTTTTATAAGTCTTTCGGAGCTTACGTCCGCATCAAAATCAAAGCTGTGATCCTCAAAATATGATCTTCCGCCGAATACTATATGAGTATAAGTATTTATCTTCTTATTCTCGTATGACAAATTCTGCATTATCAGCACTTCTTCGTCCTCTGAAAAAAACATATCTGCAAACAGCTTCATTTCATACGGACATTCATATCCATTCTGTATTATATTTATCATGCCTTAACAAAGAAGTTATACTTCTTCTCATAGCCTATAGCCGTATCAGCACCATGTCCGCTGTGTACAGCAGTGTCATCAGGAAGAGTATAGAGCTTTTCCCTTATTGATTTTTCAAGAGTATGCTGATCTCCCGTGGGCAGATCCCATCTTCCGCAGGAACGAAGAAACAGCGTGTCGCCGCAAAAAAGATCATTACCGCAGTAATAGCATACACCGCAGTCAGTATGACCGGGCGTATATATGCACTTTATATCAAGGCTGTCCAGCTTCAATATCTCTCCGTCTTTAAGAATCACATCCGCTTTTACGTTTTCTATAGTATACCCCAGTCCGCTCCTTGTAAGATTTACACACGGATCACCTATGTTCCTGCTGCCCTTGTCGCCTGTAACGAGCTTTGCACCTGTCTTTTCTTTCAATGGCAGCATGCTCATTATATGATCGTAATGGCAGTGAGTTAGCAATATATATCTGACTGTAACATCATTTTCATTTATGAGCTTTTCTATCTGTTCCATTGAACAGCCCGGATCTATTATGACTCCATTTTTCGTATTTTCATCATAAACGAGATATGTATTCTCGTTAGTCTCGTTATAAAAGATTGATCTGTATTCCATATCCGTAACCTCATTTTGCTGTACAAATATCAGTTATACAAGCGTACAGGAAGCACCATAAAGGTATATCTGTCACTGCCGTCTCCCGGTCTTATGAAGCATCCGCTTGTCGGAGCCGAGAATTCCATTGTAACTGTTTCATCATCACATGCGTTCAAAGCATCAAGCATAAATCTACAGTTAAAACCTATAATTATATCTCCGCCTTCATGCTCTACTATTACAGAATCATTTACATAGCCCTTTGTGGTCTTACAGGAAATATCCACCTTATTATAGGCTATACTCAGCTTTACCGGTACCTTATTTTCTGTTTTTGATACCATCTCGTCATTGATTATAAGGTTTGCTCTTTCCAGACTGTCCGATATGCTCTGCTTATCGACCTTTATTATAATAGAATTCGATGCAGCGAGTAAAACCTCATATTTAAGAAATTCTCCTTCAAGCAGTCTCGAATATATCTGATAAGCCTTGAAATCAAACATTACATAGTTATCAGATATTATAACATCGACCTCCGCGTCGTCCTCATCAGACAATATCTGTCCTATTTTCATTAGGTTTGTACCGGGTATAACAAATCTCTGATTTTCGATATCGGAATTTACCTCTGTATTTATAACTGCAAGACGGTGCGAATCAGTTGCTACTACCGTCATATTTTTTCCTTTAAGATCAAAAAGCGCTCCCATCAGAACAGGCTTTCTTGTTTCTATCTGCGATATGAACGGATATGCTTTTCTTATGATCTGTTTCAGCTCCTTTTGACTGAGCTTTAGCCTGTATTTCTCATCAACTATAGGTGTTGCCGTAAATTTTTCAGCGCTCAGTCCCTGAATGCTGAATTCACTTGCCTCACATTTTATAGTAGTATGGAAATTTTCAGGATTAACTGTTATCTCAGCTTCTCCTTCAGGAAGCTTTCTGACTATCTCCCCGAATATCTTTGAGGGGAGAGCAACACTTCCGCTTTCATATACCGTTATTTCCGCATTATATTCAATACAGAACTCCATACTGTTAGCTGTAAATACTGTTTGTCCCCCGCTTTGAGCGTCTATTTTTATACTGTCGAGTATAGGCATAGGACTTTTTGAGCCTATTGCCTTTTGAACAATATTTAATATCTGTATCAATACAGATCTTGAGCATACGAATTTCATGATAAATATATTCCTTTCATTTTTTTATATGTCTTTAGCTTTTATAAGTGAGGATAGTTTTATCAACACATCCTGTTTTTTCTTTCAGGCATATATATTTATATATTATTATTATTTTATTATAGTAGTAGTAGTAGGGGAATGGATAACATGGATAAGTCCGTTTTTTCCCGCAACTGCGCTGTTTTTTATACAAAACTGGGTGTTGATAAAATGTTGACACAGTGAATAAAAAATTTCTATTATAAGGATCAAAAATAATATCAACATATTATCAACACATTATTCACTCATGAAAGTAAAAAGATCAAATTGTCTGCAGATCCTTTATTATATAATTTACGTTGACCTTGAGTTCTTCATCATCCTGAAGATCTTTTTCGATTTTCTGGACATTATGGACTACTGTTGTTCTGTCCTTATTTCCAAAGGTCTTGCCTATCATTGCCGGATTCATGTCGGTAAGCTTTGAGCATAGATACATTGCGATCTGTCTGGGTACAACGAGTGATTTAACACGGCTTTTTCCTATCAGCTCGTCCTTTGTTACATTATAGAAAACAGAGACCTTGTCCATTATTTTGTCAGGTGTTATCTTAACGATCCCGTCCTTTGGCAGAATAGATTCTATAGCATATTTGGTAAGATCTATATCTATAGGCTTATGCTTGAGCTGTGCTAACGAGATTATTTTAAGAAGCGCTCCCTCAAGCTCACGAACATTGGACTTTACTCTGTCGGCTATATAGTTCAATATCTCATCATCAATATTATAGTTGTTTACCTCAGCTTTTTTACGGAGTATGGCAAGACGCGTCTCATAATTAGGAACAGCTATATCTATCGTTAGTCCCTGCGCAAAGCGTGTTCTGAGCCTTTCCTCAAGGATTATAAGGTCTCCCGGTTTTTTGTCGCTTGTTAAAACTATCTGCTTGTTCATACTGTACAGATCGTTGAAGGTATGGAAAAATTCCTCCTGTATAGCCTCTGTATTTTTTAAGAATTGCACGTCATCTATGAGAAGAACATCTACCTTTCTATATTTTTCACGAAAAAATTCCATTTTATGGTTTTTTACGCAGTTCACAAAATCATTAAGAAAGGTTTCTGTAGGAACGTAAATGACCTTCATATTAGGATGTTCTTTTTTTATTTTATTGCCTATAGCACACATAAGATGAGTTTTACCAAGCCCTGAATTTCCGTAGAGAAACAAAGGATTATATATTCTTCCCGGATTTTCACTTGTGCTTATTGCTGCGGATGCTGCATATTCGTTTGACGAGCCGATAACGAAGTTTTCAAAAGTGTATTTTTCATTTATTGCAGCATATTCATGATCGTTTAAGATCTCTGATCCGGATGAAAGCTCCTGACCGGCAGTGTTTTTTACATATTTATCCCGCTCATTTTCAAGTATGATCTTAAGAGTTACCTTCTGACCGGTATGCGCTTCGAGGATCGATTCTATTTTGTCCTTAAAACGGAATTCTATCATATTTTTGTTTATTGATGAAGGAACTGCTATAACAAACACTGAATCTTCAAACATGACCGCCTGAGCAGGTTTGATATGAACAGTGTAGCTTACCTCAGCGCCGACTGCGTTTTTTATAACCTCCTGAAGCTCGTCCCATATCTTCATACAGTCCATAGTTCAATCTCCTTTGATATATGCATTACGGATTCTGAATTTATCTGATAAAATGTCATATTACATTATACCACAAATATCTATTTAATGCAATATGTTATTTTTCAAAAATATTATGTAGCATTTTTTTTTTCAGTGGTATTTTAAATTGATTTTAAATATGTTATTAATATGTAAAATTTCTTATTTTACCTTGTTTTTTATTGATAAACGTTGTATAATTAATGTAGGAAAATGTGTTTTCAGAAATATTGTAAAGGAAATGTTTTGTTATGGCTAAACTTAATTTATTTGCTGCGATCGATATAGGATCTTCAAGGATAAGCATGAAGATATTTCAGCTGAAAAAAAATGATTCGATAACAGTTATTGATAGCTGTGAGAGCAATCTATCTATAGGAAAGGAAACCTATAATGTTGGAAAGATAAGCTATGAGCTCACGGGGGAGATATGCAGCTGTCTTGAAAATTTTAAAAGGATAATGAACGAATACGGAGTAACTGATTATATTTGTTATGCTACCTCAGCTGTGCGCGAGGCTTCAAACAGCGAATATATACGCGATCAGATATTTATAAGGACCGGACTTAAGGTAGGGATAGCTTCAAATGAGGAAGAGCGTTTTCTGCATTATAAGGCGCTTGCACTGAATATGAAGGATTTTGATGATATAATAGGTGAAGGAGCGCTTATAATAGAGGTCTCAGCGGGAAGCGTACAGGTAACCAGCTATGAGAAGTCGAAGCTGCAGTTTTCTCAGAATTTGCCTCTTGGCTCGCTCAGGATAACAGAGGTAATGTCCGGTGTGAGAAACAATACTATTTTATTTTCAAAGCTTGTTAAGGAGTACGCCGGAAGCATGATAGAGCTGTATAAGAACAGCTTTTTCACAGATCCTAAATACAAGCATATAATACTTATAGGCTCGTATACTGATAATATAAAGGCTGCTTTGAAGCTCAAGGATGATAAGGTAACTTCCGCTCAGCTTGAATCGCTTTATAATGAGATAATGGATACCGGACTTTATGATTTCGGAGATAAGTATAATTTCAGCTATGAGGAATGCAGGCTTATGATGTCGTCTCTGCTGTTATACAGACCTTTTACAACAAATAAAACAGATAAGAATATTTTTATGCCGGATGTGGAATTTACAGATGGCATATGTGTAGAATATGCTGAAAAGAATAAATTTACTCATACTAAGCATATATTTACGAATGATATATTTTCAAGTGCGATGTATTACGCGGGAAGGTATGGCACGAATAAAAAGCATATAGAAAAGGTGGTTTCCTACTGCGAGAGTATATTTATGGCTCTTTCGAAAAAATTCGGACTTTCAAAGTTTGATCTTGTTCTTCTTAAAGTAGCAGCTATATTTGCTAGTACCGGACTTTATATAAATGTAAATGATTATAATATATATTCCTATAATATAACGAAGGCAAATAAGCTTTTGGGACTGTCAAACAAGGATAATGATATAATTTCACTTGTGGTATTGTTTCATAATGGGATATTTGATTTTGAGGAGTATGAATACCTTTCAAAAAGCAGAAAACTGCTTATAGCAAAGCTTTCTTCAATACTTTCTCTGGCACATTCGATAGATTATGAATATAAACAGAAGGTGGACAGGATAAGAGTTTCCCTTAAAAACGGAGAGCTTATAATAACCGCTTATACAGATACGGATATAACTATAGAGCAGTGGCAGTTCGAAGAGCGTGAGGAATTCTTTGAGGACGTGTTCGGAATTCCAGCAAGACTGAAGAAAAAAGACATATAAACAATAAAAATTGAAAGGATCTTAAAGGCATGGAAAATTATTCGGCACCTGAGAATTATATAAACAGAGAACTTTCCTGGCTGGATTTCAATTTCAGGATACTTAACGAAGCCAGGGATAAAAATCATCCTCTTTTTGAGAGGATAAAATTTCTTGCTATAACGGCATCTAATCTTGATGAGTTTTTTATGGTAAGAGTTGCATCACTTAAAAATATATCATCAATGGATAAAAAAGACTGCGCCGGCATGACTGCAAAGGAACAGCTTGAGGCGATATCGAAAAAGACACATAAGCTTGTTGATATGCAGTATTCAACATATTCGAGAAGTCTGATGCAGCTTTTGGCAAAAGATACGGGAGTACGTATATTGAGCAGCGATGAATTGTCAGACAAACAGAAAAAATATGTTACATCATACTTTCATGATGAAATATTCCCGATACTTACGCCAATGGCTGTGGACTCATCACGTCCGTTTCCTCTTATTCAGAATAAGGTATTGAATATATGTGCGCTTGTAAAAAAAAGTAAGGAAAACAACATCAAGGGATTTGTAACTGTACCTGTTCCAACTATATGTCCAAGAGTTATAAAGCTGCCGTCTGAAAAGAAGGATGAGACATGCTTTATACTTATCGAGGAAGTTATACAGATGTTTATAGGAGAGCTATTTACGAGCTATAAGATCATTGACTCGTGTGTGTACCGGGTAATGCGTGACGCAGATATCCCTATAGACGAGGATGACAGTGAGGATCTGCTTGAGGAAATACAGAAAAATCTTAAAGAGCGTGAAAGAAGTCAGGTAATAAGACTTGAGGTAGAGGATGATATAAACGAATCTTTGTTAAAAATACTTAGCGGTGAGCTGAATACAAAAAAGGATGATATTTATTTCATAAAGGGACCTGTAGATCTGACATTTTTGAATAAGATATATTCTCAGAAGGGATTTAGTAAATATAAATATCCTAACTATACTCCTCAGATACCAAAGCGGCTTCAGGACTGTGATGATATTTTTGACGAGATAAAAAAGGGAGATATATATCTGCACCATCCGTACAATTCGTTCAAGCCTGTAACGGATCTTGTAGAAACGGCGGCAAATGATGAAAAAACACTCGCGATAAAACAGACTCTATACAGAGTCAGCGGGAATTCGCCTATTATAAGATCACTTGAAAAGGCGGCGCAGAACGGAAAATCAGTTACAGTTCTTGTAGAGCTGAAAGCGAGATTTGATGAACAGAATAATATAGTATGGGCTCAAAAGCTTGAAAATGCAGGCTGTCACGTTATTTACGGACTTCTCGGACTTAAAACTCATTCTAAGATAACAGAGATAATAAGACGCGAGGAGGAAGGAATAATCAAATATGTCCATCTTGCGACAGGAAATTATAACGATGTAACAGCTAATTTCTATACTGATATGGGTATCTTCACTTGTCGAAAGGAATACGGTGACGATTCTGGAGCGTTCTTTAATATGCTTTCTGGTTTTTGTGAGCCAAAGCGCTGGAACAAGCTTATAGTTGCTCCTATATGGCTTCGTGAAAAAACGGAGAATTTTATAGAACGGGAAATAAAGCATGCAAAAGCCGGAAAAAAAGCTCGTATAATAGCAAAGATGAATTCTCTTGTGGATCAGGAGATAATAGAATACCTGTACAGAGCGTCGCAGGCAGGCGTTAAAATAGATCTTATAGTGCGCGGGATATGCTGTCTTAGGGCAAATGTTCCCGGGCTTTCAGAAAATATAACTGTAAGATCGATAACGGGAAGGTATCTTGAGCATGCAAGGATATATTATTTTTATAATGATGGTGAAGAAAATATATTCTGCGCTTCGGCCGACTGGATGAACAGAAATCTGAATAAGCGTGTTGAGATAATGTTTCCTGTTGAGGATGAAGAAATACGCGAGGAAATAAAGCATGTGCTTGATCTGCAGCTTGAGGATACTTTGAGAGCTTCGATACAGGATAACGGTATTTACAGTAAAGTCGATCTCAGAGGCAGAAATAAAATAGACTCACAGGTAGTGCTTATGCAGGAGGCTATTGAAAAATGTACCCCAAACGCAGTAGATACAGCAGTCACATCATTTGTACCTCGTGAAAAGCCGGAGGAGTTTTAAATATGAAGAATGTGCTTGTAACAGGCGGCAGCAGAGGCATAGGCGCGGAATGTGTAAGGATGTTTTCTGAAAGAGGATATAGGGTATTCTTTATATATAAAAATAGTGAAGAAAAAGCAAAAAAGCTCTCCGATGAAACGGGAGCTTTGGCTTTTTGCGGAGATATTTCTTCATTTGATGATATATCAAAAATATACGGTGAAATAAAAAAGCACGGCGGCGCAGATATAATAGTGAATAATGCTGGGATCTCACAGATAAAGGTTTTTCAGGATATAACAGAAGAGGACTGGGACAGGATGTTTGATGTAAATATCAAGGGAATGTATGTTGTAACACATTTTTTTGTGGATGATATGATCCGTTTAAAAAAAGGCAGGATAATAAATATATCATCGATGTGGGGGGAGACAGGAGCAAGCTGTGAGGTACACTACAGCGCATCAAAGGCTGCTGTAATAGGCTTTACGAAGGCTTTGGCAAAGGAACTGGCTCCGTCAGGTATAACCGTAAACTGTGTATCACCCGGAATTATAGATACTGATATGAATTCTGAGCTTACTGATGCCGAAAAGAAAGAATTTATCGAAGAGATACCAATGTGCAGGATGGGGACAGCTGCCGAAACTGCAGAAGCGGTATTTTATCTCGCATCGGAAGCTGCGGGATATGTGACAGGAGCTGTTTTGCCGGTGAACGGCGGTACGGTTATATGATATCAAGATTAACATAATATATTATGTTAATCTTGATGAGTTATCCACTGTGTATAAATCAAGTTATAAACCTTAAAAATACACTTCATTGCGATGATATTGTGAAGTTATCCACGTTATCCACACACTTATCCACAATGCATGTATATTTCTAAATGTAATAAAAATGTGATAGATATGCGAAATATTAAGGTTTACATTAATTATGACAAATCATATAAAAAAATATCCTCACAAAGTGTGGATAACTTGTGGATAACGTGGATAAATCAAGTTATTATCTTATTTTCAGAGAGGATAATTATTATCCATACTGCGGATAGTAATTAATGGTGATAAACATATGTTAACTCCAAGATTGGAATGTATAGCTAAATATGTTAAAGCGGATACCGCTGCGGATATAGGAACAGATCACGCGTATGTTCCTGTCGAATTGATAAAGAGAGGTTCAGCAAAAAGGGTCATAGCTGCCGATGTAAGGGAAGGCCCCTTGAGAATAGCCGCTGCAAATATAGAAAAACACGGACTTTCAGAAAAGATAGAGACAAGACTCGGCAGCGGACTTTCAGTTCTAAGACCGGGAGAAGCTGACACTACAATTATAGCCGGTATGGGCGGGATACTTATAAGTGAGATAATAGCGGCGGATATAGAGACAGCAGCGGATACTTTGCTTGTATTGCAGCCTATGAACTCACAGTATGAGCTTAGAAAGTGGCTTTTGAAAAATAATTTTAAGATATTATGTGAGGACATAGAATGTGAGGATCATCATGTTTACAATATCATGATCGCTGCAAGGGGAGAGGCTGAGCCATATAAAAGGGATATAGATTATCATATCCCTCCAATGCTTTATAGACATCCAAAGCTGAGATTTTTATATGAAAAGAAGCTGCGTGAATTTTTAAAGATAGTCAGAGGACTGGAGAAGTCGGAAAATTGTGATAACGAAAAGCTTGAATATTACAAAAATGCACTTGAGGAGCTAAAGGAGATAGAATATCATGTTAGTTAAGGATATAATAAGAATAATTGAAGAAAAAGCGCCGATCGGACTTGCTTATGACTGGGATAATTCCGGATTTTTATGCGGAGATAAAAATAAAGAGGTAAAAAAAATATACCTGACTTTGAATACGGATATTTATACCGTGAATGAAGCGGCAGAGCTTGGGGCAGATATGATAATATCTCATCACCCTATAATGTTCGGTGGTATAAATAGGATAGATATATCAGAACCATCAGGAAAAATAATAGAGACTCTTATAAAGAATGATATCGCGTTGTATGCGTCGCATACTACTATGGATACGGCAGACGGCGGATTAAATGATGTGCTTGCGGAAAAGCTCGGACTTATAAATACGGAGATCATAGAAAAAGCAGATGGATTTGACGGGTGCGGTCTGGGAAGAATAGGATATTTGGAGAAGCCTGAAACTCTTTCTGAGTTTGCAGAGACTGTTAAAGATGCTCTTGAAACTCCGTTTGTAAAGGTGAGCGGAGATATGGGCATATTAATAAACAAAGCAGCGGTAGGCTCGGGTGCATGCGCTGATCTGATACCAGCCGCGGCAGATATGGGCGCTCAGGTTATGGTAACTGCTGATATGAAATATCATACAGCTATTGATGCTGTTGAAAGCGGGATATGTGTTATTGACGCCGGGCATTATCCTACCGAAAGATTTGCCGCTGATATATTCGGACAATTGTTAAAAAATAGTGGTTGTGAGCTTTTTTATTCAACAGAGAAGGATATTTTTTCTGTTTTATGATTGACTTTTTAAAAAAAATATTATATAATAATCTAAGTTATTATTAGTTTATTTTTTATTTATATCAGATTGATTTTTTTGTTATAAATATTTCAAGGAAAGGAATTTTAAATGTTTAATTTGGATGATCTGAAAAAGAAAACAAAAGATGAGTTGAAATTGATCGCAGCTGATTTTAAAATCAAAAAAATATCAACGATGAAAAAGGACGATATAATAAACGCTATTATTGAAGCTGAAAAAGAGAGCAAAAAGAATATTGTTGATATAAAAAAGACAGCTGAGAAAAAAAATGCTGTCAGGGAAGAGAAAAAGTCTGATGAGAAAGAAAACGGAACAGTAAACGGAACTGAGGAAGAAAAAGCGCACGAGCATGTTCAGACAAAAAAAAGAGAGAGACCCGCAGATGTTACAGAGGTATGCGGTGTGCTTGATGTGAAGAATGACGGATACGGTTTTTTAAGATTTGAAAATTTTGCTTCAACAAACAGCGATATATACGTTTCACCGGCTCAGATAAGACGTTTTAACCTCAAGACCGGTGATGAGATAACAGGAGACTGCAGGATAATAGAAAGCGAAGATAAGTCTTCGCCATTGCTTTTTGTAAAAAGGATAAATGGAGATACTATCGATGTAGCGTTAAAACGCCGTCCATTCGAAAAGCTTGTCCCTGTTTTCCCTGTTGAAAAAATAAAGCTTGAAACCGAAAAAAATATTTATTCAACAAGACTAATCGATATTGTTTCACCTATAGGAAAGGGTCAGAGAGGTATGATAGTAGCGCCTCCGAAGGCAGGAAAAACTACTATTATAAAAGAGATCGCAAATGCGGTGAGAAAGAACAGCCCGGATATAAAGCTTATAATATTACTTATCGATGAACGTCCTGAGGAGGTCACAGATATAAAGAAATCCATTGACTGTGACGTTATTTATTCTACATTTGATCAGCTTCCGGAAAATCACTGCCGTCTGGCGGAAATGACACTTGAGCGGGCATGCAGGCTTGTTGAGCAGAATAAGGATGTTATGATACTTCTTGATTCTATTACACGTCTTGTAAGAGCGTATAATCTGGTTGAAAATCCTACAGGCAGGACCTTGTCCGGAGGTCTTGAGCCTGCCGCTTTGCATAAGCCTAAGAAATTTTTCGGCGCAGCACGGAAAATAGAAAACGGAGGCAGTCTTACTATAGTTGCCACAGCTCTGGTCGAAACAGGCAGCAGAATGGATGATGTTATATTCGAGGAATTTAAGGGTACCGGAAATATGGAGCTGAAGCTTGACAGATATCTGCAGGAAAAGCGTGTTTTCCCGGCTATAGATGTTCTTAAATCAGGAACGCGCCGTGATGAAAATCTACTTTCTCCGGAGGAAAAGAGAACAGATCTGCTTATACGTCATGAATTGTCAAAGGGAGGACAGGATCAGTATGTCAAGGTACTGCACCTGCTAAAAGCCACCAGCAGCAATAAGGAATTTATGGAGTATATGAACAGGCATAAAAGCCTTTGATGCAAAAAAGCTGTCGCTTTTATTACAGATTGAACCATGCGCCCTGTCAAGTAGACAGTTAAAAAAATTTTTATATACCGTGTCTGATTTTCAGGCACGGTATTTGTATATTATGCTGCCCTTTTTAAATACTAATGATACTCCATCGGCGTTATACAATTGAGCCGCTCTTGATATCTGTCATAATTGTAGCAGTGGATATTTTTACAGCCATGTATTTCATTTCTAACCTTATTTCGCTCAGTGTCGCTTCCTTTATATCTCCTGCAATTTTTGTTTATAATCAATATATTTATAAATTTGCATAGAAAAAACCCCTTAGAGTAGATTGAAATACTTTTGTTATTTCATGTTTCTGATCTAAGGGGATTATATCATATGCGAGCCGTTCCCACGCAGTTCTTAACGCGACAGCCCGCTATTTTATATTATTACCGAATAATATCTGTATCCATATATTTAACGAGTACTTCAGGAACAGTTACCGTTCCATCCTCATTCTGATAATTTTCAAGTATAGCGGCCACTGTTCTTCCTACCGCAAGACCTGATCCGTTAAGGGTGTGAACGAACTGAGCCTTGTCCTTAGGCGTTTCCTTATATCTTATGTTCGCACGGCGTGCCTGATAATCCTCAAAGTTTGAGCATGATGAGATCTCGACATATCTGTTATATGAAGGCATCCATACCTCTACATCATATGTTTTTGCCGATGAAAATCCGAGGTCACCTGTTGAGAGACATACGACTCTGTAAGGGAGACCAAGCCCCTGAAGCAGTATTTCCGCATCATTTGTGAGAAGCTCAAGCTCGTTATAGCTGTCCTGAGGCTTTACAAACTTGACCATTTCGACCTTATTGAACTGATGCTGTCTTATAATGCCCCTTGTGTCACGGCCGGCGCTTCCTGCCTCGGCTCTGAAGCATGCAGAATATGCGCAATATTTTATAGGAAGCTTTGATCCGTCAAGTATCTCATCTCTGTGAAGGTTGGTTACAGGAACTTCGGCAGTAGGGATAAGGAAAAATCCGTTGTTCACCACTTTAAAAGCATCCTCTTCAAATTTAGGAAGCTGACCTGTACCCGTCATAGACTCACGGTTTACCATGTACGGCGGGAATATTTCCGTATAGCCTCTGCTTGTATGTGTATTTAGAAAATATTGAATAACTGCGCGCTCAAGTCTTGCCCCTAGTCCCTTGTAAACGGTAAACCTTGTTCCGGCGATCTTTGTGCCTCTTTCAAAGTCAAGTATATCAAGATTTGTTCCGATGTCCCAATGTGCTTTAGGTTCAAAGCTGAATTCTCTCGGAGTTCCGTTTTTTCTCATCTCTCTGTTTTCAGTATCGTCCTTGCCTACAGGACAGTCATCGCTTGGGATATTAGGGATCCTCAGCATGAAATCACGGAGCTGCGCGTCTATTTCTCTGACCTTATCATCGTCAGCTTTTATTTCATTTGAAAGCTCCTTCATTTCTTTAAAGATAGAAGATGTGTCCTCACCGTTCTTTTTCATTGTGGGTATTTTCTTGCTTATCTCATTTTGAGTCGCTTTTTTCTTTTCAACCTCAGTCAGGATCTCGCGTCTTTGCTTGTCCAGATCTATAGCCGGTGTTATATCAAGATCATTGCATCTTTTTTTGAGAGCCTCCCTTATTCTGTCCGGATCGTTTCTTAAAATTTTGATGTCTAACATATTACTGTTCCTTTCCTTCGTTTATTATATTTATGATCTGATCAAATAGTATTTTTTGATCATCATTTAGACTGTTTCTGTTTATTGTATTTAATATATTCTCGGCTTCATCGATGCTGCCTACTGATATATATCCGTTTGCCGCAAGCAGAGAATCATATACATTTATTTTGCCTTTTAAATTTTCGTTTTCTACCCTGAGACCGGACAGCGTATTTGCCATTATGGCTAGCTCTTCATTTGACGCCGGTGTTGGCTGTGCCGTGCTAACAGCCTCCGCTGCCGATTCGGTCTGGACCGGATCAGCTGAGGATATATCCTCAGTTTCTCTGCGCAGATTTGAAAGATTTGTCTGACCAAAAAAGGCAAGTATAATGAATATCAGAGCCACAACAAATATCAGAGCTGTATAGATGAACATTGAATTGTTTTGTTTATTATTTTTGCTCATAGTTATTGACCTGCCTTTTAATTTATATTAGACGCCATTGCCTTAGAAAGCGCCTCCTGTTCCTCATCAAGCAGCTTGATCTCAGCCTTGCCCTCTTTTATCGAGCGGACATATGTGTTTGATGAAGTATTTCCGTAAAGTGAGGTTATGATAAATCCATCATTATACTGGTTCAGAACCGCGAGAGCGAAGCTTTGGTTCCCTTTTACATCATCAAATGCGTCAAAGTGATATATGCCTATCTTCGAAAGTGACAGATTATTTTTAGCTTCACAGCCTGATATTCTTTCAGACATATTTACAGGCTGACTCATCTTGAGCTTTTTCTGCAGTTCACGTATATTGTTGTAATATTTATCCAAATTTTCAACCAAATCGCCGTCCTCCGAATAATCAAGTATAGAATTGATTTTCGAGCTGTTATTTATACCTATTATTATAGATATAATAACGAGGACTACCAGAACGGCTGTAATAATTAAGTAGATTTGTTCCATTGTATCGTACCTTTCCGCAGTTTATTTGTATGTATTACATAAGCATTTGCAATATTCTTTCAAGGTCGTCATTACCGAAATATTCGATCTCGATCCTTCCATGCTTTTCATTATGGACCAGCTTTACTTTTGTGCCGAAATGTGAAGAAAGACGGTTTTCGGTGGCTTCTATTTCAGCTACGAGCTGTTCGTCAATAATCGGCTTCTTTTTTTTAGGAGCCGTGCTTTGCAGGTGCTTTGCGAGAGCTTCGGTCTGACGTACATTTAATCCTTTTTCCAGAATGCTTTCAAGCAGCTTAAGTCTTAATTCAGTATCTTCGACAGACAGAAGAGCGCGGGCATGACCGCTTGATATCTCACCTGTTATGAGCTTTGCCTGGACAGGCTCATCAAGAGATAAAAGTCTTATGGAATTTGCTATAGAGCTTCGTGATTTTCCTAGACTGCTGCTAACAGCCTCCTGTGTCATATTGAATTTATCTATAAGAGTTTTATAGCCCATTGCTTCTTCTATCGGATTAAGATTTTCGCGCTGAAGATTTTCTATAAGAGCTATCTGAGCTATTTCCTGCTCTGTATAGTCCCGAACAACGGCCGGTATTTCGGAAAGACCTGCTTTTTTTGCTGCTCTCCATCTGCGTTCTCCGGCAACTATTCTGTACATATCATTGTTTTTAACAACGATTATAGGTTGTATCAGTCCGTTTTCTTTTATCGATTCGGCAAGAGTTTCAAGCTTTTCCTTATCAAATTTCTTTCTGGGCTGATTTTTATTTGGTTCTATAAGATTGATCCTTAGATTGACTATATTGTCGTATTCCTCTTCAGATGGTTTTTCGTCAAAGAGAGAATTAAGCCCTCTCCCAAGACCCATTTTCTGCATTTGATCACCCCCTTAAAAGCAAATATTATTTTAATTTATATTTATTTACGAGTTTTTACTTATTATCTCTTTTGCAAGACTTATATAAGCGTCAGCGCCTTTTGAGGTCCTGTCATATTTTATTATTGGTTCCCCAAAGCTGGGTGCCTCCGAGAGCCTCACATTTCTCGGAATGATAGATTTATATACCAGATCAGGAAAGTATTTTTTTACTTCATCGAGGACCTGGATAGACAGGTTTGTTCGTCCATCATACATGGTACCGAGTACGCCTTCTATTTCTATATTCCTATTATAGCTTTTTTTGATTTTCCGTATGGTACTGATAAGCTGCGACAGACCCTCAAGTGCATAATATTCGCATTGTATCGGTATAAGAACACTGTCACAGGCAGTCATGATATTTATAGTGATCATTCCAAGAGCCGGAGGTGCGTCTATTATTATGTAGTCAAATTTATCACGAACTGTTTTTAGGGCATTTTTTAAAAAGCCCTCTCGGTTGTCTTCAAACGCAAGCTCTATTTCAGCGGCTGAAAGATCTGATGATGATGGAAGCAGATATAGATCCACGTATTTTGTTTTTATTATCGCATCGCTTGTCCTTTCGGGAGAAATAAGACAGTCATATATGGAAAGTGAATAATCTCCGCGTTCATAGCCAAGACCGCTTGTACTGTTGCTCTGCGGATCACAGTCCACAAGCAGCGTACGCTTTCCCTCATAAGCAAGACATGAGGAAAGATTTACTGAAGTAGTAGTCTTACCTACTCCGCCCTTCTGATTTGTAACAGCAATTATTTTTCCCATCCCTTATTAATAATACCTTTCATAATAGTAGCAGTGAACCCGATCACTATATTCTATTATATCACAAATTTTCTATTTGTAAATGTTTCACGTGAAACATTTTTAAATTTTTTTAAAATTAATAATTAAAAAACAAAATACAGTAAATAATATATTCATTAGAAACATGATTTATGACAAGTAACGTTTACATTTTGATCTAAAACGTTTATTGATTTATAAATAAGGATGGAAAGGGTGAAATAGATGATTAAGGATATATTAAAAAAGGCATTTGTGTATTCACCGAAAAGTGAACCGGAAGAATTTGAAGTAAATGAATATAATGATATAGAGTTTGATGTGCGTGAAGAGAAAAAAATCAAAAAGGAATATGTGAGTGAAAGCTATGACGATAATTATTCGTACATGAAAAAGAGGTATAGAGTTCCGGATAATAATGATATAGTGATCAGAAGCATAATCATGAAAGGCGACCGACGCGCGTTTGTCGTTTTTATTGAGGGAATGGTAACGACCGCTTATGTTGACGATAATATTATTAAGTCTTTAATGGAGCTTCCCTATATAAAGGAAGACGAGGCGGAAGCTGAAATATCGGAGAGATTTACTACTCATGCGCAGATGCGCAAATCAAATGATCTTGATATTATAGCGGATGACATCAATTTTGGTTCGTGCGCTTTATTTGTGGAAGGTGTAAGTGAAGCTTTTTTGTTTGACGTCAGAGGCTGGGAGCACAGAACTATAGGAAAGCCTGATAATGAACAGTCTATCTATGGTCCGCAGGAGGCATTTTCAGAAATGCTTAGAACAAATACTGCTCTTGTGAGAAAAATAGTAAAGACCGAAAGACTGGTGGCCCTGGCAATAACGGTCGGGAAGGTGTCAAGAACAAGGGGGGTCCTTTTATATATAGACGGTGTTGCGAACAAAAAGCTTGTAAGTGAAGTAAAAAGGCGAATAGACAATATTTCTGTTGATTATGTTATAAGTATTGAGGAGCTGCAGATGTTTATCTCTGACAAATCTAATCTTATAACACCGCAGATAATATCTACGGAGCGTCCTGACAGAGCCGCGCGTGCCTTAACGGAAGGAAGATGTGTAGCCATTTTGAACGGTTCACCGCGTTCTCTTATCCTTCCGTCAAATGCATTTGAGCTTATGCATGTTGTTTCTGATGAATATCTGAGTGTGCCGTTCGCTGTAATGTCAAGATTGATAAGGCTTACCGGGATGTTCCTCTCACTTCTGCTTCCCGCGCTCTATCTCGCGATAACACAGTTCCATCATGAGATAATACCGACATATCTTCTCTACTCTATAAGCGCCGCCCGGGAAAATGTTCCCTTCCCTAGTCTTATAGAGCTGCTTTTAATGGATATATCATTTGAGCTTATACGTGAGGCCGGCATACGGATGCCTTCGCCCATAGGTTCTACATTAGGAATAGTCGGAGGTCTCATTTTGGGACAGGCGGCTGTCAGCGCTAAGATAGTAAGTCCGATAATGATAATAGTGATAGCTATAACAGGTATAGGTTCATTTTCAACTGCTGATTATACACTCGGATGGACATACAGAGTCTTGAGGCTGATGTTTATATTTTTAGCGGCGTTTATGGGCTTCTACGGTATAGCTGTAGGCATAGTATTATATAGTTTATATCTTGGCTCGATAAAGAGCTTTGGAGTACCGTTTTTATCACCATCGCTGCATATCAGAAACAGATCAATGGAATCGGCTATCATGATGAACAGTGTTTGGCAAAAGGAAAAGCGTCCGGATTATCTTAAAACTGAGGATAAGATTATAGAGCCTGCTATAAGCAGGAGGTGGTTTCTGAGAAACAGGAGGCACAAATAAAACAAATATGTTTGCTGAGACATAACGGAGGAATGCTATGCTTACACAAAAGCAGCTTACAACAATATCAGTAAATGCCATCGCGGTAAAAATGCTTCTTACGTATCCGCGTGTGCTTATCCTCATGTGCGGCAATGCCGCATGGATAAATTTGCTTTACTGTACAGCTCTTGCTGTTTTATTGTTCGGAGCCATAAGGCTTATATACAATACAGATAGAAATATTATAGATGCTGCGGCTGAAGTCGGAGGAACATGCCTGAGAGTTATTGTTGGTGTCATATTGTTTATTGTGATGTCCGCAAATGTGGTAAGTCTTATCCGCGTATTTCCGGAAATAATAAAGCTTGTGCTTTTGCAGAATACTCCGGAGGAGATCATAGGTGTTATATTTATTGCGGCGCTTATTTTGGGAGCAATGTGCGGGATAGAGGCTATAGGACGCGTGCATGAGATATTTATACCAATAGCGGGGATAGTGTTCGTTATATTTTTGCTGCTGCTTATACCAAAATATAATATTGAGCTTATATTCCCTATTTTTGGAAAGGGTCCTTTTAAGCTGTTTATTGAAGGAATATCGGGTTTATCGATATTTTCGGATATCCTGCTTCTGAATATGCTGATATCGCATACGAAGTCAATAGATAATTATAAGAAAACCGGAACAAAATCGATCATAATAGGAGGATTGTGTGCATTTTGTATTACTGCGGCTTACACATTGTCGTATGCGTATCCCGCATCGGAAAATTTTCTTGTACCTGTTTATCAGCTTGAGAGAATGATATATTTGAGTAATTTCTTTTCAAGATTTGAAGCTGTATTTCAGTTTATATGGACGATATCTATATTGCTTTATGGTTCAGTGTATCTTGCCGTGTTGACTGAGGTATGGGAGACAAGCTTTAAAATAAGCTCTGCAAAGATAAATATTGCAGCTATTGCAGTGATACTTATAGGAGCAGCTGTATTCCCCAGATCTTTAAGTGTTACTACCGAGTGGGAGATGACCATAACAAGGTGGATGTATATCCCCGTATTTTTACTTCCTCTTGCTGTCGGACTGTTTCACAGAATTAAAAAAAGAAACAGAAATAGAAAATAGAATGTTTCACGTGAAACATTTTTAGCTTAAGATGAAAGGCTGTATATAATATGAAGAAACTTGGACTTTTAATTCTTATGCCGCTTATGCTGCTGCTGACGTCATGCGTAGGCGAGGAACCAAATGACATAGCGTATGTTACCGCGCTTGGGATAGATAAGGCTGAATCCGGATATCTTTACACTATACAGTTTGCAAATCCAACTAAAATAAGCGGCGGATCATCTGAGGAAGGCGGATCCGGCGGAGATATCGTTGAGAATATGACAGTGGAAGCGCCTACTATATATTCCGCAGTCAATAATGCAAATTCAATAGTATCAAAAAACTTTTCAATGTCCCATGCAAAACTGATCGTTGTTTCAGAGGAGGTAGCAGCGGATGGCTTGAATGGTATAAATGACACATTGTCAAGAAATGATGAAATACGTCCGGGGGTATATATAGCTGTAGCGGAAAATGTCGGTGAATATCTTGAGGAGGTAAAACCAACCATAGAACTCAATCCATCTAAATATTATCAGCTGACGTATGAAAACAATAATGAAAGCAGTATACCAAAGAATACAGCTCTTGATTTTTATTTTGCGTGCGCATCTGAAAATGAGGATTGTATACTTCCTCTTGCAGGAGTAGCAAAGGCAGAGGAGAAGTCTGAAGCAACAAACGAAAGCTCAGGTGAAAGCGGAGGAAACGAAAGCATAACAAATGAGAGCCAGGAGGAAGCAGTCAAAAATGAAGGGGGATTTGAAAGCGGTACTAATGATAAGCTTGCGGGTCAGGCAGGAGTAACTATAACAAATAAAAGTGAAGCGATGGGAATAGCTATTTTCAAAAGAGATAAATTTGTGGGAAAAATGGGCAGTACTGAGGCTGAGGTGTATAATATACTCGTAGGAAAATTCCGTGATGATTATGTAACGTATTATGCTGACAGTACGCCTGAGATACCGATCACTGTCAAGCTCGAAGAAAGAACGAAGCCTATATATAAGATAGATATTGAAAATAAAAAAATCGATATATATGTAAGACTTATATGTGAGCTGCAGTCAGTTTCAGAAAAATACAGTGCTGAACATTCTATTGATCAAATAGAAAAGATAATATCAGAAATGACAGATGAGAGAGCTGAAAGTTTTGTAAGTACTGTGTATAATGAAATGGGTGTTGATCCATTAGGAATAAGAGGAAAATTAAAAAGTAAATTTCTTACTATAGAAGAGTATGAAAAGTATTGTGAGAATTTCAAAGCCGAGGACTGGCAGTTTGATATCCACACTGAAATAAAGATGAAAAGGACTGGAATGACTTATTATAATTGATCGGAGAAAAAATATGTATCTGACTGTTATTTATTTTTTGGCGCTGCTTTGTATTTTTATAAGAAGTATAGTTTTTTCAATATACAGCTTCAAGAATTCAGGCGTTCTTGCCGGGATAGGAGTATCGATCTTAGCGGCCGGCATAGCGGCTGCAGGGGTCATGTCCGTCATGAGCATATGACCCCTGCTCCTCTTCCCTGTAAATAATCGAATAGATGATCGTAAATTCATATAATGGAGAGATCTGAGAAAACTATGGTTGACACGCTATGTTTTTGGTGTTATAATTAGAATAAATAAGGATAAAATATTTTGAAAGGAAATAAAAAATATGCTTTCATATTTCAGATGTCTGGGAAAATACGCTGCATTCAGAGGACGCGCTTCGCGCAGAGAATATTGGGGATTTACTATCGTTAATGCGGCAATAATACTTGCTATATTGATTTTACATGCGACGTATCAGACAGGAACGATACATACAGTTCTTACATATGCTGTTATAATATATGCAGCTCTTACATTCATCCCGGCATTGGCTGTGATGTCGAGAAGGTGGCATGATCTTGGCAGGACAGGATGGTGGGTGCTTTTAAATCTTGTTCCGGGAATAGGTACCGTAGTTTCTCTTTTCTTTTTTCTGGGCAGAGGTGACAGAGGGACGAACGATTACGGACGAGATCCGCGTGAAAAGAAGTTTAGAAATAAAAAAAGAAGATGAGAATAGTTATACAGCCGGGATAGAGAAAAAGCTCCGGCTGTTTTTTTATAAAACAATAAAAAAGTATTGCAATTTGGCATGGCATATGATAAAATAAACATATGAGGGGACGGCACCCATAACAAAAAACAGAATAAATTATTACAGGGGGGATGACACCCATGGCAAAAAACATTACTGTGATAGATGAAAACGGAATAACGGCAGGAAGCACGTATCCAAAGCGTGCCTCAGGACTTGTAAAGAAAGGGAGGGCGCATTGGATAGATGAAAATACCATATGTCTATGCGCCCGTGATATGGAGGATAATAAAATGTCTGACAAGATATATGACGTAATAGACAATCAGTTTTCAAAATTGCAGGAAAAGCTCTTTGATATGAATGATCCGGATAAGGTAAGCATGAGCATGATGGATGCACTTAAAGAGATGCAGACTAAGAACAGAGCTTTTGATATAGCGGAAAAGCAGCTCAACGCTCTTAATGAGATAATGAGCAGGGAAGCGCCTGCTTCTGACGAGAAAACTGCTTATGCACGTGAGATAACTAAGCAAAAGATACTTGATGTGATCTGTGAGATGATTGGAAAGAAAAATGATATTGAATACAGTATTGATATGGAAACAGTTACGGATAATGATGACAAAGAGACTGTATCTGCTTCGGAAAGTTTAAGTAAGACAGAATGAGCTGAAGCGTTTATCAAAAAAACAAAGGATGCGGCTTAATTATGCCGCATCCTTGATTTATGTTTTGATTTTTTGAGAGGGTGTTTTCTTGAAGCTAAATGACTTTTTTAATAGTGAAACAAAGGCTGCTATAGCATTTTCGGGAGGTGTTGACTCTTCGTATCTGTTGTATGCCGCAAAAAAATACGGTGCAAGCGTAAAGGCATATTATGTAAAAACACAGTTTCAGCCGGAGTTTGAATATAATGATGCGGTCAAACTGGCAGATGAACTCAATGTGGAGATGAAAACTATACAGCTGGATATCTTGGAAAATGAGGATATCTCATCCAATCCGAAAAACAGATGTTATTTTTGTAAGCAAATGATACTGAGCAAAATAAAAAAACAGGCGGCGGATGACGGCTTTATGATATTAATGGAGGGAACAAACGCGTCTGATGATGCGGGAGACCGTCCCGGAATGGCAGCGATAGCGGAGCTTTCCGTAGTGTCACCGCTGCGTGAATGCGGGCTTACAAAGTCAGAGGTCCGTACGCTTTCAAGAGAGGCAGGTCTGTTCACGTGGGATAAGCCGTCCTATTCATGTCTTGCGACACGGATAATGAATTGCGGTCGAATTACTGATGAAAAGCTCAGGAGGATAGAAAATGCAGAAAATAAACTGTTTCAAATGGGCTTTTCTGATCTGAGAGTCCGGCTGTATGATAATAATGCGCTGCTGCAGTTTACCGCAGATGATATAGATAAAGCGCTGGGAAAAAGAAAAGAAATATACAAGGCGCTTTCAGGATATTTTGAAGGGATAGCATTTGATCTTAAGGAAAGAGAAAAAAGCAAATAAGGAGAGGTGCAGATAACATGAAGGTTTTATATTTTGACTGCTCAATGGGAGCGGCTGGCGATATGATCATGGCGGCCCTGGCGGAGCTGGTACCAGACAAAGGGACAGTAAAAGAGAGGCTGAATACGATAGGTATACCGGGAATAAAAGCCGAGCTGCGTGATGACGAAAAATGCGGGATCAAGGGGACACATGTAGATATATTTGTAAACGGTGAACAGGAGCTTACTGAGGACTGTTATAAAAAAGAATGTCACCATGATCATGAAGGAGATCATGAACACTGTCACAATCACGATTATGATCGCGGGCATGATCATCATGGACATCATCATACGAGCCTTGCCGATATAGAGGGAATAATAAATAATCTTGACGTAAGCGGCAGCGTAAAGAAAAACGCGCTTGAGGTATACGGGATAATAGCCGAGGCGGAGGGATACGCTCATGGCTGTGACGTTGATATGGTGCATTTTCATGAGGTAGGAACGATGGATGCGGTAGCTGATATAGTTGGGGTATGTATGCTCATAGAAGAGATAAAGCCGGATGTAATAAAGGCGTCCCCGATCAGTCTCGGAACCGGATATGTGAAATGCGCTCACGGTATATTACCCGTCCCCGCGCCTGCGACGGCATACATAGTAAAGGATATACCAACTGAAAGCGGAGATGAGGAAGGAGAGCTTTGCACTCCAACAGGAGCGGCTCTTATAAAGCATTTTGCGTCAGAGTATCTCCCCTGCCCTGATATGGAGATAATAAAAACAGGTATCGGAACAGGAACGAAGGATTTTAAAAAGCCGAACTGTGTGAAGGCGGTCTTAGGCGAGCTGTGATAATTATAATATAATATGGATATAATAAGCCTGTATAGCATATGTACAGGTTTATTTTTTTGAGGTGACATATAATTATGATGGGATTTGTATTTGCGGTGATATCGGGCGCAGCGATGAGCATACAGGGTGTTATGAATACACGGCTGGGTGAAAAGATAGGAATGTATGAGGCAAATATGTATGTTCAGGGAACGGCGTTCATACTTTCACTGATAGTTATGTTTTTGTTCGGAAACGGCAGTATCCGCGGTATAGCAGATGTAAATAAGCTGTATCTTCTGGGCGGTGTGCTGGGACTGATAATAACCATAACGGTCATGAGATCTGTTTCAAGCCTTAATCCTACCCTTGCAATATCCGTAATACTGATATCACAGCTTATAACGGCGGCTCTGATAGATGCGTTCGGACTCATGGAAAGTGAAAGGATAGCTTTTGACTGGACAAAGTATTTAGGCATTGCTCTTATGATATGCGGAGTGATGCTGTTCAAATGGCAGAGGTAAATGAAAAGGGACTGACGCTTTCAGAGAGACTGTTGCAAAACCCAGCGAGCTTGCTGCAGCCCATCTAAAAGCGAGCAGTCCTATGCGGTTCTTAACGCGACAGCTTCCTCAGACTCCTCTGGCGTCCGGATCCCATATCACTTTGTGCATCTGTATCTGGAACCGCACGTCCTTGAGCGCCGGATCGGCCATGAATTCATCTATAACATCCTTGAGCTCATATTTGCCGAATACGACTCCGGCAAATATATAAGGCGCGTTATCACCGTATTTTTCGGCTATACTTTTTGCAAATGATGCTGCTACCGACGCGTCCTCTTCAGAGCCTATAACAAATTTCAGCACGTCATGCGGCTCAAGATTGTCGTAATTTGAGAGACGCATCGCATACATCTCACCGCTGGACGGGAGCTTAAAATCGATCGTAAAAAACAAATTCTG
This sequence comes from uncultured Clostridia bacterium, assembly GCA_904420525.1. Taxonomy (GTDB): domain Bacteria; phylum Bacillota; class Clostridia; order UBA1381; family UBA1381; genus Ornithomonoglobus. Next base: position 16,109 of record CAJFVT010000132.1, on the reverse strand, counting down.
CCTGTTCTTTATAAGACTCCTAAATCCGGCTATATCGCATGAGCCGTTTGTTTCGATATTCACCTCATAGCCCAGATCGCATAACCTGTTAACGAGCCGCACCGATTCCGGGAAAAGCAAAGGCTCTCCGCCTGTAAGGGTAACTCGCTTGTAGCTGCGGTTGACATGCGCAAGGATATCGCTCACATCCATTTCGGACGGAGGCGTATCGGAATAGCCCGCATCGACAGCATACATAGAGTCACAGTATGAGCATCTGAGATTGCAGCCGAATACACGTATGAATGTGCAGAGCTGACCTGCGCGTATCCCTTCTCCGTCGATACTGTCGAATATCTCTGAGATCTGCATATTATGGTCCCCCCCTTCTGGACTTGATAATATTAGGTGCTCGCGAAACGTTCGTTTCGCGAGCTGTCAAGCATACTTTAAGCTCAATAGTCGTCGCGCATATATGACGCGATGTTGTCAATGCTCTCCTGTACGTCTACCCTAACGCAGTACGGTGCAAGAGTATCGCATATATATTTTGCGAGATTTTCCGCTGTCGGATTGAAATCCACAACATCATTTATGACTTTATGATCGAATTTGTCCTGAACAGCCTTTTTTATATGGGTAAAATCCATGACCATGCCGTCCTCGTTTAGTTCCTTGGAACGCAGATACACGTCAATTATCCAGTTATGACCGTGCAGGTTCGTGCATTTAGATTCATATCCGAGCGCAAGCCTGTGCGCTGCGGATATCTCAAGACGTTTTTTTACTTCGTACATGATCTTCTCCGTTTATTTATTTTTCTTTTCAATATACTGCTCATAGCCTCTTTTGCGGAGGAAGCATGCGGGACAGTGTCCGCAGCCCTCGCCGGGTATCCCATTATAGCAGGTGAGTGTCCTGTTATATATAATGTCAAGTACGCCGAGCTTGTCCGCAAGCTCCCAGGTCTGTGACTTGTCAAGCCACATCAGCGGAGTATGGATAACGAAATTATATTCCATTGCAAGATTAAGAGTGACATTGAGCGATTTTATAAATATATCACGGCAGTCCGGATAACCTGAAAAATCCGTTTCGCATACTCCGGTCACGATCTCGGTCATACCGTGAGTTTTCGCATATATAGCCGCATAAGAAAGAAACAGCAGATTGCGTCCTTCAACGAATGTGTTAGGCGGCGTTCCCTCCGGCTTAGTTTCCTCGACAGGTATATCCTCACGGGTGAGTGAATTTGCCGACAGCTGATTGATTATGGGCGTTGGGATGACTTCATACGGGATATTTTCATCAGTGCATATAGAACCGGCACAGTCCAGCTCCTTTTTGTGGCGCTGACCGTAGTCAAAGCCTACAGCGCAGACATTTTCTTTCCCAAATCTGTCTATAGCCCAGTACAGGCAGGTAGTGCTGTCCTGTCCGCCTGATAAAACTACCAATGCTTTTTTCATTGCTGTACTCCTTTATTTCATCCCGAGAGACGAAAACAGTCGTTCCTCGGCAAGCCTTTCATATTTAGTTCCCTTTCTGCCGTAGCTGGCAAAAGGATAGATGGATATCCCGCCTCGCGGAGTGAATATGCCCTTAACTTCTATATATTTCGGATCCATAAGCTTTATAAGATCCTTCATGATTATATTGATACAGTCCTCGTGGAAATCTCCCCTGTTTCTGAAGCTGAAAAGATACAGCTTCAGTGATTTTGATTCGACCATTTTTACATCGGGGATATAGTTTATAATTATTTCCGCAAAATCAGGCTGACCGGTTATAGGGCACAGACTCGTGAATTCGGGACAGTTGAATGTGACCATATAATCATTGTCCCGATGCTTATTCACAAATGCTTCCAAAAGCTCCGGGGCGTAATCATCCCTGTACTCAGTTTTCTTATTTCCAAGCAGAGACAAACCTTCCTGCTCTTCTTTTGTTCTTGGCATAGCTTCACCTCATTTTGCAAGCCACTTTAGCTTTTGCTTTGTGGCAAATCTCATTATATCCTCAAGCTTGTCCCTGTCCTCGTTAAGAACAGCCTGTTTTATATTTTCAAGACAATCCTGAAACTCTGTTATCCTCTCCGCGAGATGCTCCTTATTTTCTATGAACAGCTCGCTCCACATCGTTTCATTTATGACCGCGATACGAGTGCAGTCCTGAAGGCTGCCTCCGGCAAAGGAGCCGCTGCGTTCAAGGAGCGGGTTTGCGCAGAGGGCCACCGCTACTATGTGCATGAGCTGTGACGTATATGCGATGATCGAATCGTGCTCGTCAGGTGTAGTAGTTACAACGATACGGCAGCCGATGTATTTTGCCATATCGCGTATGAGCTGCACGTTTTCCGGCTTGTTCGACTTGTCCGGAGTTATTATATACGGTGCGTTGTCAAATAATGTGTCGGTCGAGCTTTTGTATCCGCCTACTTCCCTGCCCGCCATAGGATGTCCTCCTATAAAATCGACATTTTCGGGCAGTATCTTTTTCATTTCACGGATAATAAAGCCCTTGACACCGCTCACATCTGTTATGACCGCTCCGCTTTTTATCCTATCGAGATTATCTCTGACAAAGTCTATATTGAGCTGCGGGTAAAGGCACATGATTATGATATCAGCGTCCTCCATCGCCGCGCCGGGCGTGTCATACGCGCTGTCGATAACTCCGTCACTTAAAGCGAGATCAAGACTTTCTCTGGTCCTGTTGTACGCGGCTATCTCACAGTCGCGGAAGCCTCTGAGCCTGCGCGCTATCGATCCTCCTATGAGACCAAGTCCGATAATAGCTATTTTCATTAAAAGTACAATCCTTTCAATTATTATTTAAGGAAACAATTGCAAAACACTGCCGCATTTTACAATTGTCTAATTATTATTTACCAAGCGCCTGATCAAGGTCGGCTATGATATCGTCAGCATTTTCTATACCTACGCTGAAGCGCACAAGATCCGGACTTACTCCGCATTCTATCAGTTGCTCATCAGTGAGCTGACGGTGTGTTGAGCTTGCGGGATGCAGGGCGCATGTGCGCGCGTCTGCGACATGTGTGACTATAGCCGCTATCTTGAGGCTGTCAAGAAACTTGACAGCTGCTTCTCTGCCGCCCTTTACTCCGAATGATACGACACCGGAGCCGCCTTTCAGATACTTGTCAACGAGCGGACGGTATTTGCTCGATTTGAGTCCCGGATAATTTACCCATGATACTCTGTCATCATTTTCAAGGAATTCTGCAGCTCTGAGCGCGTTCTCGCTGTGACGCGGCATCCTGAGGTGCAGCGTTTCCAGACCAAGATTCAAAAGAAATGCGTTCATAGGCGCGGGAGTCATCCCCATATCTCTCATAAGCTGAACGACAGCCTTTTGTATATAAGCCGCTTTTCCGAAAGCCTCTGTGTATATGAGTCCGTGATATGATTCGTCCGGTGTGGTAAGTCCGGGGAAATTCCCGCTTGCTGTCCAGTCAAAATTACCGCTGTCAACTACAACGCCGCCGAGCGCACACGCGTGTCCGTCCATATATTTTGAAGTGGAGTGGATAACTATATCTGCGCCGAATTCGAACGGACGGCAGAGCACAGGTGTAGCGAATGTGTTGTCAACGATCAGAGGTATGCCGTTCGAATGTGCCAGCTCAGCAAATTTTTCTATATCGAGAACAACGAGTGACGGATTTGAGATAGTCTCGGCAAGCACCGCCTTCGTGTTCGGCTTTACAGCTGCCTTCAATGTTTCAAGATCAGAGTCCGGATCTACAAAGGTAGTGCTGATCCCGTACTTTTCAAGCGTTACGCCAAGCAGATTGAAAGTACCGCCGTAGCATGCCGCGGAGCATACTATATTGTCACCGGCATTCGCTATGTTCATGACTGCCGCCATCGTTGCAGCCTGACCGGAAGACGTGAGCATAGCTCCTACACCGCCTTCGAGCGCGGCGATCTTCTTTTCAACAGCTGCCGCGGTCGGGTTGCCTATCCGCGTATAGAAAAAGCCTGACTCCTCAAGGTCAAAAAGCTTTCCCATGTAGTCGGATGAATCGTATTTGTAAGTAGTGCTCTGCACTATCGGCAGGACTCTCGGCTCGCCGTTTTTAGGCGAATAGCCCTCCTGAACGCATAAGGTCTCTATTTTCATGTGTATCATTCCTTCCATGTATTTTTATATAAAATAAAATTATTTGCAGATACTATTTACGGCATATGCGGACCGTAGACAGATATGTTGTACTCGACCGTATTGTTCCGTTCCCTGTAGAAGCGCAGGAACGTCATACTCATGTACGGATTGAACAGCAGTATAACTATAGCGTATATCAGATACGACTGTGATATCATATAGATCATCTGCGCAAGGATGATATAGAGTATGAATGAAAGCTGGATAAGAAAATATCTCATCTTGAAGCCGGTCATAATATCTTTTGTCCGCGCAAATGCGTGACGAACGTCCATATCCGGATAATCCGCAAGTATCATAGGTATGGTGACATATTCATAGTTTTTCATAATAGCCGGAATAGACGCCGCTATGCTCATAAAAAATGTTATGAGCATGACAGGCGGAAGATACGGGCAGTTTGTCATTATATAATTCGAGAGGTTTTGTATCATATCAGTTGTCGGACTGGTCATAGCCTGTGTGAACAGCGCATAAACATTTGAGACAACGTCCGTTGTGTATGATAAAAACGCTATAAATCCGAAGAACAGCAGCAGAGGGACAAGCCCTACCAGTGTCCAGCCTATCATGTATAGCTCACGCATAAACGTGACCTTGAGTGTATTTGAAAAATTTTTGGTAAAACCTGAAACTATAAGGTTATAGTCACGCTTGAGCGATGATCCTTCAGTATTCGGGGTCTCCTCCCTTTCATAGGTCATAAGAAATCTGTAATAGCCTACAGTAAGTATGTTCGTAACAAATATAGCAAAAACGAATGAAACTGCGCTCACACATAAAAATCCCTGTGCCGTCAGAGGAAAAAGACTGCTTATGAGATTTATCAGGTATGACGGGATCAGCAGGATAAGCGTACCGATAAGCGCGGAGCCGTAGCCCTTGCTCAGAAGTCTGCGTGCTTCCAGCTTATAATAAGATGAGCCGTACATCAGTCATACTCCTTTCTTTTATCAATAATACTTCAACAAATATAATACCACAAAACTGCTGAAAAGTAAACAGCAAACCTGTAAAAAAATTATGACTCAGAGCAAACACATTATAAATAAGAAATTTCTATTGATTTTAGAGCGTGAATATGCTAAAATAATGATAACAGCGCAATCACCTAATAACGGCGCAAGCAGCGGAGACCGGTATGGCGATGCTGCTTTAAACGGAAACAAACGGGCGTATATGAAAGGTAGAATAAAATATGTATGATATAATAATAATAGGCGGAGGCGCGGCAGGAATGAGCGCGGCGGTATATGCTATGCGCGGCGGCATGAAAACTCTTCTGCTTGAGAAGATATCCTGCGGCGGTCAGGCTGCCAATACCTATGAGGTGGATAACTATCCCGGATTTTATAATGCTCCGACAGGTCCGGAGCTTATGGAGGCATTTGAAAAGCATGCGGAAAAATTCGGTATTGAGATAAAATCGGAGGCGGTAAGGGAGATAATAAACGCTGACGGTGCCGTAAAGACGGTAAAAACACGCAGAAACTCTTATGAGACAAAGACAGTTATAGTCGCTACCGGCGCATCGCCCAAGAAGCTCGGCGCTGAAGGCGAGGTGGAGCTTGCCGGAGCCGGTGTAAGCTACTGCGCTACCTGTGACGGAGCATTTTTCAAGGGTCAGGATACGGTGGTCATCGGCGGAGGAAACACGGCCTTTGAGGACGCACTCTATCTTGCGGGCTTTTGTGAGCACGTGTTCATAATGAATCGTTCAAAGCGGTTCCGCGCGTCAAAGACATTGGTCGACAGGGCGAAGGCGGAGCCGAATATAACGATATACACCGACATGGTGGCCGAAAAGTTCGAGGGGAACGGGAAGCTTGAAAGAATAATCGCTAAGAACACCGAGACAGGCGAACGCGGCTATATAAATGCGGCCGGAGTTATAATCGCGATAGGGATAACGCCTGACAATGCTGTGGCGAAGGGCTGCGGAGTCGAGCTCTGCGAGCGCGGCTTCATAAAGACTGATATGTATCTCAGCACAAATATAAGCGGTATATTTGCCGCCGGAGACTGTCGTGTATCGCCTCTCAGGCAGATAGTTACGGCGGCGGCGGACGGAGCCGTAGCGGCAACGGGCGCTATAAATTATATATTAAAAGGAAACTGACGATCTATGACGATAATAAAAAATGCCCGTATATTAACGGGCAGCGGAACAGCTATTGAAAAAGGAGATATCGTATTCAATGATAAAATACGGTATGTGGGAAAAAAATATGAAGGAGAGGCGGATGAGATGATCGACGCGGCGGGGCTTACTGTCACGCCGGGGCTTATCGATGCGCACTGTCATGTAGGGCTGTTCGGAGACGCGGTCGGCTTTGAGGGCGCTGATGCTAATGAGGACAGTGATCCGATAATGCCGCAGCTCAGAGCTATAGACGGTATAAATCCTCAGGACAGAGCCTTTTGTGATGCGCGCAGCGCGGGTATAACTACTGTGGTGACCGGACCCGGCAGCGCTAATGCGGTAGGAGGACAGTTCGCCGCGGTAAAAACGGCGGGAGTGTGCGTAGACGATATGGTTTTAAAGGCGCCTTGCGCTATGAAGATGGCTCTGGGCGAAAATCCGAAGACAGTGTATAACGATAAGAACCAGTCGCCTGTAACACGCATGGGAACTATGGCGCTCATACGCGAGCTGCTTTTCAAGGCTGTGAATTACCGTGATGAGCTAGAGCTTTACAGAGAGGACAGCGAGGAAAATGACAAGCCGGATCTTGATATAAAGCTTGAGGCTATGCTTCCGGTCATAAATAAGGAGATACCGGTAAAGATACATGCTCACCGGGCTGATGATATATGCAGCGCGATAAGGCTTGCGAAGGAATTTGATATAAGGGTGACCATAGAGCATTGTTCAGACGGAGATATCATAGCGGACGTGCTTGAGCGCGAAAAGCTGCCTGTAATGCTGGGTCCTACCTTGACTGACCGCAGCAAGCCGGAGCTTAAAAATCTGTCGTTTGATACCTATAAAAATTTATCGGACAGGGGTATAAAAACTGCGATAATAACCGATCATCCGGAGATAACCATTGAAAATCTTCCGCTCTGCGCCGCGCTTGCGGTACAGCACGGAATGGATATAGAAAAGGCATTGTCTGCGGTAACGCTTACCGCGGCAGAAAACTGCGGCATTGCGGACCGCGTAGGCAGCCTGGAAGCCGGAAAGGACGCGGATATTGCTGTATTTACTGGAAATCCGGTCATGTTCGGCGCAAAATGCGTTATGACCTTTATAGACGGAAAGCGTGTATACGGGTCGTGACTGTATTACATACAGGAGGATAAAAATGGCTATTAAAGTAAAAGAAACAGGATTTGGGATATGGAAAATAGTTGTGGCGGTAATAGCCCTGATAGTGCTTTTCTGCGCCGTGGGATTTTTCATCGTACTGAGGGACAGCGGCGGTGTGGACATAGAAAGCGATATAACTGTAGAGGTGCCCAACGGCGCGGGCGCGGCTGCAGTTGCTGAGCTGCTGGCGGAAAACGGAGCTATAAAGTATCCGGCAGTATTTAGGCTGGAGTCAAAGCTCGGCGGTTATGACGGACAGTATCAGCCTGGTGCGGTAACAGTGCGCAGCGGCATGAGCTACGGAGACATACTCAATGCCCTTGTTACCTCTGACCGTGACACTGTAAGAGTGGTGATACCGGAGGGCTATGAAATAACTCAGATCGTAACAGCCCTGCATGACGCCGGTCTTTCCGGAGCGGATGATTTTATGGATGCGCTTGATCCATCGCTTTACGACTATAAATTTCTTGAGGGACTTCCCGACCGTGAGGTGAAGCTTGAAGGCTATCTTTTCCCTGCTACTTATGAGATCCCATCGACATATACAGGCAGAGATATCGTAAATCTTATGCTCAAGACCTTTGACAATATGTTCAAGCAGGAGTATTACGACAGAGCGGCGGAAATGGGAATGACTGTAGACGAGATAGTAACGATGGCGTCGATAGTAGAACGTGAAACGAATGCGGACAGTGAGCGCGCAAAGGTAGCTGGAGTGTTCTATAACAGAAAGAATTCGGGTATGAAGCTTCAGTCGTGCGCAACGGTACAGTATGTTCTGGGCGAGAGAAAGCCTGTGCTTTCAATAGCCGATACGGAGATAGATTCACCGTATAACACGTATAAATATGCCGGACTGCCGGTCGGGCCGATATGCAATCCAGGCGAGGAATGTATAAAGGCGGCGCTGTATCCGGAAGCGACTGACGCGTACTATTTCTGCTTAAGCAAGAGCGGCGAGCATATATTCTCTGCAACGTATGAGGAACATGTTGCCGCAATGGAATCGAATGATCTTGTAATGAATGTGGATTCTTCGGCAGTTGAGAACGAGGATTCTATGAAATAACAGCCGGCTGCGGGCAGTCAGCTGAACAATATAGGTGACTGCGGAACGTTCTTTTTCGCGGTCACTAAGCTTAATAATATTTTCGGAGGTCTGGACTTGGACTATGATTTGAATGCGATCGTAACTCCCTATGTTACCTCGTATATACGAAAAAAAACGGTGCAGAAGGATGAGCTGCTCTTAGATATAGAAAGGTATGCGGCTGAAAATTCCGTGCCTGTTGCGGAGCCGGAGACTGCGCGTCTGCTTTCAGTGCTTACAAAGCTCGTAAGACCGAAAAAAATATTGGAGGTCGGCTGCGCTGTGGGCTACAGCTCTATAATAATGGCGCGCGGGCTTGCCGAGGGCGGGAAAATACTTACGCTTGAATATGATACAGAAATGATAAAAAAGGCGAGCGAGAATATAAAGAGGGCCGGTCTAGAGGATACCATACACATAGCGGAAGCCGATGCTAAGGACTATCTTTGGTATATAGAGGGCGACGAGAGCTTTGACATGATATTTCTGGACGGACCAAAGGCTCATTATATTTATATGCTTGACGATTGTGTAAGGCTTCTTCGGAAGGGCGGTCTGCTGATCTCGGATAATGTATTGTTCAAGGGAATGACTGCTGATGACGGACATTTTGTCAGGCGAAAGGTAACGATAATAAACAGGCTCAGGGAGTACATAACGGCGCTCATGGAGCATCCGCAGCTTGAGACCTCTATACTGTCTCAGGGTGACGGTGTAACGCTGTCTGTAAAAACTGTATCTGATGAGGAAAGGTTCGGATAAGCTTTGAAAGGGGGAATTTTATGGACGCTATTCATTCAAACTGGACTGCGCCGCGAATGAAATCGGATGGTATATATTATGCGGATGATTTTGATATACTTACAACCATATTATCCGCTCTTAAATGGCGGAAAAAAAACGGCAGGATAAAGATGATAACTGACAGTGAAGGGCTGCGTTACTATGAAGAGCGCGGTATGTGCGGGATATGGAACGAAATAACGACAGAGCTTGACGGCATACCGGACAGTATAGACCCTGCTGTTTTCTGGGCAGCCGGAAAGATATATTCCCTTATGTACAGCGGAACTCCGGCAGCGGTAATGGATACTGATTTTATAGTCTGGGATAAGCTCGCATTTGATAATCTGGGTGATATAGCAGTTATCCATGATGAGGATATATATCCGGACGTATATCCGGATATTTCTCATTTTAATATGAAGCAGGGCTATATTTTCGATCCTGATCTGAACTGGCGTCTGCGTCCGGCGAACACGGCATTCTATGTCATAAAGAATGAAGAGCTGGCGAAGCTTTATACCGGCGAGGCGGTAAGATTTATGGAAAATACTGAGGGCGGAGATAATCTTACATATATGGTTTTTGCTGAGCAAAGACTGCTTCCTATGTGCAGCGCTATGCTGGGTTTGAATATGTATGTGATATCTACGCTTGACAGACTTTTTAAGGATGGTGAGCGATGGTTTACTCATACATGGGGAATGAAGCGGCAGATGCGTGAAAACAGCGCGCTGCGCGCAGATTTCTGCCGCCGGTGCATAAGGAGGATAAAGGCTGATTTCCCTGAATATGAGGATATGCTCAAGGGCATAGAGGAGCTAAGGCCGTATTTTTCTATTTGAGTGAGGTCAAAAAATGAGTTCTAGGACTAAGATCATAATAATATCCGCCGCTGCGGGAGCAGCGGCTGTAGGAGCGGGAATATTTGGTGTTTACAAGTATTTTGTAACTCCGGACAGGGTCGTGCTGCTGAGTATGCTCAATACTAGAGAAGAGCTGGACAGCGCGTTCGAATATATAGACAAAACAGATTCGGAGCTGATAAAGCATTATTCAGATGAGGGCGGAAAGCTCACGCTCAATTTGAGCGCAGCCGAGGAGTCTGTGTTTGCCGGTATGCCGGTAAATATTATTGTAAACAGCGACGGGAGATGCTCCGTATCCGAGATCGATCTGTACGACAGGTTCAAATTTGAAACATACAAGGACAGTGAGCAGCTGCTGATAAGCACACCTCTTTTTAACGGAGGCTTTAGGCTTCCGGTAAATAATTTTACGAAGGAATGGAACGGATCTATTTTCGGATCTGTTTTTCAGCTCCCTGAAAGCGGAGCTGCGGCGGAGATACTGCGGGGCTTTTTGACCGGAGATTACGGGCTGAGCGGCTTTATAGAGTCTAAAAATGCTGAGCTTAAGGCTGCCGCACAAACTGTTGAAATAAATAAAGCCGGAAGAGCAAATGTTACGATAGACAATAAGACCAGGGGCGCTGATGTATATAAAATGCATCTGAGCATGGAATTCTGTGATAATGTTCTTTCTCTGCTGTCCGAATATATATGTTCGACTCCTGCCGGAGCTGAAAAGGTAAAAGCGATAGCGGCGGAAAGCGGGATCTCTGAAGCAGAGGCGGCGGATGATATTAAAAATTCGCTCAGTGTTTTGAGCGGAGAATATGACATAACGCTGAAAGTAAATGATTTGAAGCTTCGTGAGCTGGATGTGTGCCGTGACGGCGGCGATACGTACACAGTTTCGCTCAGAGGCGGCAGCAATATATTCAGCGATATCATTGTATATAAAAATGGTGATGTCCAGAATGCTTTAAGGCGCGTTGTCACAGGCGCAAACGGGAATTTTAATGACAGTGTGAGTATTGGTAATGCAACTGTTTTGACAATCGAATCTGACAGTAATAGTTTTGGGATCCGTTATAATATGGATGATATTGTGCTTGACGTCAGCGCATACGGTAAGATGGGAACGGACACATCTGTGTCGTTTTCAAATGTAGATATAAATATAAACGATACAGTCAGACTGACCGGAAGCACAGAGCTGGCTGAGGAATACGACAGTGACTTCGGCTTTTCAAAGAGCGGAGAATATGTAGATCTGCTCAAGATAACAACAGAGGACTGGGAGGCGGTAAGCGGAACGATACTGGCCGCGCTGGGTCTTCTTTCTGCAAATGGAAGCTGAAAACAGAAAGAGCGGCAATGTCAGAAAAATGCCGCTCTTTTTTTAATAAATTAAAAACAATATTTTATACAGGCTATCTATTATCCCAATTCACTTTCATGTTAAGTGCTTCTCCCACAAAGCGGGCAGGAATATATGTTCTGTCGTTGATTATCTGTGCTTCAGTGTCCATTGTGATTATCTCTTTATCCACCTGCATATTCTTGTTTCCTATATTGAGAACTATAAGCCTATCATCCTTTGTTATAGTAACTGTCTGTGTATCGCCGTTCCAGTCCACATTGCAATCAAAGGCTTCGGCTACTGCTCTTACCGGTATCTGTGTTCTGTCATTGCTGTCGATGAAAGGCTTTTCATCCGGGAATGTTACAGGCGATCCGTTTACTGATATCAAAACTTCTCCGTTGTTCACAGAAACGTCAAGCTCTCCGGCTGCTTCCGGTATCTCAGTGGGCTGTGCCGAAGCGGAAGGTACAGGTGTTTCCTCCGGTTCAGGTGATCCTGATGGTAAGATCGTTTCTGAGGGAGCATATTCGGGATCAAGGGCAGTGTTCGCAAACGGATTTTGCTGGTCTGTATACTTTCGCTTATTAGTATTTAAAGTATCGGCGGTTACAGCAGTAAATTGAAATGCACTGCTGCCGAGCGAAAGTATTCCCTTGGAATATTCGAAGGTAATGTTTTTTAGTTTGGTGCAGTGCGAAAATGCTAATTGACCGATGCTGTTTACAGATGCCGGAATAGTTATGCTCTCAAGATTTTCGCAGCCATAAAATGCTGTGCGTTCTATTTTCGTTACGCTTGAAGGAATAGTTACTGATGTCATATCCTTTCCGGAAAAAGCATCCTGACCTATCACCTCTACACCATCCGGGATCACTATGTTGTTTTCGTTTCCTACGTATGCGACAAGATTATTGTTATCATCTATGATAAACGGTTCTTCTTCATTGACTATGGATTTGGCCCAAGGTGTATCATTATATGCAAGCCAGAATTTTGCTATTTGTGAATCTGTAAGTCCGGTTATCTCTTTAAGATTATCGCAGCCTGAAAATGCGCCAGCTTCAAGAGTCTGAATTCCACTGTGTAGCTGTACTTTTTCAAGCCCACATTTAATAAAAGCACTATTGCATATAGTTTTTACACTTGAGGGAATGATAATTTCTTTCACTGATGAATTGAATCCAAACCCCTTTCCGTAAATAGTTTCAAGTGTGTCAGGAAGTTTAATATCAATTAAGTCACAGTGAGAAAATGCACGCTCTCCAATAGTTATAAGGCCGTTTGAGAATTTAACATGTTTGAGAGAGGTGCAATTGATAAATGTATCCTTTTCTATTATTGTAATACTTGACGGAATATTAATGCTTGTCAGAGAGGTGCATCCCTCAAAGCAGTGTGATTCTATTATTTCCAAACCTTCATTCAGTGTCACAGTTTCAATTGTAGTATTATTCAAAAATCCATATGTTTTTTTACATGTTTCCGGCAGAGTGATCGATGTGACATTTGTATTTCTGATCACATTGCCATCTACAGTTTCGACCGGCAAACCCTCAATATATGAAGGAAGTACAATTTCCGTGCTTTTTATAAGACTCTTTCCATCTATAGATACTGCAGCACCATCATTTATGATCGAGTATCTATATATATTTCCCGCATCATCCGTATATCTTCCGCTTGAGGACGGAGCTTGAGTTGACGTTATATTTTCCGCTGCGGCATTATCGCCGGTGTTTGCTTGTTCCGATGCAAGCACGGTCCAATTGACCGTGCCTGCGTTAGCGGATAATAAAGCAGATAAAGCTGTAAATACTGCTGTGAGTGCGATAGATCGCTTTTTCATATGACATTACCTCCCAAAATCGATCAATTAAGTTTCAGGGTAAAATACGGTGTAAAATTCGTATTCATCATGGTCACATATAAAAGTGTTTGTAGTATACTTATATCGGAGAGATGCTTTGCATAAATCGTTTATAAGGGTTTCCAGTCTTATTTTGATTTTTGTACAGCTTCTCTTTTTGTTTTTGTATGTTATAAACAGTGTTAATGAGGCTGCCCGGATAAACTGAGTTTTATTTGAAATATTTCAGTCGTGGAAAGGCTCAGCTTATCCGGACAGCTTTGGAATAACACTATTTACAAACATATTATATATTTCTATTAATAATCTGTCAATAGGTTTTACATATTCGGTCGGATATGGACAACTTCGGTCATGGATTTGTTAATTATACACAACAATAAAGAAAAAAGTCCCAAAAACTTTTGATTTCGGGACTTAGATAAAAAGAAATTTACAAGCTATTATGTTGTCTTTTGTGATATCTAAATATCGATATCTTTCCGAAAACTGCAAATATGCTGACTGTGTATATGCTGATAGCTGCGGCTGCGGAGTATGCATTAAGCACCGGTATATAATGAAAGGCTGCGAATACACAAAAGCATATGATTATCATTATATGGCTTCTGCGCCTGAACACCTTATACTCAAGCTCGTCCAGAGGCTTCTTTTTTGCCTCTATAGGAGCCAGTATCCACAGTATCACCGATGAACATAATACAAGTATTGTCGTTACAGCGCCGGGAAGATCATAAAATCTTATGCATGTAAGCACGGCTATGTATGTTAAGCATGATGATAAATAACAGCTTAGGGCTGTGTTTGCATGTATACCGCCTATGTATTTCCTCAGCAGCTTGTAAACAACGAGAAACAGCACGATCTCGATGAGCATATTGAATATCAAGCCTATAAGCAAGGCTGATATGATATTCACGCCAATTGTAAGAAAGGTATTTATACCGTATACGGTCAATTCCCTGTCCTCAGATTTTACAGCTCCGTTTTTGATCGCTCTATCTGCTATCGAGCCTGACAACACCTTGAACATGTTTTAGAATTTGCGGAATTTCTTTGCGCCCGCAGGTACTTCGTCCTGACCTACAGCCCAGCAGGATGTGGAATTAACAACGGTCGATACCATGAATGCTGCGCATACGGGTACTATCCCCATGAGAGCAAAGTAAACCTTTTTGATCTTGTTCTTCATTTTCAACAACTCCTTTTATTATAATTATGTATTATTATATACCGGTTCTTTTTCTGAGTCAATAGCCTTTACAACTTCGGTCGATTTTTGACAACTTCGGTCATCTTTCTTGTTATATTTTTCTAAATTTATAAGGATAGAAACATTGAAAAGCTTGTTGTCGCTGTCATAGCTCCACTTCATTTCACCATCGTAAGCGGAAAGAGCCTTTTTGATGCTAAGCATGCCTATGCCGTGACTGTCCTTATCGGTCTTCCTTGTACGCAGTCTGCCGTTATAGACGTCAGGCTCAAAGTCAGCGCCGTTATTTATAGATATAACAACAAAGCTGTTGTTTATTGTGTATATGTTCAGGATTATATCCTTATTCTCAGATATATTGCAGCTTTCGATAGCGTTGTCTATAAGGTTTGCAAATATAGATATAGTGTCGCTTTCGCTTATAAATGAGAGATCGGTGCTGCGGATATTAAATTGAAAGTTTATACTCAGATCGCTGCATTCGCGGAGCTTTTGTGACAAAAGAAGATTAAGAGCCTTGTTGTTAGTATAGTCTGTAAGCATCAGAGCTTTATTTTTGCGCCTTATAGAATTTATAAAGGTCTTGACATCTTCACGGTCATTGTCAAGCATTGCCTCTATATGGCTGCAGTACTTATTAAAATCATGGATCATTATTTTCATATCCTCAAAATTGTTCTTTACAAGCTGATAGCTTTTTTCGTCTATTTCTCTTTTATGCTCGATCTGCTTTAATTTCTGTATCTGAATATTGCTTACAATTATTTTTTCACAAACTATATATACTATGAAATTAGAAAATATCAACATTATACCAAATATTATAAATAGAAATCTAATTTCATCTGCAAGAGTAAATCTTATATCATTAAACAGAAAGAAGAAAAGACATGTCGATATCGGAAGAAGCAAAAGATAAGTCATTTCTTTAGTGGTATATTCTCCATTCTTCGCTGCAGTTATTTGTCTGAGAATAACGATAAACAGTGAATACAACAATTTGGAAAGTAGCGAAAATACTACACCCTCTATAAATGTAATGTTTGTTATGAAATTATTAGATATTTCTGTATCTACAATGAATGAGCCAATTAGCTCACCAAACATCATAAGAGCAGTAAGTATTAAACTTTTAAATATTGCAAGTCTAACTGTTATCTTATATCCAGCCAATATGACCAGAAGAGTGATTAAGGCAAAACCGCATATGTTTACTATCATTATTTTCAGTAAACACAAAACACAGTAAATGAGGTATCCGATTGCGATAATAATTTCGCTCCTGGTCTTTGATACCTTGCATTCCATTGATGAATTGCAGTAGTATATTAATAAAAAGCTCTCAATAAAAACAGATATAATAATATTAATTACGTTTAAACTCATATACACGATTTTGCATACTCAAACATCCTATCGGTGAAGTCTGCTAACCCTCTGCGTGAAACTGTCGTTTCGTAGT
>CAJFVT010000131.1 GCA_904420525.1 uncultured Clostridia bacterium | reverse complement strand
GGCGGCGGCCCGATGTAAGGAGGTATGAACTATGCCTCATTTAGTGGAATTAACGGATATATATAAGATATATCATGTAGGCGACAGCGAGGTTCGCGCGCTTGACGGGATATCTCTTATGATCGACAAGGGCGAGTTCGTTGCGATCGTTGGATCGTCAGGCTCAGGAAAGTCCACATGTATGAATATAATAGGCTGCCTTGATGTCCCTACGAGCGGTACATATAAGCTCAACGGCAGAGAGATATCAAATTACAGTGATGATGAGCTTGCTGACGTCAGGAATAAGATGCTCGGTTTCATATTTCAGCAGTATAATCTGATACCTAAGCTTTCAGTGCTTGAGAATGTTCAGCTGCCGCTTTTGTATGGAGGATACAGTGATAAGGAGCAGAAAACACGTGCGATGGCGGCTCTTGAAAGGGTAGGGCTTGCGTCAAAGGCAAAAAATATGCCGACTCAGCTTTCGGGAGGTCAGCAGCAGCGTGTTTCTATCGCCAGGGCACTGGCGGGGGATCCATCGGTAATACTTGCCGATGAGCCCACCGGTGCGCTGGATTCAAGAACAGGCCGTGACGTTATGCGGTTTCTGCAGCAGCTCAACCGCGAGGGCAACACAATAATCCTGATCACTCATGATAACTCAATAGCGGCACGGGCTTCAAGGATCGTAAGGGTGACCGACGGACATATAGTATATGACGGACCTGTTGAGGGCGATGAAAACGTTGCACGGCAGGCGGCAGCGGGACGTGAGGAGGAATGATGCTTAAATGGGTTTGACAAAAAGCTTTATAATGGCTCTTTCGAGCATCATCAGCAACAAGGTCAGATCACTGCTTACTATGCTTGGAATTATTATAGGCATAGCCTCCGTTATCGTTCTTGTTTCGGTAATGAACGGTTTGACCAGCGAGATAACCTCGATATTCGATGAGTTCGGAACTACCTCGCTTACGACCTCGGTAACTCCGCGTTCAAATAAGGAGGTCACACCTGAGGAGCTTTATGAGTTTGTCGATACATATCCGGATATGTTTGCAGGAGTATCACCGAATGTCAGTGTTTCCGGACAGATCAAGACACCGGATTCCGGCGATGATACTCTGACCGGGTCGGCAACGGGAGTGTCTGAGGATTATTACGATATACAGAGAATAGATATGAGCTTCGGAAGGTTCATTTCTTATGAGGACTGTGAAAATCAGTCAAAGGTTGCCGTTATAGGCTCGTATCAGGCGATGTATTTCTTCGGGCTGTCATCAAAAGCAGTTGGCGAGACCATACGAATAAACGGTACGCCGTATACGATCATAGGCGTTATTGAGGAGGAAGCTGAATCCGCAGAATCCTCATCGGACGACGTTATCTATATACCGTACACGACGGCTCTAAAAGCCAGCGGAACGAATATAGTAAGCAGCTATACTGTAGATGCTGCGTCGGACGAGGTGGTCGATGAGGCAAAATCACTGCTTGAGAGCTTTCTGCTTGAGAAAGTAGGCGATTCTGATTACTTCACTGTAATTTCGATGAAAGCGATAATCGATCAGATGCTTGAAATGATGGACACCATGGAAATGGTGCTTGTAGCGATCGCTGGGATATCTTTGCTCGTAGGCGGTATAGGTATCATGAATATCATGCTCGTATCGGTAAGTGAGAGAACGCGTGAGATAGGTATAAGGAAGTCGCTGGGAGCTAAGCATAAGCATATAATGACACAGTTTGTTATGGAATCCGGTGTTGTAAGCTGTATAGGCGGCGTGATAGGGATAATACTCGGGGTCGTTTTTGCCTATGTATTCGGCAGACTGTTGGGTATGGACGTAGCCCCATCGGGCGGAGCGATAGCGATAGCATTCGGAGTTTCGGTCGGCATAGGTGTTATATTTGGGTTCCTGCCTGCTCGTAAGGCTGCGAAGCTCAATCCTATAGACGCTTTGCGAAGCGACTGATAGATGATTGCACATGGAAAAGAAAGGAGATCTTACATGAAAAGAATAATATCCGCACTGCTCGCGGCGGTAATAGCTATTCCTATGTCAGCTGCGGCGCCGGTGCTTGCGGCAGGCTCGATCGGGCAGTCTGACAGCGAGATGACATCCCTGCTGTCTGAGCTTAACATAATGACAGGCGATGATACCGGTGATTTCTATCTGGATTCATATGTTACACGCGCTGAAATGACTAAGGTGGCAGTCGCGGCATCGAGCTATAAGAATACAGTTGCAGCCGGACTGCAGTTTTCGCCGTTTTCAGATGTGCGCGGCAGCTTCTGGGGAGCACCATATATCCAGGCGGCTGTTTCGGCGGGGATCGTTGAGGGTTATATAGACGGAACGTTCGATCCTGACGGTACGGTAACATATGAAGAGGCGATAACCATGATGCTAAAGGTACTCGGTTATACGAACGATGATTTCGGCGCGTCATATCCATACGGACAGGTAGGAATGGCGCAGAATCTTGAAATGACTGAGGGAATAGACGCATCTATAGGTGATCCGCTCACAAGACGCGATGTGGCAAAGCTTGTCTGCAATACGCTTGAAACGAGAATGAAGGACAGCACGAGCGAGCTTATATCGATACATGACTGTGAGATAGTCGAAGATGTGACTATAATAGCATCACAGGATGAGGATTCAACGCTTTCAGCTGATGAAATATCAACATCAAACGGAAAGTACACCATAAATGAAGATTTTGACAGATCATATGTGGGAACTACCGGTGATATGGTATTAAAGAACGGCAAAACGGTAATTGCCTTTGCATCAGATGACGAAAATCTTTCAGAACGATATGTTATATATTCGACTCTGAATGATTCTATACTGTGTTACAGCGAAGGCAATAATACTACACTGCATCAGTTTGACATAAGCAGTACGACGACCTGTTACAGAGCATCGACTGCATATACATATGCTCAGCTCAGTTCTGAAATGGAAATGGGTGATATCATACGTATACATTATAAGTCGAACGGTGAGATAGATTACATAAACTATACTGAGGGTTCCGTAGAAGGACCTATAAAGGTGACATCGGATTCATGGATGGACAGCTTTGAAACGAATGATTCAACAAAGATCGTGCGTGAAGGCAATATTGTAAGCGCGGACAGCATACAGGTAAATGATATAATCTATTACAGTGAAGCTCTTAATATGATCCTGGCATATACCACAAAGGTAACAGGCGTATACGAGAGTGCATCGCCTTCAAAGGATGCTCCGAGCAGTGTTACTATATCAGGTGTAACGTATGAGATCGAGGGCGCAGAGGCGTTCAATGATCTGTCATCGAATGGCAGCTTCAATTACGGAGATACTATAACCGTTCTGATGGGCAGAGACGGACAGAAGATCGCGGGAGTTGCAGGAACAGGCACCTCTGCGGCAACAACGTCTCAGGTAGGGTATCTGATATCCACAGGAAAACAGAATTTCTCAAACGCAGACGGAACAACATATTCGAGTAATTATATAGTTATCGTGACCGCGGACGGGACTGAGTATACTTATCCGACGACCAGCGATAGGTCAAGCCTTGTTGGAAGAGTGGTACGCGCGCAGATAAAGGACGGAGTCGCAACGGTCGGGACTCTCAGCGATTCCACGCTTAGCGGATATGTGAGCTATGAGGATATGAAGATAGGAACACATAATGTATCGCAGGATGTCAAGATACTTGATGTTGCATCGGAGTATAATGACGGTTCGATATTGTATACGAAAACGTTCATGCAGAGGATAGATGGTC
Organism: uncultured Clostridia bacterium; assembly: GCA_904420525.1. GTDB lineage: Bacteria > Bacillota > Clostridia > UBA1381 > UBA1381 > Ornithomonoglobus. The sequence goes on along the minus strand of CAJFVT010000131.1, from coordinate 28,403 downwards.
TTACGCTTTCAGAGTCTCAGGTGTGCTATTATAATACTGATTCAAACGGTGATATTTCAGAGCTTATCCTCAGGAGCGTTACCGGAGATATGTATCAATATGGAGTTGTAACAACTGCGTACAGTGAGGAAGGCGCAGGCGTAACGAGGATGGATATAGACGGCACTGTTTATTCCAGCTCATCGTACAGGAGCCTTGCGCTCGGCACGGGAGTGCGTATAGGTATGAGCAGCAGCGGCGAGATAGAGAGCGCGATACAGATACCGAGCTACAGCGGAAGTGTGAACGAGCTGACGTCTACATATGCGCTCATAGGTGATACTGAATACAAGCTGAGTGATAAGGTGGCGGTATATGAACGGCATGATCTTTCAAATTTCTCAAAGATATCGCTCAATGAAGCGATAAACGGCGATTATACGTACACCTGTTATTACGATAAGGCAGAGGACAGGGGCGGAAGGATAAGAGTGATAATCGCCACCCCGAAATAATGATAAAAGAACGCACACAATGGCACGCAGCTGCGCGCCGTCATGTGCGTTCTTTTTATAACAGACATTTTTTATACATATTGATCTCAAGCTCCCTTGTCACGTCAAACGGACAGGACCTTACGTTTTTAGCTTTGATGCTTGTTTTTGTCCATTCGGTCAATTCCTCTTCTGTGAATACAGTGTCACACGGGAGCAGGGCTTTAAGCAGAGCGCAGACCTCATCGATCGAGTCCATTCCGAGCGCTTCAAGATACAGGTCTGTCTTCCAAGGCATCTCTAGATCTGCACGGCGCATATATTCGCCGAGCAGCAGTCCGTTTGCCATGCCGTGCGGTATGTTTTTATGATATGTTAGGGGATAGCCCATTGAATGGACTATAGTAGTGCCTGTTTGGGCTATGACCATCCCGCCCAGCGTGGCAGCCCATAGGAAATCAGTACACAATTCGGCAGGAGGGCGACCGTCCTTTAGTATGCTTATATTATTGCCAAGAACGCGCAGACCTTCAAGCGCAATATAGTCTGATGAAGGAGAAGAATTTTTATTTGTAAATCCCTCTATCAGGTGACTTAATGCGTCTACAGCGGTATTGCGGGCGGTCTGCAAAGGCAGCTCTGCGATATAACGACCGTCCAGAAAGGCTGTTTTAAAAAACACCTCCGGTGATGAAAAGCTTTTTTTTGTCTGCTCACGGTGCAGTGTGAGAATAGAATATGGTGTCACCTCAGAGCCTGTTCCGGCTGTAGTGGGTATAGCAGTCATAGGAAGCGGCTTGTTTTTGTAGCTGCCTGTGAATATATCATAAAGCTTGAAGTCATCGCCGGGCGTGTTTGCAGCGTATACGGCAATAGCCTTGGCCGCGTCGAGCGGTGAGCCTCCGCCTATAGCAATGATAAAATCAGCGCCGAATTCGCGTGCTGCCGCACCGCCCTCAGCTGTGGATTCTATAGACGGGTTATTTTCCACCTTATCATATATCATATACGGTATCGAGTGTTCGTCAAGCACGCTTACAGCATCGTTAAGCGCTCCGGATCTTTTGCCGGAGGTTTTACCGGTGACTATTATGGCTTTTGAACCGAGGATAAGCTCTGCCGGTGAATTTTTTACAGCATTTTCACCTGCTGTTATTTTTGTGGGCATATGATAAGTAAACATTTACGATGCCTCCTCTGTTCGGATATCTTATCATCAATCGTACATATGCTCAAGGATAAGGCATACTTCTGCCTTTGACGGAACTCGTGGATTTGTCGCTGTGCAGGCATCGGCAATAGCCTTTTCAGCCATGGATTCGACAGCGTTCATGTATTCTCTTTTGTCTATCCCGCACTGTGATATTGAAAGAGGTATGTTCATTTCCTTGTTCATGAACTGTATCCAGCCAACGAGCGCGCGTATGGTCGTTATTTCGTTGAAGTTGTTAACGCCCAGGAGCTTTGCAACATTGCAGTATTTTTCAACGCATTTCGGGTACTCCTTCTGACTCTTTGAATGCTTGTTTATTCCCGAATTGAACTCGATAACGTACGGAAGCACGATCGCATTCGCTCTGCCGTGAGGTATATGGAACTTGGCTCCGATAGCGTGTGCGATACCATGATTGAGTCCGAGTGATGCACTGTTGAAAGCGAGCCCCGCAAGGCATGACGCAACATGCATCTTAGCGCGCGCGTGTCTGTCATTATTATCAAGGTATGAACGGAGAAGGAAGGTACCGCATATCTCGATAGCCTTTTCTGCAAGTGCCGCAGAGAATTCATTATTGTTTATGCTCACATATGCTTCAATAGCATGTGTCAGAACGTCCATTCCAGTGTCTGCCGTGACTGAGGCCGGAACGCTTTTTACAAGCTCTGCATCAAGTATAGCTTCTGTCGGCAGCATCGAATCTGAAACCAACGGGTATTTTATGTCGTTTTCAGCATCGGTGACGACCGCGAAGCTTGTCACCTCAGAGCCAGTTCCCGATGTGGTCGGTATAGCAATGAGAGCGATATCAGTTTTTGATGCTCTCATTCCGAACTCACGTATGGACTTAGCGGAGTCGATCGCACTGCCGCCGCCTATCGCTATTATACAGTCAGGCTTTGATTCAAGCAGCCTTTGAACGCCGTGAGTGATCTTTTCAAGCGGCGGGTCAGGGACAACATCTGAAAAAATATCGAAATCTATAAACGCCTGCTGAAGCCTGTTCGTTATGAGCGAGAGCATTCCGCTTTTTTCAATAAACGGATCAGTTATGATAAGTATTTTGTTATAGGACAGCTCAAGAAGTCTGTCAAGAGCGTTGTCACCGAAATAAATCGTAGTTCTAATGTCAAAGCTTTTCATTGTATATCTCCTATGTATGTTTCTCCGGCACAGCTGTGCCAAAGTATTTTTTTCATAGCATTATCAATAATATTATACTATATTTGCTTCGATATTTCAATACCTATTGTTAAAAAAATATCTTATCTCCCAAGAATATCATCGATCTCTGTAAGTTCCTCCGCGGTAAGGTCAGGAGCATCGAGAGCTTTTACATTCTCAACTATTTGAGCCGGACGCGATGCGCCGATAAGAACGCTTGTGAGCTTACCGCCGCGGAGGTTCCATCTGAGCGCCATCTGGGCAAGAGTCTGTCCCCTCCGTTCGGCTACCTCATCAAGAGCTGCGATCTTTGAAAGGTCTGTATTGTTGACCTTGTCCTCAGTCAAAAATACCGACTTTGTCGCGCGCGAATCTTTTGGGATGCCGTGAAGATATTTGTTTGTGAGAAGTCCCTGCGCGAGCGGACAGAACGAGATCGAGCCGATACCCTCGTGCTCAAGCACGGTCTGAAGTCCGTTTTCAATATTTCTCTCGAGCATATTGTAACGCGGCTGGTGTATAACGAGCGGTGTACCCATGCTTTTTAAGATCTGTGACATTTTAAGCGTTTGCTCCGGACTGTAATTTGAAACGCCTACATAAAGAGCTCTGCCGCTTCTGACTATATGGTCGAGAGCCGCGGCTGTTTCTTCCATAGGTGTTTCGGGATCCGGGCGGTGATGATAGAATATATCAAAATACTCAAGCCCGGTGCGCTTAAGGCTCTGATCACAGCTGGCGATAAGATATTTGCGTGAGCCGTGGTCACCGTAAGGACCGTCCCACATACCATAGCCGGCCTTTGATGAGATTATCAGCTCATCACGGTACGGAGTCATAACGGCCTTCATGATCTTTCCGAAGTTTTCCTCTGCGCTGCCTGGATAAGGACCGTAGTTATTTGCAATGTCAAAATGGGTTATACCGAGATCAAAGGCTGTTGTAACCATGCTTACCATATTGTCATAGTTGTCACAGCTCCCGAAGTTATGCCAAAGACCGAGCGATAAAGCGCTCAGCTTGAGTCCGCTCCTTCCGCAGCGGTTATACCGCATTTTTTCGTATCTGTCTGATGCCGCATTATACATGTTTGCCATCTTCCTTTCTGTATTGGATATTACATATATTCTAACATATATCTGTGAAAAAATCTATATAAAAAGCAGAGGATTTTGATAGCGATATGAAAACCAAAACGGCAGAGGAGCGCAGGGCGCTGTGCTGCCGTTGTTTTGCTTTAGTCAACTATCATAGTTGGAAGAGTCATTTCGCTGTACTGGGTGGAGATAACACCTGTTTTTGCTATGCGCGAGTAAATGCCGCGGAGCTTGCCTCTGTAGACGAAAAGCCCGGTTATATTTGCAAAGCCGCGGAACTCAGCTTTTTGATCCCATACAAGGTCGATATTCTCGGTCTCATACGGGGTGATATATCTCTGCAGGAGGTAGCCTGTGTCCATGTGCTTTGAAAGGAAGTGCAGCCATTCCTCGGTATCCTTTGCTTCTATCCCGGCAAGAACTCCCTTTGACGCATAGGAGTCCATCGGCTTTACTATCCAGTTCAGCCGGTCCTCTATGACGTTAAAGCGGTGGATGTTGTCGTGGGTGAGAATGTGTGTTTCGGGGATGTGCTCGCTTATGAACGCGTTTTCCTTATCGGTGAGAAATGAGCGGGTCATATCATCGCCGAGTATCTTAAAAATCAGCTTGTTGTGAGCGATCTGTGTGCGGAAGTCTCCTATAAGCACAACTTCATCATTTAAGTATGCGTTTATGAACGGCTTTACCTTTTCGTAGTTTTCCATGATATCGCATGTTACTGCGCGGCGGTATACGGCGTCTATCCTATTTCCGGAGGGCGATACAAGACCTCCGTCTTCACGTCGGAGCTTGTATATATCACAGATCTCGCATTCGATCCCGGCGCGTCCGAATGCGCGCCGGAATTCCTCAAATTCCTCATTGGACGCGCTAGACATAAAGTCAGCAATAGCTACATAAGGTTTATCCTTTGCGTTCGGCGATGTCTTATATATTTTTATAAATTCCTCCACCCATGAATCGAAAAGCTCAAAGCGGCGGACGCTGTGCTTTTGCGTGAACCTCTGAAAGGTCACGGAGCCGGCAAACGCGTTGTTGAGCTCGCGGTCCTCGTTCATGCCGCTGGAGCCGTCAGTATTGAATTCACAGAATTTAAAGCCGCCTGTTTCCGGGTCATAGAAAATATCTATCCTTGCTATCGGCAGTGTGCATGAATGCATAGGCTTGTGTAGGATAAGCTCCTCAAGCCGCTTGTCAAACCCGAAAAGAGCGCGGTAGTCGGCGTTTTTCAGATATTCCTCTATGACCTTGCAGAGGATGCTGTGGGTTGTAACGGCTGCAGCTTCAAGCTGTGTAAGGTCGTCCGGACTGTACATTTTGGGTATGTAGAGAGTGTGGACCGTATAGCCGTGGTAATGCGCGGAGGAGTCCTCTATCCTCCGGCGCATTGACGCGGCATCGCTTCGGCATTCCTCAAAATTATCTGTTATTAATCTTTTATATTCCTGTTGATAGTTCATAATATTCCCTTTCCTGAGGAGTCAGGCTTCGGCCGCCTGCACCCGTTCAATGAGCGGAGTGAGATAACCGGTCTCGGCGCTGCTGAGTACAGATAAGGCGTTTTTAAACATATCGCCGATAATATCTCTTACAGGCCTGCCGTATACAACTCCGTTATAGCCCTTTTCTATAAGCTCATTTTTTGCGTTTTCTATGTCAGCGTTCTCGGCTGCGCATATATCTGGCAGAGCATTTTTTACAAATAAAGATTTTATCAGTGCCGCATATCCCATTGCAAGCTGATCCGGAAGCGAGTCGGCAGGGCGTATCTCTATATATTTTTTGAGCCGTACATCAGGGAAGAACATGGACAGAAGATGCTCTATTTCCTGAGTTGTAAGCTCATGTTCTCCGTATATTTCCGCAGCGGTTTTAGGTCCGGTATATACAGCGCCGTTTTCGGCCATTATGAGTATAGCTGGAGAGTTATATATATATTCCGCATATTTTAAAAAGCCGAAATCCTTGTCAAAAAGGCACGGTATAGTTCCGCAGCGGTCGTAGTCCACGTTCTGCCATATCCTTGTCCGGAGCATCCTGCCGTTGCACCGTATTCCCTCGAAGAACGGAGAATTGTCGGTGATGAGCGCGAATACCGGAGCCAGCAGGCTTGCTGTGCGCAGCTTTCTCACACAGTCTGCCTCATCGGCAAAATCGACCGAGACCTGTGTTGAGGCTGTCGCACGCATCATATTTATACCGTTCGTGCCGGTGCTTCGGAAATATCTGTCCATAAAAGCATAGCGCTCTTTAGGTATGAGCTCCAGCTCCTCAGCCTTTGAATGCGGAGTATAGCCGAAATTAGCAAGCTCAAAGCCGTATTCTGAAAGAGCCTGTTCAGTTCGCCTTATAAACTTTTTGTATATCGCGTCTATCTCGCCGATGCTCCGGCACGGCTTTATGCTTATCTCCAGCTGACCCGCAGGCTCTATGGTTATTGACGCCTCGTTGTTGTAAAGAGCTATCAGCTCGCCGCAGCTGTATTCTTTTTCTGTATAATATTCGGAAAGCTTATTCAGTATATCCTGTATACCGCTGTTATAAGTGACCTGCGTCCTGTCACGCCTCAGTACAAAATGTTCTATCTCAACACCGAGCCGGTTTTCGCCTGTGCAGCCTCCGGCAATGTATTCGGCGATGCGTTCTGTATTTGTCAAAGCTCCACCTCCATGCCTGATCGGAGTAAGTATAGTTATTGGTCTAGTATAGCACATATCGGAGGAAATTACAAGTAAGCTATACAAATTTCGTGCTGTTTTGCCGACACCGGTTTTGTGAGGTGTGAAATTATGGGCTATATAAACAAGACTAAGTTAATTTCCCGCTTCTTCTATATCCAGGATGCATTTGGTGAATTTGGTATATGTGATCTTATAGCCGGTATTCTGTTCGTAGTCATCGGGATCATAATCCCAAAAGGTTATGAGCTTTTCATGATCTGTAAATACCAAGGACACAAACTGCATGGTCGAGACAGAGGGAAAACTGTCTGTATATAATGTCTCTCCGCCTGCCAGAGCGTTTGGGATATCTGCTGCAAATGGTATTACCATTATCGTACAGAGGCATGCGCATATGATCGATGAAGGAAACAGATCATTCTCCTTATCACCTTTTGTCCTTGCATAGATTGCTGCGGAAAGCATTATAAGAATAAGCATAAACATCATGATCAAAAATAACCAATATCCCATGATTGAATTCCTCCTAAATGTATATTTTTTAACATTAATTAATACTATAGTTATAATTACATGAACTATCGTTTGTTAATTGTGGCAAAAAAATATGCTATAATAGCATATAATTATAATTATAGATAGGTGGTGTAACACTTGAAGCTAAATTACACAGATGTTGGTAAGAGAATACAATATTATAGGCAGATCAGCGGTAAAACTCAAGAGGAAGTAGCTGAAAAAGCGGATATAAGCAACAACTACTTATCGAAGCTTGAAACAGGAAAATCTGCCGGCAGTTTAGAAAAATATTGTAATATTGCTCAAGTGTTGGGTGTCACCGTTGATATGCTGATAAACAATATATCTGACAGCGTTTCAGCAAATGATTACTTGTTTTTAAACCAATTATCGCCATTGGTCTCTTCTTTGTCGATCGAACAAAGAAAAATGCTTGTGGATTATATTGAGCTGCTGAAGAAATACGATGTCGATAAAATCAAAACGGACTAAACCTTGTACTTATCATATCATAAGTGCAGCGCTTAAAATGCGCTGCTTCACACCGATACAATAAACACAGCTTTCATAAAGCCGTAGCGCAGCTGGATTTACTTGATGGTATTTATTATATCATAATAAAATGAAAAAAACAATACATTTTTTGAAAATAAATTGTTTTTTTGTGAGTTTTTATGAGTTTAAATAGTTATATAATTAATAACAAATGATAGGTGAGATATATGGAACAAAAGATAGGGATGATATACAGATGACTTACGGTGAAAAATTAGTTGCGTTAGGTTTAAATATAGCGTATTACAGGAAATTGAGATTTTTAACACAGGAAAAGCTTGCGGAGAAAGCGAATGTCAGCATCTCAACGATACGCAAATTGGAAAATCCCAATTTGTTTATGGGTATTACTTTCGACAAGATATGCCGTCTGGCTGTTGCATTGGATGTTACAGAAAGTGAGCTGCTTGATTTCAGGGATCCAAAACGACGGTAAAGCTGTAAACATTTTTGTATAAGTCTTGAAAATGAACAACGATTATGTTATAATTATATAAAGGGACGTGATCAGAATGAATACAGAAGCAGTGATAAAAAGAAAGGTCAAGGACAGCGTGTTTACAGCGCTTTTTGGTGACAAAAAATATTTAAAGGAATTATGCAGAGTTCTTGAACCGAATGTAACGGAAGAGGAATTAGAAAGTATAACGATAGTGACACTGCAGAACATTTTGGTCGATGACTTGTATAATGATCTGGGTTTTATGGTAGGAAACAAGCTTTTGTTCCTTATAGAAGCTCAAAGCACATGGACGGAAAACATGGCTGTTAGGTGTCCGATGTACTATTTCAAGACGCTGCAGGAGATGTTTTCAGAAAACAAGGTAAATGTATACGGTAAAAAAGTAAAGATACCAAAGCCGGAATTCTATGTCATATATACCGGAAAGGAAAAACATAAAGATGAATATATATCGCTTGCCGATGCTTTTTTCAGCGGTGATGCATCGGTGATGGATGTAAAGGTAAAAGTAGTAAGCGGAAGCGCTGAGGGTGATATATTGGATCAGTATATCACTTTTACAAAGATATGTGATGAGCAGATAAAGGCATATGGGAGATCAAAGGAAGCAGTGGTTGAAACCGTAAAGCGCTGTATCGCAGATAACGTACTGAGGGAATTCATGCAGTCGAGAGAGAAGGAGGTCATAGATATGATGGATACATTATTTAATGAAGAACAGATCCTCGAAGCGGCATTTGCCGAAAAGGAAAAAGAGGCAAAAGAAGAAGGAATGCAGCAGGGAATGCAGCAGGGGATGCAGCAAGGTATGATCAATATATTAAAAAGCCTCATGACAACGAATGACCTCACTGCAGAGGGAGCACTTTCAATGTCAGGTATACCCCAAAATGAATGGGGCAGATATATATCCCAGCTGAGATAAGTATTTATGAAAAGGGGACGGTCATATTTGATGGCCGTCCCTTTTATGAATTCATGCTTCCCTTTTGAGGAATGGGTATCCAAATCCCTTCTTTTTGCATATGAACGCATATATTGCAGCGATAATGCCGAGCAGCGAGATTATTTCTGACAAACGGAAATACCATAGCCCGGAGTATTTTATATTGATCTCGTCCGCGCTCCCTGCCAGCTCTATCCGCAGACAGTGGTTGTCACCCTCGGAGACATCAAGCTTGTTCCCGTTGTTGTCTTTGGCTGTGTAGCCCTTATAGTAAAGCAGAGGAACATCTATAGTATCACCGCTTTTTGCGTTGCTGACGCTGAGAGTCAGATCAGTACCATTCTTTTCATATTCGTCAACATTGACGGAACCCGTCTCTTCATAAGCTCCGGCGACAAGCTTATCAGGCTGCGTTCCGTATACGTAATACTCTTTGTCAAGCCCTGCTGCTCCATCGGTCGAGACGGCATAGCCTTTTTGCAGAACGCCGTCGTTTTGAGTTGTATAGGCTGTTCCCCAGGTTACGAATGAGATGCCGCAAACGAATACGCATGCTATCAGCGCTATGAATTTTGATCTTTTGTCTTTAAGCAAAGAACTGATGACGGCTGCTGCGCTTATGCATACTGCCGAAGACGCCAGACCGAGAAATCTCCATGGCATTCTCACAGTTCCGCAGAATGCGTTTATCAGCTTGCTCTGCTGCAGCCGTTCCCACGGGAAAAGCGTTGTTGTCATAAATACAAGTACTATCGCTGCAGACAGCGATGCAAGTATAAAACCCTCGTTTTCAAATTTAGGCTTCTTTCTGAATACGAAATACGCTGTTGCGATCACCATTGCTGCGCTTACGCCAAGACCGAGCGAGAACGACATGTCGCCGCGTATACCATTGGGCAGAAGCTGTGAATATCCAAAGCTGGTATTGGCTATATTGAACAGCTCTGCAGGTATTATTGCATTTCTGAAAAACTCTGTATTTTCTGCAACATGCTTTATATTCATGTCAAGCCCGAGATAATATGTGAGGAATGCGGAAAGATACCATAAATTCAATATTATCGTAAACGCTCCCGCTTCAGCAAAGCCTATTACGCATTTTTTGCGCGCAAAGCTTTTGAAAAATATAAGTATAAATACAATGATGAGGATCACTGCAAACACAGTGCTTATTACATGCGACTGCAAAACCCCTGTAAAGCCAAGGGCAAGGATCCAGCGTCCCTTTCCTCTGGCAGGATCCTCATCCTTTTTGAGCAATAGGAAAAGACCGTATATAATGAGAGGGAAGAACGTCATTGCGAGCGATTCTCCGAGCGCGGCTCTGTAATATAGGTTCATAGCTCTCCAGGTAGAGAGTGTGTATATGGCAGAGGCTGTTATTCCTGCATATCTTGATGAGCTTATCCCTTTTGCTGAATAGTACATTATAAATGCGGTAAGCGCGTTTATCCCCAGTAAGAAAACATTATATGCAAATACCGGAGAAGCTCCGAGGATGCGAAGTATCGCCGGGAAATACAGAAAAAGCTCAGGATACACGCTGGCGGTGATATAGCCGTAGCCGTTATTGTGAGTCGGGTGTACTCTTACCGGGAACTGGCCGGAAAGCAGACCGTCCTTTATGCCCTCTACTCTGTAAAGATGGAAGTTCAGGTCATGTCCGAAATATACGGTTCCCGTAAATGCAGGGTAGCTTGCCAGAAGCACAATGGCAGCCAGCAATACAAATGTATTTTCGCGTTCAGTCATTCCCTTTCGGCCAAGCCTGCGGTATGCGAGATACGCTGCGGCAAGGACGAACATCGCGGTAAGGAATATGAGATCACTGTATATCATTCCGTCTTTTGACACCTCGGCCTTTGAAACTGAACCGCCGAGACTGCCGAGAATTATAATATCACTTTCGTCTTTTGAAAGCTTAAGCTCGAGATTTTCTCCGCAGCTGCCCTGTGCAAGAAGACTGCCGTCTGCGGTGACGAACTGTACATTTCCGCTGCCGCTCAGCTTGACATCGTATGTTCCCCTTGGCAGCGTTATGTGGGGGCTGTATTCAGTCATTCCGTTAAGCGTTCCGTCAGCGCTCATGGTGTAGTCAAAGCTCTTTTGCCCGTATCCGCACATAAGCATAGCTATGCCCATAACGAATATGACTATCAGAGCCGTGAGCTGTTTTTCAAACGTTCTTTCTTTCATTTGCTTCCTCCGTATTTCTTAATTTTATAAAAAGCAGATCACTTGATAATTATATTACTATAAAAGGCATTTGTCAATATTCTTGTCGGTAATTGCTGTATATTTGTGTGTATTTATGATGTTACGTGATTGACAAAGGCTCATCGGTATGCTATAATGCATTAGGTATGATCGATTGAGTTTTGTGTGATGATTTGTTTTTGAAAGGATTGTTTTTTACTTATGGATAAAACGGAATTTATTATTGAAAATTTCGGTGTTTCAAAACGCGCCGCTGAGCTGGTGGCGGAAGCGGAGGAGTCTGTCAGGGATAAGTTTGCAGAGTTTGAGAGTATCGCTGAAATAAATCAGCTGAAAGTCATGAAGGCGTTTTCAGACAACAGAGTTTCGGAGCGCCATTTTATGCCGACAACTGGCTACGGCTACGATGATGACGGCAGAGATACTCTTGATAAGGTATATGCCCAAATATTCGGATGTGAGGATGCTCTCGTGCGTCATAACTGGGTAAACGGATCGCATACCTTGGCTACGATGCTGTATGGTGTTCTGCGTCCGGGGGATACGCTTCTGGCTGTCACCGGAAAGCCGTACGACACCTTGGAGGAGGTCATAGGCATATCCGGTGAGCCGGGTAACGGCTCGCTCGCTGATTACGGGATAAGCTATAGTGAAATATCTTTGACCTCAGATGGTGATGTTGATCTTGAGGCGGTCGGTGCGGCGCTCCGAGAGAAGAGGATCAAGGCCGCGTTCATACAGCGTTCAAAAGGCTATGGCGACCGACCTACCTACAGCGCGGAAAGAATAGGCAGGATAGTGAGATTTATAAAATCAGTTTCGCCGGATACGATATGTATGGTCGATAACTGCTACGGAGAATTTGCGGATGGAACGGAGCCGACAGACCATGGAGCGGATCTTATAGCAGGCTCGCTTATAAAAAATCCGGGCGGAGGAATAGCGCCTACAGGCGGATATATAGCAGGCAGACATGACCTGATAGAGCTTTGTGCCTGCCGTCTTACCTGTGTAGGGATAGGCAGGGAATGCGGTTCGACAATGGGCTTTAACAGATACGCATATCAGGGACTGTTTATGGCACCGCATACTGTCATGCAGGCTATAAAGGCAGCAGCGCTTTGCTCCGCAGTGTTTTCCAGGCTGGGTTATGAGGCTGATCCCAAGCCGGATGAGGATCGGCATGATATAATACAGTCGGTAAAGTTCGGTGATAAGGAAAAGATGATCGCTTTTATCCAGGGCATACAGAAAGGGGCGCCTGTGGACAGCTTTGTAACGCCGGAGCCTTGGGATATGCCTGGCTATCAGGATCAGGTAATAATGGCGGCCGGTGCTTTTACACAGGGCTCGTCAATAGAGCTTTCGGCAGATGCGCCTGTGCGTGAGCCGTTTATGGCTTATATGCAGGGAGGACTGACATATGAGTCGGCAAAGCTGGGCATCACGGTTGCGGCGGACAATATTTTAAAGCTGGACAATATGGGGAAATAAAAATTTTAGCAATAAGTCAAGAAAAAGAAATAATTTTGTAATAATTCTGTGGTATAATAAATTTGTGTATATGTATGTAACTAATCAAACCGGCGAAAAATGAGGATAATGAACAGTGAGTATGAAATTTAATGTGAAAAAGTATTTTCAGGTGCTGGGCACCTGCCTGGGAGTTATTTTCCTGGCGTTCATGGTATTTATGGGTTTTGACTTTACCGGAGGAGCCGGTATTACCGAAGATACGGAGGACGGAACTGTGGCGGTAGAGCACGGAGGCACGATCAATGTGCTTTTGATGTGCACCGATGAGGACGGACTGAGGACTGACGCTATAATGCTTGCCTCATATGATACAAAGGAGAATACGGTCAACATGCTGTCGATCCCGAGAGACCTGAGAATGTATGTCGGGAACAGATATCAGAAGATAAATGCCGCGCATGCGTTCGAAACAGACGGTGAGATAGGCGGACCTACCGCTACATGTGAGGTAGTAACAAGGCTCACGGGCGTCCCGATCAATTATTATATAGATTTTTCGTTTGATGCAGTCGCTCATGTTATAAATGAGCTTGGTCCGGTCGAGTTCACTATACCTGATATTTACGGAGATGGTGTGGGAATGGTATATGACGATCCGGTTCAGGGGCTGCATATAAATCTGCCTCCGGGCACTTATGAGCTTGACGGGACGCAGGTTGTGCATTTGCTGCGCTACAGAAAGGGAAACGTAGATCCCTCTACACGCACCTATAAAAGCTATCCTAACGGGGATGCCGACAGGATAAAGATCCAGCAGGATTTCCTGAAGGCGCTTGTGGATCAGAAGCTGAATATATCGCTCATACAGAAGATACCGGCGATATTTACGGATGTCAAGAATGAACTGAAAACCAACCTCACTGTCAAGGATGTTCTGAAATATTCAAAATATCTGCGCAATTTCACCTCGGCAGGAATACGCTCTGAAACTGTGCCGGGAGATCCGACTACTGACTCCTCGAATGGAGATGTATTTGTTCCGAATATGGCAAAGCTCCAGAAGCTGGTGCAGGAGATGTTCGATGTCAGCGGTGAGAATATGTCGTATGCAGACCCAAATGCAGATCCGCAGCTCTATTCAAGCGGATATATGACGCTCGGCGGATATGTTCGTTCAACTGATTCAGATATACTGGCTTCATATAGGGCAAGCGAGGTAACAAATGACGAGCTGTGCCTGATACGCGGTATAGATCAGTCTATCGACAGCGAGGATACAGAGAGTACTGAGGCGTATGCTGAAGAAACGAGCGATCCGAATGAGGCAGACGGCTGAACACAGGCATTTATTGATATATACTATGGTCAATTTTATGTATAATGACGTCTGAAATTGTACAAAATAACGATATATATATACGATGCTTGACAAAATGGGTCATTTATGATATTATGTGTGTGTTTGGAATATAAGTATTCTAAAGAGTGCGTTTTACGCACTCTTTAATTATGCAGATCAAAAAACAGGAGTGCATATGGCTGGTAAAATAAAAATAATAGAGGAAAAGGCCCTTGCGCTCGGCGAAAAAACAGCCGCAGAGCAGGGTGTGTATATTGTGGATGTTTCATATGATGACGGTGTCCTCTGCTATTATATAGACAGAGAGGGCGGGGTAGACATCGATGCGTGTGAGGGGTTTTCACGAGCCGTAGAGGAGATACTCGACAAGGAGGATATAATAAGCGAGGCCTATTCTCTGGAGGTATCGTCGCCTGGGGTTGACAGGAAACTGAAGAAGGAGCGTGAATTCCAATATTATAACGGGCGTGAGGTCGAGGTAAAGCTTTATGCTCCGCTGGATGGAACAAAGGAATTTGACGGGATATTAAAGGGATTTCACGATAAGACTGCCGTGATAGAGAAGGATGGCAGGGAGATAGATATACCGCTTAAAGAGGCTGTATATATAAGATTGAAATTTGTGTTTTAACTGATAATAAATTACCTAAATTTAAAAGAACAGGAGCTGCGCAAAATGAACGAATTGGTTAAGGCAATAAAGGATCTGTGCGAGGACCGCGGTATAGAGCAGGACGTTATAATAGATGCTCTTGAGGCCGCATTGGTAGCCGCATACAAAAAGAATTATTATAAAGGAAAAAATGATTCGCCTAATGTTGCGGTATTTCTTGACCGTGACACAGGAGAAATAAAGGTATATTCACAGAAAACCGTAGTGGAGCAAGTTGATGACAGCCGTGAGGAAATATCGCTGGAGGATGCAAGGGCGATATCCGGTGCGTATGAGCTGGGTGATACTGTGAATATCGAGGTAACGCCGAGAGATTTTGGGCGTGTCAGCGCTATGACCGCCAAGCAGGTGGTAACTCAGCGTATACGCGAGGCAGAGCGCGGCATAGTTTACGGCGACCGTTCGGACCGTTCGCTTGGTATGGTAACAGGAACGGTTATACTTGCCGATGCTGACAGGGTGTATGTTGAGGTCGACCAGTATGATCAGGCTGAGGCGGTGCTTCCTAAGAAGGAGCAGCCTGAGGGCGAAACATATGCGCCGGGCGATGTTTTGAGATTTTATGTGAGCGATGTGAGGACAGATCACAAGAGCACGCAGCTTATCCTTTCCAGAACTCATCCGGGGCTGGTCAGAAAACTCTTCGAAAAGGAAGTCCCGGAGATAGCCGAGGGGATCGTGGAGATCAAGGGTATCGCCAGGGAAGGCGGTTCAAGGACAAAGATAGCAGTATATTCGTCAGATCCTGAGGTGGACGCACAGGGCGCATGTATAGGCACCAAGGGGATGCGAGTTCAGAGTATAAATGATGAGCTCAAGACTGAAAAAATAGATATCATAAAGTGGAGCGAGGATCCTGCCGAATATATAACGGCGGCTCTATCCCCTGCAAAGGTCGTTTCCTGCACGGTAAACGAGGAGGAAAAGAGCGCAAGGGTAGTGGTGCCGGAATATCAGCTTTCGCTTGCTATAGGCAAATCCGGTCAGAACGTAAGGCTTGCCGCAAAGCTTACGGGCTGGAAGATAGATATCAGCGCGGAATAAGGACGCATATCACAGTATGCGGCGCCGCGGCTCCCGTGTGATTTCATGTAAGGGAAGGGTGATCATATGACGCATATACCGCTCAGAATGTGCATTGCTTGCCGGAGCATGAAACCGGCGCCGGAGCTGATCCGTTTTATAGCCGAAAAGGGTTCAGATATCGCCGAATTGGACCTACATAAGAAAAAGTTCGGCCGCGGCGCGTATGTGTGCGCCAGTATGGAGTGTATAAAAAAGGCTGAAAAAAAACGCTGTTTGGAACGGCACTTGGGCTGCACGAACGCAAAGGAATTATACAGGCAGGCGGAGGGATGTATATTTGAATAAGCTGTTCGGGATGCTGGGGCTGGCGAAACGTGCCGGCAAGGTCTCCACAGGCTCGTTTATCTGCACTAAGGCGATAAGATCGAAGCGCGCTAAGCTTGTACTGCTGGCGTCTGACGCCTCGGAGAATACGAAGAAAGCCATTTCGGATTCATGCAGATATTATAATGTGAGGTTTATAGAGCTTTCGGATATGGAAAGCCTGGGGCATGCGACAGGCGGCGGAGACAGGGCGGTAGTTTCCGTTAATGACTACAATTTTGCTAAGGCAATTTTAGATATATTTATCTCAAGCGAAACAGAGAAAGGGTGATATGGTATGGCAGAATCATCAACAACTAAACTTGGAGAAATTACAAAGAAATTTAAAGCCGTTAATAAGGACGTGATAAACAAGCTGGCTGATTACGGCGAGCATATAAAAAGTGCTTCAAGCAGCATCACGGATGAACAGGCTGCGCTGGTCGTGGATATAATCACAAAGGAGTCAGAGGTCAGCGAGGCTGAGGCTAAGGAGCTTCGTGAATCGGCAGTGAAAGCAGTTAAGGAAAAGGAAGAACGGCAGAAGCGCGAGGCAAAGGAGAAGGAGCAGGCTGAGCAGGCTGCAAGAGAGGCGGAGCAGGCTGCGAAAGCGGCTGCTAAAAAGGCTGCGCGTGAAAAGGCTGAGGCAGAGCAGCGCGCGAAGCGCAAGGCTGAGGAAAAGGCGAAGAAGGAAAAGCAGAAAAAGCATCATAACCTTGCCAAGAAGCAGTCAGGCGTAAGAGTTGATCTTTCCAATCTCGATAATTCAAACACCTCTGAGGAATATGTAATAAAAAGTGAGAAAAAGAGCCGTACTGTGGATACTCGTTCATCAAACGTTGATCTCGATAAGCTTGAAAAGAGCGAAAGGCTTGAAAAGTTTGCCGATGATATGCGCGTAGGCAGACGTGAAAAAAATAAGAATAAGAAAACTGATAAGAGACAGGATAAAAAGGGCGCCAAGCCTGCATCACGCAGGAATGAGCGCGATCAGAAAAAGCAGCAGAAGCAAAAGCCGAAGCCTAAGGTGATAACCGAGATAGATGTGCCTGATGCTATAACAGTAGGTGATTTTGCTGCAAAGATGGGCAAGGGCGCGGCAGAGGTAGTTAAAAAGCTCATGCTTCTAGGTATAATGGCTACCGTTAACCAGACGATAGATTTCGATACTGCAGAGCTTATAGCTGATGAGTTTGGTATAAAGGTAAATAAGGAGATAGTTCTCTCAAAGGAAGATAAGCTTCTTATGGAGGCGGAGGAAGAGGATAAGCCGGAGGATCTCGTTGAACGTCCGCCGGTAGTAGTGGTCATGGGTCATGTAGACCATGGAAAGACCTCGCTTCTTGACGCTATAAGACATACGAGCGTAATATCGACCGAAGCTGGCGGTATAACCCAGCACATAGGCGCGTACAGCGTTAAACTCAATGACAGGACTATAACTTTCCTTGACACACCGGGGCATGAGGCGTTCACTACTATGCGCGCGCGCGGAGCGCAGGTAACAGATATAGCTATACTCGTTGTAGCGGCCGACGACGGCATAATGCCGCAGACGGTAGAGGCGATAAACCATGCAAAGGCGGCTAATGTTGACATAATAGTAGCGATCAACAAAATAGATAAAGAGAATGCAAACGTAGAGCGTGTTAAGCAGTCGCTCATGGAATACGGACTTGTTCCTGAGGAATGGGGCGGAGATACAGTATGCGTTGAGATAAGTGCGAAGAAGAAGATCAATATAGATGGACTTCTCGAAATGGTCCTGCTGGTAGCAGACATGAAGGAGCTGAAGGCAAATCCGAACCGTATGGCCAAGGGTACAGTGATTGAGGCGCGCGTAGACAAGGGCAAGGGTCCGGTAGCTACAGTGCTGGTGCAGAACGGAACGCTCAGACAGGGCGATACCGTTATATGCGGGACCTCTGTGGGTCATGTCAGGGCAATGACTAATGACAAGGGCAGACGCGTAAAGGAGGCTGGTCCGTCCACTCCGGTAGAGATCCAGGGTCTTAACGAGGCACCGTCGGGCGGTGATGAGCTTATAGCCGTTACTGACGAAAAGCTTGCGCGTGATGTCGCAGAGCAGAGAAAGCAGGAGATACAAGAGGATAAGTTCAATTCTGTCGTTAAGGTATCGCTTGACAATCTGTTCAGCCAGATCGATGAAGGCAACATGAAGGAGCTTGATATAATCGTCAAGGCGGATGTTCAGGGTTCAGTTGAGGCGGTAAAGCAGAGCCTTGAAAAGCTTTCCAATGATGAGGTGAGAGTAAGAGTTATACACGGCGGCGTAGGCGCGGTAAACGAGTCGGATGTTATGCTTGCTAATGCGTCAAACGCGATAATCGTTGGCTTTAATGTTCGTCCTGACGCGGGCGCTGTAGCGCTCAGTCAGCAGAATGAGGTCGATATCCGTCTTTACAGAGTAATTTATCAGGCAATTGAAGAGATTGAAGCGGCGATGAAGGGCATGCTTGATCCTGAGTATAAGGAAGTAGTTCTTGGTTATGCTGAGGTGCGTCAGACCTTCAGAGTACCTAACGTCGGAGTTATTGCCGGTTCTTATGTAACACAGGGCAAGATCATGAGAAATGCGTCAGTACGTGTTGTGCGTGACGGTATCATAATCCATGAGGGTAAGATCTCAAGTCTTAAGCGTTTCAAGGATGACGCCAAGGAGGTCACAGAGAGATTTGAATGCGGACTTGGCATAGAAAACTTCAACGATGTAAAGGAAGGCGATACGATCGAGTGCTTTGAAATGCAGGAGATCGAAAGATAAGGCCGGGCGGAGCTTGTCCGCGGCTGCCGCTTCGTAATGCGGAGGGATTTTGATATGGCAAGAATAGATAAGATCAACGGCGAGGTAATGCGTGAGCTGGCGAACGTTATCAGAGAGCTGAAGGATTCACGGATACCGCTTATGACCAGCGTTGTATCAGTGAACGTAACGAACGATCTGAGGTATGCCAAGGCATATATCTCTGTTATGGGTGATGAGAACGTGCAGCGAAAGGCTATGGAGGGCTTAAGAAGCGCTGCAGGCTATATCCGTCGCGAGATAGGGAAACGGGTGGATCTTAGATATACTCCCGAATTCGTTTTCGAGCTGGATAAGTCGATAGAGCACGGTTCGCACATCAATAAGCTGTTAAAGGAAATAAAGTGAAGTAAAGGGGCTGATATAATATACAGCCCCTTCTTGGGTTGGTGAAAAAATATGGACAAAGTTATAAAACTGATACGGGAGGCGGGATCTGTTGTCATCCTGCCGCATGTGCATTCCGACGGAGATGCCATCGGCTCCTGCAAGGCTATGTCTGAGCTGCTTAAGACTCTTGGTAAAAGCTCAGTGATATATGCGGAGGAGGCGGTTGAGCAGAGACTGGGCTTTATATCGGAAGGAGTTGAAGTATACAGCGGCAAAGAGGAAACTTTCGATACCTGTATCGCACTCGACTGCGGAGATATGGAAAGACTGGGCAGCCGTGCAGCACTGGCGGAAAAGGCAAAGCAGGTCATAAATATTGACCACCATAAAACCAATACTTTTTTCGGTGATGCGAACTATGTTGATGCTAAGGCATCCGCTACAGGAGAGATACTGACAGAGCTTTACCAAAGGATGGGGATAGCGATAGGAAAAGAGGCAGCAAGGTATCTTTATACTGCGATATGCTCAGATACCGGCTGCTTTGCCTATTCGAATACGTCTCCGGAAACCATGCGAAAGGCCGCGCTTCTTATGGAAACGGGTATCGATCATGCCGAGACGGCGCGGCTTCTGTTTGACAGTGTGCCTCTTGAGACCGAGCTTCTGAAGGCGGAGCTCACCGGGAAAATACGCTCTTATTTCGGCGGAAGGCTAAGGGTAGTGTCCGTAAGCTCTGCTATGGCTGAAAAATACGGACTGGATATGGAGGATGTTCCGGATATAGTTAATATACCAAGGCGTATCTGCGGAACGGAAATAGCCGCATCGATAAAGGATGTGAACGGAAAAATACGGGTAAGTCTGCGGTCGAACGGCACGGCGGACGTTGCGGCTGCTGCGCAGCAGTTCGGCGGCGGCGGACATACAAAGGCAGCCGGATGCACGGTCGGCGCAGCGGATATGGCTGAGGCCGAGGAATTGGTGGTAAGGGCCTGCGGGGAGCTTTTGAAATGAGCGGAGTCGTTATTGTGAATAAGCCGAAAGGGATGACATCGCATGATGTGGTCTCTCGGATGCGTAAGATATTCGGAACAAGGCGTGTCGGTCATACCGGCACGCTTGATCCGATGGCAACAGGAGTTTTGCCGGTATGCATAGGCAGCGCAACGAAGGCGGCAGATATGCTGACGGAGTCGGATAAGCGATACAGAGCGGTTATGGAGCTTGGAAAGCGGAGCGACACACTTGATATCGATGGTACGATAACCGAAACAAGCGAGGTCGATGCTTCTGAGGCTGATATAATAAAAACTGTTGCAGAGTTTGTAGGCGAATACGATCAGCTTCCGCCTATGTACAGTGCGATAAAAAAGAACGGCAAAAGACTGTATGAGCTTGCAAGGAACGGTATAGAGATCGATCGTGACAGGAGACATGTCAAGATATATTCCGTAGATATATTGGATATATCGCTTCCGTATGTGACGATAGATGTACGCTGCTCAAAGGGGACTTATATACGCGCGCTGTGCGATGATATCGGCAGCGCGCTGGGCTGCGGAGCCGTGATGACCGAGCTGTGCAGGACCGGGACTGCTGGGTTTCGGATAAGCGAAGCGTATACACCGGAGGAGCTTGAGACTATGGATGATCCTAATAAGGCTGTGATCCCTACCGACAGGCTGTTTTCAGAGCTGGGAGAGATACGTCTCAATGAGAAGCAGGAGCGCAGTATAGTAAACGGAGTGAGGATGACGTGGCGCGGAGGAGAAGAGGGACGAAGCTACAGGCTTTACGGCAGCAACGGGAGATTTCTCTGTGTTTCAAGGATAGAGGATATGCGGCTCGTGCTTGTTAAGTCATTCTGGTGATTTTTTGAGCCTTTATAAATTTTTTGATAAGGGGAGAGTTAGAGATGGAGGTTATCCGGCAGACCGGGAAGGTGCCGTACAGTAAAACAGCTGTGGCCTTGGGGAATTTTGACGGTCTTCACACCGCGCATATGACGATAATCGCACGCTGCCGAAGCTATGCGAGGGAGCATGGCTGCAAATGCGGTGTACTGCTTTTTTCAGAGCATTCCAGGCGTCTTGTATCAGGAGCAGAGCTTAAAATACTGACTACTGAAAAGCAAAAGCTGGAGCTGCTGGAAAGGGCAGGCATGGATTTCGTATATATACGTGATTTTGACGAGGCTTTCATGCGTCTTGAGCCTGAGGAGTTTGTGAAGCATCTGACAGAGGTGCTGCACCCCGCGGCCGTATGCGTAGGCTACGATTACCGTTTCGGATATAAGGCGGCAGGTGATGTTGAATTGCTCAAAGCTCTGGGAAACAGCTATGGCTTTGAGACCGTAGTAACAGATGAGATAGATATGGACGGAAGCGCGGTAAAAAGCACGCTGATACGCTCGCTCATAGCTGAAGGCAACGTAAAAAAAGCGGCAGCGCTCCTTGGCAGACCGGTATGTCTGGAGGGGATCGTTGAGAGGGGGCTTCAGAACGGCAGGAAAATGGGGATACCGACTGCGAATATATCCTATGAGCCCGATACGGCGATACCCAAAAACGGGGTGTATGCGGGATATACATACGTTCGCGGCATAAAATATAAAAGTGTGATAAATGTTGGAAGCAATCCGACCTTTGGTGCGGATAGGATAACGGTGGAAAGCCATATACTTGATTTTGACAGAGATATCTATGGCGAGGAGATAAGCGCGGAGTTTATGATAAGACTACGTGATGATATAAAATTCGACAGTGTAGAAATGCTTATAAAACAAATAAAAGCCGACATTGATCGTGCGGGAAAGGAATTGATCTGATATGTTTACAAGTATTATATTAGCGGCAGGCATGGGAACTAGAATGAAGTCGGAAATGCCGAAGGTGATCCATAAGGTATGCGGAAAGGAGCTTGTCAGATGGGTCATAGACGCATCGCTTGAAGCGGGCGCCGATGAGGCGGTAGCAGTGATCGGGCATAAGGCTGATATGGTAAGACCATTGATAGAAGACAGTGCAAGGATCGCTGTACAGGCTGAACAGCTCGGAACAGGGCACGCAGTTATGCAGGCAGGCGAATATATAAGATCTGCAAATGGCTGTATTGTGGTGCTTAACGGCGATATACCTCTGATAAAGGCGGAAACGATAAAGAAGGCGGTCGAATATCATACGGCTCTCGGAAACAGCGCTACAGTTATAACTGCCGAGCTTGAGGATGCTTCAGGCTACGGCAGGATAGTACGCGGCAGCGAGGGCGAGGTCCTCCGTATAGTTGAGCAGAAGGATGCGAGCGAGGAGGAAAAGAAGATACGGGAGATCAATTCGGGAATGTATGTGTTCGACAGTGACGCTCTCGCGGGTGCGCTTGAAAAGCTTGCTCCGAACAATGCGCAGGGTGAATATTATCTTACAGATACGCTTGAGATCCTCCGCGGCGAGGGAAAAAGGATAGGCGGCTATGCTATTGAGGACAATGATGAGATACGCGGTATAAATAACCGTGTACAGCTCAGCGAGGCTGAGGCTATCATGCAGAAGCGCATAAATGAAAGGCATATGCTCAGCGGCGTAACGATAATAAATCCGTCAAGCGTTTTTATAGGCGCGGAGGTAGAGATCGGGACCGATACTGTCATAGCTTCAAACGTGACGCTTGCGGGTAACACGAAGATAGGCAGCGGCTGCACTGTTGAGATGGGCTGCCGTATTGAGGATTCGGTAATAGGCGATAATGTTTCTGTGTTAAATTCTGTTATACTGGGAAGCGAGATAGGCGAGGGAACGAGTGTGGGTCCGTTTGCATATGTGCGTCCCGGATGCGCGGTAGGCAGGAATGTGAAGATAGGAGATTTTGTGGAGATCAAGAATGTAAGGATAGATGACGGCACAAAGATCTCACATCTGACATATCTCGGAGATGCTGATATAGGCAGAAACGTAAATTTCGGCTGCGGGACTGTTACCTGCAATTATGACGGAAAGGATAAATTCCGTTCGGTGATAGGCGACAATGTATTTGTCGGCTGCAATACAAATCTGGTATCGCCCGTAAATGTAGGAGACGGCGCGTACATAGCGGCGGGCTCCACGATAACCGATGACATTCCGGATAAAAACCTTGCGATAGCAAGAGCGAGACAGGTAAATAAAAACGATTGGAAGGGCAATAAGTATAATGCCTGAAAACAGGACATGGGAGGGAGAGACTGTCGTTTTTAGCGCAGAACGTAACACCCCTCCTTTGTTCGCGGGGAGGACATTAAGATGTATCTTGTAGCAGGTCTGGGTAATCCGGGCAGTCAATATGAAATGACGCGGCATAATATAGGTTTTCATACGATAGACTATATCGCTGATGAGCTGGGTGTCAAGATCAAAAAGCTCAAATTCAAGGCGCTGTATGGCGAGTGTGAAATAGCGGGAGAAAAGGTGTTTCTGGCAAAGCCGCAGACATATATGAATTTGAGCGGCGACAGCATTGCGGAGTTTGCGTCATTCTATAAAATACCAACTGAGAATATAGTAATAATAAGCGATGATATAGCGCTTGCGGCAGGTAAAATAAGGATAAGAGCAAAGGGCAGCGCGGGCGGTCATAACGGCTTGAAATCGATAATCTACCGGCTGAATTCAGATGCGTTCGCCCGTGTCAGGATAGGAGTCGGTCAGCCGGAGCATGAGGACTACGATCTTGCTGACTATGTTCTGGGCAGATTTTCAAAGGAGGAGATACCGATCCTGGAAAATTCGATAATAAGATCGTACAAGGCGGTATGTGAAATAATTGAGAACGGAACACAGTCGGCTATGAATAAGTTCAACTGATACGGACCGCGCCTTAACGGCGGAAAGGAATGGGTAAATTGGAACTGAAAAATTTTCTCAAGGGCTACCGTCCGTATGAAGGGATAATAAAAAATCTTGACAAGACCCCCATGTCGGCGGCCGGTATCGTCAGTCCGGCACAGCCGCAGCTGATAGCCTCAGTCGCTTCTGCGGCGGGAGGGAATACGCTTGTAGTAACGTATTCTGATATGGAGGCGCGTGCGGCGGCCGGTGATCTTAGTTTGTATACGGACGATGTCGTTATGTTCCCTTCAAAGGAATATGTGTTTTATAATATAGAAACCATGGGGCGTGCAAATGAAAATGCACGCCTTTCCGTGCTGGATGCAATTACAGAACGAAAGGGAGCTATCGTTGTTGCGTCGGTAGATGCGCTCATGACGTATACTGCGGACAAAGCGAGATTTTGCCGCAGCATCGTAAGTCTCAGACCCGGTGATGTGCATGATCCGGAGTCTCTGGTCTCGGAGCTTATCGAGATGGGCTATAAGCGCGAGGATATGATAGAGGGTCCCGGACAGTTTGCTGTGCGGGGGGGAATAATAGACGTGTTCACTCCGAACAGCGAAATGCCTCACCGTATAGAGTTCTGGGATGATGAGATAGATTCGATAAGAACGTTTGATCCGTACTCACAGAGGACGGTAGAGAATACGGACAGCGTTCGTATCATACCTGTCACAGAGGCGCTTTTCACGGAGGAGCGCCGGGCAGAGATCATACTTGAGCTTGAGAGGCGCGTAAAAAACGCGCAGCGGAAAAGAGAGGATCAAAGCGAATATATACAAAATCTAAACGCTGATATCGAAGCGCTTAAGGAGCAGCGGCGCTTCCCGGCGATAGATAAATATATCTCGCTCATATATGGGAGGATACCCTCTCTGCTGGACTATTTCGGCAAGGAGGATACAGCCTTTGTGATAGATCCCAAGCGTATTTCGGAAAGAATGAAAACATTCCTGTGGGAGCGTGGCGAGGCGGTATCGGAGCTTAAGCTGAAGAATATTTTGAGCGATGTAAAAACTGAATATTACAAGGACAGTGCCGAGATAATATCGAGTCTTTCAGGAATGAGGCTGATAGCGCTTGAGATACTGTCGCATACAAAAAACGATTTCAAATTTAGACATCTTGAGACCTTTTTAACAAAAACAACAGTGTCGTTCCATGGTAAGCTGGAATATCTCTTTGAGGATCTGACCAAATGGCAGAAGGATGGCTATACTGTTGTAGTGCTCGCGGCTACGAGCGGCCGCGCTGAAAATCTTAACGGGGTGTTCAACGAACGCGGCATCAGGGCGAGGATATCGAAGGACGGCAGCTTTGAGCGAGGAGAAACAGTTATAATCCGCGGCAGCCAGTCGAACGGCTTTGAATATCCGGAAATAAAATTTGCTCTCGTATCGGAGCGCGAGATATTCGAATCACGCAGGTCGCGTGAGAGACGCAAGGCTGAGAATGCAGACAGGATAAAATCGTATAATGATATAAGTCCCGGAGATTATGTTGTTCACGTATCACACGGTATAGGCGAGTATATCGGTACACAGAAGATAACGGTAGGCGGGATATCGAAGGATTATCTGAAGATCAGATATCAGGGAACAGATATGCTGTATGTCCCGGTCGACCAGCTAAACCTTTTATATAAATACGGCGGCTCGTCTGAGGATAAGGCGGTAAAGCTGAGCCGGCTCGGAGGGCGTGAATGGAGCAGGACGAAGCGCAGAGTAAAGGAGTCCACCGATGAGCTTGCAAAAGAGCTGATAAAGCTGTATGCTGAGCGTGAGAACACGGCAGGCTATGCGTTTTCGGAGGACACCCCGTGGCAGCGTGACTTTGAGGATACGTTTGAGTATAATGAGACGGCAGATCAGCTCAGGTCTATCGAGGAGGTCAAGGAGGATATGGAAAGATCCAGACCTATGGACAGACTGCTTTGCGGCGACGTCGGCTTCGGAAAGACAGAGGTGGCGCTGCGTGCCGCGTTCAAGGCGGTCTGCGATTCAAAGCAGGTGGCATATTTGTGCCCTACAACGATACTTGCTATGCAGCATTATGAAACATTCGTAAGCCGTATGGCAGACTTTCCTGTTAACGTGGAAATGCTCTCAAGGTTCAGAACCGCCAAGGAACAGAAGGAGATATTAAAAAAGCTTAATGACGGAAGGATAGATATCATAATCGGCACCCATCGGCTGCTGTCTCAGGATGTTAAATTCAAGGATCTGGGACTGCTCATCGTAGATGAGGAGCAGCGGTTCGGAGTGGCGCATAAGGAGCGGCTAAAGGAGCTGAAAACGAATGTGGATGTTTTGACTATGACCGCGACCCCGATACCGAGAACATTGCACATGGCGATGACGACCGTGAGGGATATGAGCGTATTGACCGAGCCGCCTATGAACCGTTATCCGGTCCAGACGTATGTGCTGGAGGAAAATCCGGTTGTTATCCTTGATGCTATAAGGAATGAGCTTGCCCGCGGCGGACAGGTGTTTTATCTGCATAACCGTGTCACAGGCATTTACAGAAAGGCGGCGTGGATCAAGGAAAATTTTCCTGATATAAACGTTGCGGTAGGTCACGGCAAGATGAATGAATCGGAGCTTGAGGATATAATGTACGATATGGTCAACGGCACGACTCAGGTGCTTGTCTGTACAACGATCATAGAGACGGGGCTTGATATACCGAATGCGAATACGATAATAATAGAGAATGCCGACAGGATGGGGCTTGCGCAGCTGTATCAGCTGCGCGGGCGTGTCGGACGGTCCAACAGGCTGGCGTATGCGTACCTAACCTATAAGCATGACAAGGTGCTTTCGCCTGTGGCGCAGAAGCGTCTGAGCGCGATAAGAGAATTCACCGAATTCGGATCAGGCTTCAAGATAGCGATGCGTGATCTTGAGATACGCGGCGCGGGCAATATCCTAGGCCCGGAACAGCATGGTCACATGGACAACGTGGGCTACGATATGTACTGCAAGATACTTCGTGAGAGCATTGATGAGGCTAAGGGTATAAGGCACGGAGCTGAGGAGGATGTGAGCATAGATATAAGCGTAAACGCGTATATCCCGGAGAGCTATATACCTTCTGCAAATCAGCGCATAGATATGTATAAAAAAATAGCGGCTATAGAGACTGAGGAGGATGAGTTTGAAATCCGTGACGAGCTTATCGACCGCTACGGTGAACCGCCCGCGTCTGTAAACAATATAATTGCTGTCGCGGCGGTCAAGATACCGGCAAGAGAAGCCGGATGCATAGAGATAACTGAGAAAAACAGGATCGTGACACTGCGTTTCCAGGGCGGAAGAGTAACGCCGGGCTTGGTGTTCGGGCTTGACAATGCATATCCGTCAAGGGTAAGACTGTTATCGGAGGAGACACCGTCGATACGGATCAGAATGAAAGAAACAGACAAAAAACCGCTTGAATTTATTAATAATTTGTTAAATTTAATAAATGAATTGCAAAATCGATCAAAATGATGTATAATAGAATTTGTATTTATAATAATATAACATTTGCACGGATCAGTTGAGCAGGTCTTGACCAGAATTCCGGCAAGGGATAAAGGAGTAGATTTCAGTTATGAAAAAGACAGGTTTGTTGGCAGTGCTTACAGCGGGAGCTATGCTTCTGGGCGGATGCGGCAATTCCGCGGCTAAGGAAACAGCTATGCAGGTAGGCGATACTACGGTAACGATGGGAGATATATCAGTGCTTGCCGCGCAGTATTTAAACTACGGTTATGATTTCGAGACGGCAAGAGATATGCTTGCAGATCAGATCGAAGATACGCTCAAATACGGCGCTGTTGGTCAGGCTATGGGCATAGAGCTTACAGAGGAGGATCATGACAGCGTTGTTCAGATGAAGGCGTCTTATGCGCAGCAGGGCGGCGGTCTCAGCGCCTATAAGGACTATCTGAAGAAGGCCGGCTCAAGCATGGAGTTCCTTGACGCTATGTTCACAGCGAGCGCTTATCAGACGCATGTGATGGATCAGTTTGATGAGGAGGCAACAGAGCCGACAGATGACGAGCTTAAGACATACTTTGCAGATAACTACTACAGAGCAAAGCATATACTTGTTGAAGAGGCGTCTGCAGAGCCGACCGAGGAAGCGGCAGAGGCTTCAACAGAG
>CAJFVT010000130.1 GCA_904420525.1 uncultured Clostridia bacterium | reverse complement strand
GAGCGTTGGGCATACTTTCAGGCGGGCTTGCGGCTGCATCGGCAGGGATAATCGCGGCGCTGCTGTTCGGATTTCTGACTGCGCTTATTTTTAAGTCAAAGCCGAAAAAATAGCTTTACATTTTCCTATGAATGATGTATAATTATCATAGATACAATTTTTTCTGCGGGGCTGCCGCATTAAGCGCGGCAGCCCACGATGTACGGAGGATGATCATGAAAGAGTATATAGCAGACGCGCCGCTTTTCAGAGATCCGATATATGACGGCGCTGCGGATCCGGTCGTGATACTGAACAGGGAAACTGATGAATGGTGGATGTTTTATACAAACCGCCGTGCTGTTATGGCGGGGCCGCTTTATTCATATGTTCACGGCACTGACATCGGCATAGCAGTGTCAAGCGATGGAGGAAAAAGCTGGCTTTACCGCGGTATCGCTGAGGGGCTTGAATTTGAATGGGGAAGAAACACCTTTTGGGCGCCGGAGGTGATATACGATGGGTCGATCTATCATATGTATTGTACATATCTGCGCGGAGTCCCATATAAATGGGGACACATGTCTTATATAGTCCATTATACGAGCAGAGATCTTCATAGCTGGAGGTATGAGAGCATGCTTGATCTCGGAAGCGAGCCTGTGATAGACGCGTGCGTAAGGCAGCTTCCTGACGGGAGCTGGAAGATGTGGTTCAAGCAGGATGCGCATACATATACGGCCGTAAGCGATGATCTTTACAGCTGGAGACCTGCGGGGCTTGAGCTAGACGGGCGCGGACACGAGGGACCGAATGTGTTCACTTTCAAGGGGCATAACTGGCTTATAGCCGACTGCTGGGCCGGTCAGATGGTTTTTCGGTCGGATACATTCGATAACTGGGAGTTCAAGAACATAATATTGGATAAGCCCGGAAAACTCTGCGATGATGGGTTCATAGGCGGACATGCGCATGTTGTCGTCTGCGGCGAGAGAGCGTATATATTCTATTTTGTGCATCCTGAACGAACAGAGGAAAACTGTAAAGAAGCATGGATACATGAGGATTACAGGATGAAGCGTTCAAGCATACAGGTGGCGGAGCTGGAGTTTGACGGAGAAACGCTAATATGCGACCGTGATGCGGAAAAAAGCATGCTGCTCATACCGGAGGGACAGAAATATTGAAACGGCTTATCCGATCCCTATATGCTCCGCGCTGCTGCGTGTGCGATGGACGCATACCGGACAGGGACATATATAAGGAATACAAGAATGTGTGTATCTGCAGAAGCTGCTTCAATTCTCTTGATAAAACGCCGCCGAACAGCTTGTTCTCAGGCACGCGCCATCTTGATTTTCTGTCGGCGCCGTTTTATTATACAGGCGAATACAGAAGGATATTTCTTCAGTTCAAGTTCTCCGGCTTTTTTGCATACGGGCATATGATCGGCGAAGCGGCGGGCGATTATTTCGCGAAGCATACTGTATTATCAGAGTATGACTGTATAGTACCCGTTCCGCTGACAAGGACAAGGCTGAACCGGCGCGGTTTCAATCAGGCAGAGCTGCTTGCGGGGCATTTTTCTGAAGGGATAGGGATACCTGTACTGGACGCTCTTGAGCGTGTGGAAGAGGGCGAGATACAGAGCAGGCTCAGCGGCGCCGCAAGAGCCATGAATATAAGCGGTTCGTTTTCGGTACGAGCCGATGTGAGCGGCAAGCGCGTGATCATAGCGGATGATGTTTTCACTACAGGCAGCACTATGAACGAATGTGCGCGTGTGCTTAGGGAAGCGGGTGCAGAGGACGTGTGCGGGATCGCAGCCGCGGTCGTAATAAGAAAGGAGCCATCGGAGGCACAGATATTTTAGAGCAAAACCGCGGAGTCCTGAGCAAAAAGTCTTGACAGTGTGTATCCGTTATTATATAATAGATAGGGAAGTAATTACGAAACGCTGCACCGTTTCGCAATTACCTATAGATAATGACAACCAAGGAGGTAATTTAAATGGTTAGAAAAGCGTTGACTATGCAGGTTTATCCGGAGTACATAGACGAATACATAAAGCGTCATAACGAGCTTTGGCCGGAGATGAAGGAAATGATAAGCGAGTATGGCTGTAAAAACTACTCCATATTCGTTGACAGGAATACAAACACCTTGTTTGCATATCTTGAGATAGACGATCCTGAAAGATGGGCGAAGGCTGCCGATACGGAGATAAATAGAAAATGGTGGGATTATATGGCGCCGATAATGGAAACAAATCCGGACAACAGTCCTGTTGAGATCCCGCTTGAGGAAGCGTTTCATCTGGATTAATACATATTCAAAGGCGGAGCTGGTCGGTCAAAAGCGGCAGTTCCGCTTTTCTGTTTTTTTTGCAAGAGCAATTATTTTGGATTTTAGAGCAATAATGATCAGTGCATTTTGCGTGAAACAGTTGTATACTATAAGCGTAAGGAAAAATGAACATGCGAATATTCTTCGCGAAAATAAAACAGGAGGCGCAATATGGCTAAGGTCAGTTTAAGACAGGAGAAGGTTATAATACCTACATTCGAAATAGCGGATTATGATAAGAACCCTATGTTTCTTGAAAAAAGGGTATACCAGGGCTCAAGCGGAAGAGTTTATCCTCATCCGGTATGCGAGGGGATCTCGGACGTTAAGACCGATAAGGAGTACACCGCAATTTTTTTGGAGAACGAATATATCATGGTAATGATACTGCCGGAGATAGGCGGTAAGATACAGCGGCTGTATGATAAAACGAACGGATATGATGCTGTGTATTATAATGAGGTGATAAAGCCGGCGCTTGTCGGTCTTGCAGGTCCCTGGGTATCGGGCGGCATCGAATTCAACTGGCCTCAGCATCATCGTCCCTCTACATTTGATCCGGTGGATTATACCGTTGAGGAGAATGAGGACGGTTCCGTTACCGTATGGGTAGGCGAAACGGAAAAGATGTTCCATACAAAGGGCATGGCAGGATTTACGGTCTATCCCGACAAGGCTTATCTTGAGATAAGGGGGCAGGTATACAATCCCACAGACCGTCCGCAGACTTTTCTGTGGTGGGCAAATCCGGCAGTTGCGGTAAATGATAACACACAGTCGATCTTCCCGCCGGATGTGAATGCGGTAATGGATCATGGAAAGCGTGATGTTTCGGAGTTCCCGATAGCTAAGGGAGTTTACTATAAGGTCGATTATGCTCCCGGAACAGATATCTCAAGATATAAGAATATACCGGTTCCCACCTCATATATGGCATATCATTCTGATTTCGATTTTATCGGTAATTACGACTACGGAAAGCAGGCAGGGCTTCTTCATGTTGCCGATCACCATATCTCACCCGGTAAAAAGCAGTGGACATGGGGCTGCGGTGATTTCGGAAAGGCATGGGACAGAAACCTGACAGATGAAAATGGTCCGTATATAGAGCTTATGACAGGCATGTTCACGGATAATCAGCCTGATTTCACTTATCTCAAGCCGTATGAGGAAAAAACATTCGTTCAGTATTTTATGCCGTATAAAGCAGTCGGAGCAGTCAAGAACGCGTCGGAAGAGGCAGCTATGAACCTTGAGCTTGACGGCGGGAGGGCAGTCTGCACAGTATATTCGCCTATGGAGCTGAACGATGTTACAGTGGAGCTTTCAGAGGAAAGCAGGATCATATTCTCTGAGAAAGCTGATGTATCGCCTAAGAATATATTCAGAAGGACGGCTGCCGTGGATGGTGATGATCTTATACTCAGCATTATAAAGGACGGCAAGGTCATACTGAGCTGCAAACCGGCCGCAAAGAGCTCTGAGCCGATACCGTCACCGGCGGAAGCGATACCGGAGCCTGAAAAGCTGGAAACGAATGAAAAGCTGTTCCTTGCCGCGACACATCTGGAGCAGTACCGCCATGCGACATACTCACCGGAGCCGTACTATCTTGAGGGTCTAAGGCGTGATCCGTCCGACATACGCATAAACAACGGCTATGGAAAATATCTGTACAATAAGGGCAGATTTGAGGAAAGTGAGAAGTATTTTGCGGCGGCGGTAAAAAGCTCAGTATGGAAGAATCCCAATCCGTATGACTGCGAGCCGTATTATAATCTCGGTCTGGCACTGAGAGCGCAGGGAAAGACGGATAAGGCCTTTGACGCATTCTATAAGGCAGTATGGGACGGAAATATGCAGGACAAGGCCTTTTATCAGCTCGCATGTATCGCGGCGGAGCGCGGCAGCTTTGACGAGGCGCTCTGCTATATAGATAAGTCGCTTGTTAAGGGAATGCATAACCTCAAGGCGAGAACGCTTAAAACAGCGCTGCTGAGGCTTACCGGAAAAACTGATGAAGCGGCTGACCTTGCGATCGACACAGTTGCGATCGACTCTCTTGACCATGGAGCAAGATATGAGCTTTACAGACTGGGCAAAGGAAGTCTTGATGATATGCGTTCAATTATGCGTGGCGACAATCACAATTACATAGAGCTAGCTCTGACTTACAAGGCGGCGGGACTTTATCGGGAGGCTGAGGCTGTGCTGAGGCTTGCTGAAAATGATGATGAGCCGATGCTGCATTATTACCTCTATGCGGTCACGGGCGATAAAACGGAGCTTTCGAAGGCGGAGTCGTCAAGCTCTTTTTACTGCTTTCCGAACAGGCTCGAAGATATTCCGGTCCTGCAGAATGCTGTCGATAACGGCGGCAGCTATGCGGCATATTATTTAGGAAATTTGTATTTTGACAAGGGTGTATGGGAGAGGTCTGTTGAGCTTTGGGAGGGCTGCCGCGGTAAGATAGCCCTGCCGACTGTTTACAGAAACCTTTCGCTGGCTTACTACAATAAGCTCGGCGATCCTGACAGGGCAAGAGCGGCGATGGAAAAGGCTTTTGAAATGGATACTTCTGATGCCAGGATATTCTTTGAGCTGGACCGTCTTTATAAGATGCTGAATTTCAGTCTTGAATTCAGGCTTGGAGCTATGAATGAGCATAAGGAATTGCTTGAAAAGAGAGACGATCTTTACACGGAATATATAACGCTCTTAAACCTGAACGGTGAATATGAAAACGCATACAGCCGAATAATGACTCATAATTTTCATCCGTGGGAGGGCGGCGAAGGCAAGATAACGGCTCAATACAGGACTGCTCTTATCAATATGGCGGCGGAAGAGCAGGACCGCGGCAGGGCTATAGAGCTTTTGGAGCGCGCTCTGGTCTATCCGCATAATCTTGGCGAAGGTAAGCTGATAGGCAGTAAGGATAACGATATATATTATATGCTCGGAGATCTATATGAGGACAAGGCAAAATCTGAGGAGGCATATAAGCTTGCGGCAAGAGGAGAATTTGAGCTTGCCTCAGCTATGTATTATAATGATGCGCCTCCGGAGATGATGTATTATGCAGCGCTCGCTATAAGGGCACTCGGCGATGAGGCTGAGGCTGCGCGCAGATTTGACGCGTTCACAGCCTATGGCGAGGAGCATATGGATGATGATATAAAGATAGATTATTTTGCGGTATCGCTTCCAGATTTCCTTGTGTTTGATGCTGATCTTAACAGGAAAAACCGTGTACACTGCTGCTATATGGCAGCTCTCGGCTGCCTCGGCAAAAGCGATATTGACGGTGCGCGCAGGTATGCAGAGGAAGGATTGGCGCTGGACTGCACACATGCAGGTCTTGCGGATATAAAAAGGAAGGTGAACTGATGCGTATTATAGATCTCAGCGGGAGCTGGAGATACAGGACGGACAATGACGACAGGGGAATCGCCGATAGCTTCTTTAAAGACAGGTTTGAAGATGACGGCTTTATGCTGCCCGGCTCCGCATGTGAAAATAGGATAGGAAGGAAGCAGAAGTTGGCAGACGAGCTGACAGCAGAGGCAGTGCGCGCGCCGAGGGAGCGGTATGAATATATCGCTCCGCTGTGGCTGCAGCGAG
Organism: uncultured Clostridia bacterium; assembly: GCA_904420525.1. GTDB lineage: Bacteria > Bacillota > Clostridia > UBA1381 > UBA1381 > Ornithomonoglobus. The sequence goes on along the minus strand of CAJFVT010000130.1, from coordinate 2,604 downwards.
AGATAGATATTCCCGATGAGTTTGAGGGGAAGAGTATAAAGCTGTTTTTGGAACGCGTTAATATAGCATCGGAGCTGTGGATAGACGGAGAAAAGGTGGGCAGACAGATAATAGAGCTGTCAGCTCCGCATGTATACGAGCTTACAGGCCGCCTGACGCCCGGCAGGCATACACTCACGCTCCGTATCGATAACAGAAATCTCCTGGCTCTTGATACGATGGCCAGCGGATACAGCGTGGATACTCAAGGGTATTGGAACGGTATTATCGGCAGCATAGAGCTGAGATGCGAAGAGTTTTTCCATCTTGAGAACATACAGGTATACCCGCGTGAAAACGGTATAGAGGTCAAGCTGACCGAAACAAGTGATGTGTATTCACCGTTTGAGCGCAGGAATGCGGAGCTTGAGCTTGAGGTAACAGCCCCGGATGGAAGAAGCCTAGGTAAAAAGCATTTTAATAAAGAGCTGTTTAATTCGCGTCAGGTCGAGCATCTGTTTTATGAAATAGAGGATATAGTAGGCTGGAGCGAATTCGATCCGGCGCTTTATACCCTAAATGTTAAATACACCTGTGAGGGCGTGTCCGATGAAAAAGAAACTGCATTCGGTATGCGAAGGATAAGCTCGGAAAACAAGCGGCTCATGCTCAACGGCAGACCATTGTTTCTGCGCGGCACTATCGACTGCGCGATATATCCTATGACCGGTTATCCTCCTATGGATATAGGTGCTTGGAAAGAGAATTTCAGAACGATAAAAAGCTACGGTCTTAATCATGTGAGGTTTCACGCGTGGTGTCCGCCTGAATGCGCATTCCGCGCTGCTGACGAGCTGGGCTTGTACGTATCTGTAGAGATGCCTATGTGGCTCAACAGAGATGTGTGCGCATTGGAGCTGGGCGAGGATCCTATACACAGGGATTATTTCACACATGAGGCCACAGCTATCTCAAAGACATACGGAAATCACCCAAGCTTTATAATGTTTTCAAACGGCAACGAGAATATGGGTGATTTTGAACTGCTGGAGGATATAACAACACAGATAAAAGCGTACGATGACCGGCGCATATATACTCTTACTTCAAACTTTGATCATCCTGTTCTGCCTTGCGAGGATTATCTCTGCGCGTTTGAGGCAGGGGGAAGGCGAGTGAGGCTCCAGACTATGCATGAAGAAGCGGCAAAAAGCACGTGCATCGACTATTCTGAGGCTGTAGCGGGTGTACCTGTTCCGATAATATCATTCGAGGTCGGACAGTACTGCGTATATCCGGATGTTGATATAGCGGACCGATATACGGGGAATATGCTGCCGGTAAATTTTGACGTTATCAGAAAGCATATGAAGAAAAATAATGTGTATGACCGGCTCAGTGATTATATAAAAGCATCGGGCGATCTGGCTGTCAGGCTTTATAAGGAGGACATCGAATGTGCGCTGCGCACCAAGGGCTTCGGCGGCTTTGAGCTTTTGTCGCTCTGTGACTATACGGGACAAAGCACCGCAACGGTAGGGCTGCTTGATGTTATGTTCAGATCAAAGGGACTTATAGTGCCCGAGGATTTCAGACAATTTTGCAGTGACGTAGTCCCGTTGTTCAAAGCAAAGCGCATTTTGAAAAATACAGAGATCTTGAAGGCGGAGCTTGACCTTTACGACTTCGGCAGAGAAAGGATAGAAGCTCCTGTATATGAGCTTAGGATATACAGAGACAGTGAATTGTTTTTTGAATATACTGGTACAGAAACAGGCGTTGATATAGATCTGTCATCGATACCGGAGCCGTCAAAGCTGCGTGTTGAGCTTTCGGTCAGCGGTCATAAGAATTCATGGGATATATATGTGTTTACTGACTGTGATACTACCGGGGATTTGCGGTTGATCTCGGAGAAAAGGGAGATCGGTGAGCTTATACAAAACGGAGGGCGGGCTGTAGTTACGGGAGAACGGCTGAAGAAGCCGTTGGAGGGCAGCTTTATACCGGTATTCTGGTCGCCTGTGCATTTCCCGTCAAGCAGACCGTGCGGTGCGATCATCGACAATGAGCATCCGTTGCTGAATGGTTTCCCAACGGATAAATATCCGGATTATCAATGGAAATCTATACTCGACGGCTCAAAGGGAATGAACATTTCGGGCTTCGGAGACATTGCTCCGGTAGTGGAGACCGTGCCGAACTTTATTGATAACACTCCCGGTTCACCGCTGTTCGAGGCGCGGCTAGGAAAGGCTGAGATAATTTTCTGCGGCTTTGACCTCTCAAAAGAGGATCCGGCGTCAATGCAGCTCAGGAGCAGTATCTGCAGCCGGATAGCAGCCTATGACTTTGCGCCTTCATCAGTGATAGATGAAAAGCTGTTTCTTGATATGTTTGAATAAATACGCAGATCATTTTTATACTGTTTAAAATGGGGTGGGAATATTGGTTTTAGGTTTTATAGGCGCGGGCAGAGTGGGATGCTCGCTTGCACGCTATTTTTACGATAATGGCGTCACGGTGGCCGGTGTGTATACGAGAGGAGAAAACCGCAGCGGCTTCAGCAGCTTTTGCTCCGCAGATGAGCTGGTCAGGAGCTGCGATACTGTGTTCATAACCGTC
>CAJFVT010000129.1 GCA_904420525.1 uncultured Clostridia bacterium | reverse complement strand
TGCACGCGGTATGTCGTATTCCGTACAGAAATTCTTCAAGCGCATCATTTTCTTTTCTGCCATGGTTATTCCTCCTCCTTAAATAGATCATTGACTGTACAGTGTAGCACTTCGGTTAAGTGTGGTAAAAGATCGGAAGTGGGATAGGATTTCCATAACTCTCATGCCGACGCTGTCACTTGTTTTTTTTTTCAATCTTTTCAGCAAGCTCTTCTTGTGTCAAGCCTGAACTTAGATGTCTTTCTCTGATATCGAGTTTGATATTATCACCTACAACAACAATTATATTGTTATTGTACATTAATTTAATTGCTATGTCAATACTTTTTAGTAAAACAATAAATAAATTTTTATATAAGAGCACTTTACATAGCAATAATTTTATTGTATAATATTAATATAAATGGTAGCAATAATATTGATGAAGGGAAGTGATAAAAGTGTTATCAGATAAACTTAGGACATTACGAAAACGACATAATTTAACTCAATCACAACTTGCAAAAAAATTATATATAGGTCAAACGTCTGTATCCGCGTGGGAAAGTGGGCGTAGCACACCACCTACTGATAAGTTACAAGAAATTGCGGATTTATACGGAATAAGCATGTCTGAGCTGCTGGATAACACATCTATTATTAGTGCTACTGGCATAAAAATCCCAGTCCTGGGCCGAGTACAAGCCGGGATTCCGACCAGCGCGATCTCGGAAATACTCGACTACGAAGTTATACCGTCCGACATGGCGGAATGCGGCGAATATTTCGGGTTGCTGGTACGCGGTGACAGCATGAGTCCCCGTATATTGGACGGTGATGTGGTCATTGTCAGATGTCAATCAGACGTGGAAAACGGGGAAATCGCGGTCGTTGCCGTCAATGGCGATGACGCGACATTGAAAAAAGTGCGAAAGTCGGTTATGGGTATAACTCTTATACCGCTAAATCCGGCTTACAATATAGTAACATACACAAATGAGCAGATTTTGACCTTGCCTGTGGAGATCAAAGGCAAGGTTGTAGAACTGCGAGGAAAAATGTAAAAGGAGTGGTAAAGATGGAAAAGAAAAAAATCTTGTCATTTTGCTTAACGGCTGCAATAGCCGTAAGCGTCGCAGCGCCTGTTTGCGCTGATGATACAGTAAAAGTGATCATGAACGGCACAGAAATGAATTTTGATGTTCCGCCGCAAATCATCAACGATTATACTATGGTACCAATGAGAGCGATCTTTGAAGAGCTTGGGTATAATGTAGAGTGGGACGGGGAAACACGGTCGATCTTAGCTATAAATTTTAATAATAATAAATGCATTAGTTTGATCGTTGATAATCCAGTCCTTTTATATTATACATATGATGAAAATTTGAGTTTCGAGGAAGTACCCAAGACGATATATTCGATGAATATTTCTCCAATGATCGTAAATGACCGCACTCTTGTCCCTCTGCGTGCCGTATCTGAAGCAAGCGGCGCAGACGTGCAATGGGACGGAGAAACAAGGACCGTTACTATTACAACATTGCCGACTACTGCGCCAACAATTACTCCGGCGGCTACAGCAACACCCACCGAAACACCGACAGCGGCTCCGACAGAGACACCTCAGCCGGAGTTAAGATATTATTCCGGTACTGACTTGCTCAGATATGATAATTTCACAGAGCTTTTTTATGTACAATCCGGCAGCAAGTATTTTTACGAAACGGACGAGGATGATTTACATAACTATATAGATATTATAACAAATGACGGCTGGGAGCGTACCAATTCAGACTCTGAGATAAGTTATGTTTTGGAAAAAGATGATGAAACTGTTTGGATAATCGTTTCAAAAGATTGCACTGCTATACTGATCGGCGAAGAATATCTGAAGGAAAGCAGATATACTTTGCTTGACGAAGGGAAAGCCTTACTTGCTGATTTTCTGGAAGATGACAATTCAAATGCAGGAAATAGCGGCGGTGAATACCAGAACGGGAACGATGTTGATTTTGTCAATGACGCCTTTGCGTCCATAATTAGATCAATGGGGGCTAATTTTAACTCCGATTTGGTAGTGGTACTGAGACGGGATCTAAACTCTGACCTAGATATAAATGCATTGTCATCGCTCTCTCAAAGTGAGGCACAAAATCTGTACAATAAAGCTGAGCAAGCAGCACTGAACGCTTATCGTTCCGCGTATAGTAATAGCACGCAACTCGCAAATGCTTTAAACGCTGCCTATAATGCTTATGTGCAGGAGCTTGATATATAGTAAAGTATAAGAAATGCGAAGCTGGACGCTAAGTCCATCAGCGTTATAGTCGGATATGATGCAGCTGATAAAGCAAACGCTGATCAATGAGTATATATACAAAGATATCATGGCAGGCGTTACGCTGTCGCACAAAAATAAAACAATAAAGCGAGCGTTGACAGACTCGGAATTATCAGCTATAGCGCAAGCTGACCTTGACATAAAAAGCTGTATGTTTGTTGGTCTACTGTTATATACAGGCGTACGGCCCAGGCATAAAAAACAGCGGCACCAAAGCTTTGCTCTGTGCCGCTGCTAGACCATGTCCTATTTATTTTATCATTGAAGCAACTTCTGCTGCGAAGTCGTCCTCTTTCTTTTCAAGACCTTCGCCCTTTTCGAAGCGCGCGTATTCAACTACCTTTATTGAACCGCCAAGCTCTTTAGCTGTTTTGTCGATATACTTTGAAACTGAAAGGTCTCCGTCCTTGATGTATTCCTGATCTACAAGACATACTTCCTTGAAGAATTTATTGATCCTTCCTGCTACCATTTTTTCAACGATGTTTGCAGGCTTGCCCTCGTTGAGCGCCTGTACTGAAAGGATCTCCTTTTCCTTTTCAACGACCTCTGCCGGAACTGCATTGCGGTCAAGATACTGAGCTCCTGCGGCAGCGATCTGCATTGCGATGTTCTTAGCAAACTCATCAAAGCCGTCCTTGTCAGCGCAGTCGGTATCAAACTTAACGAGAACACCGATCCTGCCGCCGCCGTGGATATAGGTAGCAACAGTTCCCTCAAACCTTGCAAAACGTCTGATATTCATATTCTCACCGATCTTAGCGATCTTTTCTGTGAGCTCTTCGCCTACTGTCTGTGAACCGCCCTCGATCTGCATTGCCTTAAGAGCCTCAACATCAGCCGGAGCCTGTACTGCAACTGTCTTAGCGACTGCCTTTACGAAGTCTGTGAACTGCTCGTTCTTTGCAACGAAGTCTGTTTCTGCATTGACCTCGATGATAACACCGACATTTCCGTCAACATAGTCAAGAACGACACCCTCAGATGCGATCCTGCCTGACTTCTTTGCAGCTGTAGCGAGACCCTTTTCTCTAAGGAGCTCAACAGCCTTTTCCTTGTCACCGTCAGCTTCTGTAAGAGCCTTCTTACAGTCCATCATGCCGCAGCCTGTCATTTCTCTTAATTCCTTAACATCCTTAGCTGTAAATGCCATGATAATAATTCCTCCCGTATTGAATTGTGAGACGCCGCGCCGCAGCGCTCTTCTTGATATTTATTGATTATTCAGCGGCAACTTCTTCCGCCTCAGCAGTCTCCTCTGCAGCTGCATCCTCGCCCTGTCTGCCTTCGATGATCGCGTTTGAAATAGTTGAAGCGATAAGCTTTACTGCGCGGATAGCGTCATCGTTACCCGGGATAACGTAGTCTACCTCATCCGGATCACAGTTAGTATCAACTATAGCAACGACCGGGATACCGAGCTTTTTAGCCTCTGCAATGGCGATCTTTTCCTTTCTTGGGTCAACAACGAACATTGCGCCCGGAAGCTCCTTCATTTCCTTTATACCGCCGAGATTCTTTTCAAGCTTGTCTCTCTGATTCTTAAGATGGATAACTTCCTTTTTCGGGAGCAGGTCAAATGTGCCTTCCTCCTCCATCTTATTGATCTGAGCAAGTCTTTCGATCCTCTTCTCTATTGTCTGGAAGTTTGTAAGCATTCCGCCGAGCCATCTGTTGTTTACATAATACATGCCTACACGCTCAGCTTCTTCCTTTATCGAGTCCTGAGCCTGTTTCTTTGTACCTACAAAAAGCACGCTCTTGCCCTCAGCTGCGATGTCACGGATGAAGTAATAAGCTTCCTCGACCTTTTTTACGGTTTTCTGAAGATCGATGATGTAGATACCATTTCTCTCTGTGAAGATGTACGGAGCCATTTTAGGGTTCCATCTTCTTGTCTGGTGTCCGAAGTGAACGCCTGCTTCTAAAAGCTGTTTCATTGAAATTACGTTTGCCATTATAAAAATTCCTCCTGGTTTGTTTCCTCCGCATAAATCAGCTCTGCACCGACCGCGGCAAAACGGCAACGGGTGCAAACCATTATGCGTGCGTATTTTTCATACCAAATTATTTTATCATTACGCGGCTGATTTGTCAAGGGCTTTATGGCAAAAAAATCGCATAAAATAGCAGAAATTTGTGAATTTATGATGTAAAAAATGACGATAATATATAGGAAAAAGCAAAATGCGGTTTTCTGGCTCGTACAGGACCGGCTTTGCAAAAATTCCGTAACGGATATTTTTCAGGGGGTAATGCAGAAGTGCTTATAATAGTGATAAGAACTCTCCTTTTGTATATCGCGGTCATCTTTTCTCTCAGGATCATGGGAAAACGGCAGATCGGCGAGCTACAGCCGTCTGAGCTGGTAGTTGCGATAATGATCTCCGATCTTGCGACAGTTCCTATGGCGTCAGTCGATATACCTCTTCTGTCAGGTGTGGTCCCGGTGCTTACGCTTATCATAGCGGAGGTGATCACATCGTATATGAGTCTGAAAAGCCGCAGTATACGAAAATTTATAACGGGTGAGCCGTCGATAGTCATATATGACGGAGTTATAAATGAAAGAGAGCTGGAACGGCTCAGATTTAATATAAATGATCTGCTTGAGGAGCTGAGGCTCACGGGCTGCTATGATGTGGCGGATGTGGCCGTTGCAGTGATAGAGACAAGCGGAAAGCTTTCAGTAATACCGCGTGACGAGGCGCGCACCGTTACAGTAGAGGATATGCGGCTTGGCAATGTCCGTCATAACGGACTCCCATGCACTGTCATTACAGACGGCAGACTTAATGAGCAGGAGCTGGCAAGGAGCGGTAAAAGTGAGAAATGGCTGGCAGCAGAGCTTAAAAAGTACGGAGCGCAAAGCGCGTCAGACGTTTTTATCGCTTCGATCAATGCGGAGGGGGATATTTATGTACAGCTGAAGGCAAGCAGAAAAAAGCGAAAGAGAGGGAAGGGGCATTGAAAAGCTTTATAACTGCAATTATAATAGCAGCGCTTCTTATAGCCGGAAGCGAATTGCATATGATGAGGCTTGAAAGGGCATCATACGAGCTTTCAGAACTGAACAGCGACGTTTTTGAACACATAATGAATGAGGAGTATGACGAGGCTCTTGAGGCAGTCAGCAAGCTGAGCGTGCGTATGAAAGAGGCTGAAATGTTTTTCGGAGCCATGGGCGATCATGAGGAAACAGACAATATAAATATAAATATAGCAGAACTGCGCAGTTACACAGAGGATGAGAGGAGATCGGAGGCTGCCGCCAGATGCCGTGTTCTTTCATATCTGTTCGGACATTTACCTGAAAACTCCAGACTTAAGATAGAAAATGTTTTTTGATTTATATAATTCTTCTTGACAAATATTGATTTTTATTATATTATTAAGTAAACACTGGAAGTGTAGGAGGAATTTATATTATGAAAAAGAATGTAACAGCTGTATTTGCTGCAGCGGCAGCGTTGTCTTTGACTATATCGGGCTGCTCCCTAAGCGGTGATCCTGAGCCTACAGCTACGCCTGCGATCCAGGCTCAGGTCATAAATGTATTGGGGAGCTATGCACTGATCGACGGTTATACGCAGTATCAGAGTCCGGACGGCGGGTTTTCTATCCAGCTCCCTGAGGGAAGTGTTGTAAATGATGCGGATGTGAATGACGTTACGGTAACTGTTGCGTCTGCTTATACCAATGCGGATATGATAAACATATCAAAGTCAGCCGATGTCAGAGCAGTTGAAACGTATGATCAGCTCTGCGAAACACTTGGAAATGATGAGTCGATCAAAGTAACGGGCTTTTATCTGCTTGAGTTCAACGGTGAGTACAAGGGCTACAAGTACGCATACACCTCTGCGGACAATGAAGAGAGCAAGGGGATAGTCAGCACTTATTTCCATGCCGATGGTACGGTCTATATTGTTAAAGCGATGATCAACAACGGTACTGACGAAAGAAATGTGGAAAATGTAAATACGATAGTAGATACATTTGTAAGCTATCTGTGATCCGACACGAAGCTGGATCCTGTTGTATTGAACAGGTGACAGCTGTATTTAGCGCAGAAAGTATAAAACTGATATCAAAAAAACCTTAAGAGGATGCTGCATGCACGGGTCCCTGTCAAGTAGACAGTTAAAATAACAAAAATCTTTGTATACCACATCCATATTCCGGGGGTGTGGTATACTTAGTTTTTAGTGATTTTTATGCTGCCAATAATTTTGATTGATACTCCATCGGCGATAAAAATCCTAATTTTTCTTGATATCGAGTATTGTTATAGTGATACATGTATTTCGCTATTGCAACTTTCAGTTCTTCATATGTATCAAAATGATTAAGATAATACATTTCCGTTTTTATTATGCTCCAGAATCCTTCCATTGGACCATTATCTATACATTTACCCACTCTTGACATACTTCTTGTCATACCTGCTTCATGAAGCTTTCTCACAAACACAGGACCTGTATATTGAAACCCTCTGTCGCTGTGAAAAAGTGGATGTGCATTAGGTCTGGCTGCGACTGCTGCATCGAAGGTTTCAAATACAAGCTGATTATTATTGCTATGCCCTAATACCCATGCCACAATACTGTTATCACCGAGATCAAGGATTGCACTTAAATATGCTTTATTTCCTGTTCCGTATTTAAATTCACTAACGTCTGTCAGCCACTTCTCATTTATATTATCTGCTTTAAAATCTCGGTTAAGAATATTCTCTGCTGCTTGCTCTTTAGGTGAACGAACAGTACATGAATGTCGCTGCCGTCTGATCACTGAATACAATCCACTCATCCTCATCAGTCGCCTGATACGTTTAGAACTCTGTGGTGGCGGATATAACTTTGACGTAACTGCGCAGGGACTTCGGATTTACAAATTGGGCAGCTTATATGCATACCCGGAGTTTAGAATCACGCCGAACACAAGGCTCATTTATTCGCCGCTTTTGCGCGGAAATATATCGCATTCCCTCAGTATCGAGGAGATGAAAAACAGCGTGAAGGTGGTACCCGAAAAGGACAGCGTGTATACGGTTAAGACGGTTCTGAAGGATGAGGACAGCATTTACAAATACGGCTTTTTGCAGGAGGTTGTAAAGATAGACCCGGACAAAGAAAATGCAGATACCGTGGCTAAGCAAAAACTCGCAGAACGTTCCAAGGCAAGCGAGACATTCTCATTTGAAATGATAGAAGCGGTAAACAGCTATACCCGTGCCGGGATGATTTTGAGTGTGGATGACACGGACTATCTCATTGAAAGCGCACAGCACAGCATTAAAAACGATGTGCATTATGTAAAAGTGGATTTGAGAAAATTTGGGTAATGC
>CAJFVT010000128.1 GCA_904420525.1 uncultured Clostridia bacterium | reverse complement strand
TCCTTCTTCTGCCCTTGAAAAATGCGGCTATATTCTGCTCTATCTCCTCCATGCATCTCACTCTCGCCTCATACGCTCCCCAGGCCATATGAGGTGTGAATATGACATTTGGGAGATCCATTACCGAAACATACGGGCTTGACGCGGAAAGCGGCTCCTCCGAATATACATCTATGCCCAAACCGCCTATCCTGCCATCAAGCACCGCAGCCGCAAGCTCCGCCTCGTCCGCGACAGCGCCGCGCGCCGCGTTTATCACTATGGCGTTCCTTTTCATTGCTCCTATCATTTCACTGTCTATGATGCCCCGCGTTATGTCATTGAGCGGAAGATGTATGGATATGATATCGGAGCTTTCGCAAAGCTCCCTGAGCGTTACACATCTATACAGCGGATCTGGGCGGCGCTTGAACGCCAGAACTCTGCATCCCATAGCCTGAGCAAGCTCCGCAACGCGCAGCCCGATGTTGCCAAGTCCGGCGATCCCCCAAGTGAGCGAGCTCATCTCATGGAAAACCGGCTTAAGATAATTCTGCACACCGCTTCTCGAATAGCTGTAGTCCTTTACATACCGGTCGTACTGCGGTATATGGTTCACCAGCGACAGCGCCATCGCCGCCGTGACCTGAGCGACCGAATCAGTCGAATAGCCGCGCACATTGCACACCGCTATGCCGCGCGACCGGCAGTAGTCAAGGTCTATGTTGTCAAAGCCCGTAGCCGTAACACAGATGAGCTTCAGTCTTTTTGCCTCGCCGAGAGTCGACCGGTTCAGCTTTATCTTATTCACTATTATAACGTCAGAGTCCATGACACGGAACTGCACCTGTCTCGCGTCTGTACAGGCATACACTTCCACTCGTCCGAATTTCTCAAACTCTTCAAAGCTTATATCATCGCCAAGAGTCGATGCATCGAGCACCGCTATATTTATACTATCCATAACAAGGTCCCCCGATATGTCAATAATTTTAGGTGTTATCCGTCATGCCAGCGCCGAGAGCTTTTCCCATACATCAGGGAATGTCTTTTTAAGATTTATAGGCTTGAAATCCCTTCCGACAAAGCCATGCTTTGTCCTGCCCTCAGACGCCTTTGTCATATCCGGCAGTCTGAACACCTCATATGAAAATTCTATCCTTGCCACCGTAAGCTTATCTATCCTGCACGTCACAAGCACCTCGTCCTCATACTTCAATCCGTACAGATACCTGCACTGTGTTTCCGTGAGCGGCAACATTATCCCCATCCTCTCCATTTCAGAATACGTGAGTCCCGATCTCTTTATAAAATCCGTTCTCGCCTGCTCGAACCACGGATAATACCTGGAATGATGAACTATACCCATCATATCCGTTTCCGCATATCTTACAGTAAGCCTTGTTTCACTTTTATAAGCCATTTTTATCTCTTCTTTCTACAAAAACTGATCCTATTTATCAAAATAGGACTGCTGCAAAATGCATCAGCCCCATTTTTTCTGCCCGAAGCTTATTATTCAAATTCTATCTTGCTGTGTCCTGCATAGACCATTCCGTTCGATGCGTCCATCGTTATCGAGGTCCCGGACTTAAGTATCTTTGTAGCGCCCGCCGCGCCAACTATTATCGGTATATCCAGCGCCATAGAAAGTATGTTCAGATCCTCAAGATGATCCGACGCCTCAAGTATTATACCCGACGCGTTTTTCAGTGTTGATATCATCTCAGTGGACAGCCTGTCGAGTACAGCGATATCACCGTCATGGAACTTTGCCTCCATCTCCCGTTTTCCGCGGCATACACATACATTGCCCGTAGCATGAAGATCTGACAGCCCCTCGCCCTTAACGAGTATATGCCCTACCAGATGCACCTTCATTATGTTCGTGGTACCCGCAACGCCCATTGGCACACCGCCTGTTATTACGACAAGATCACCGTTCTTGACGAGGTTCATCTTCTCTGCGTCATCCACAGCGCTGTCAAACAGCTCATCCGAATTTGCGGCGATGCTGCTCATCACCGGGATAACTCCCCATGAAAGATTTAGCTGCCGCCTTGCCTTTTCGCTCAGCGTTGGAGCGATTATAGGGCAGGCGGGACGGAAACGCGATATCTGCCTTGCAGTGCCGCCGGAATACGTTAGCGCTATTATCGCCGCAGCTCCGAGATCGTGCGCTGTTGTACAGGTCGCATGCGAGATAGCGTTGGTAACGTCAAAGCCGCTCTCAAAATCCATCAGCTTGAGCCTCTTGACATAGTCTATATCGTTTTCCGTTCTCTCCGCTATGGATGACATCGTTTTTACCGCCTCTATCGGGTATTTTCCCATCGCGGTCTCGCCCGAAAGCATTATCGCCGACGTGCCGTCATAAATGGCGTTTGCGACGTCGCTCACCTCAGCCCGTGTCGGACGCGGGTTTCTTATCATTGAATCCAGCATCTGCGTAGCCGTTATCACACGCTTTCCCGCACGGTACGTCTTGCGTATGAGATCCTTCTGTATTACCGGAAGATCCTGCATATCAATCTCAACGCCCATATCGCCTCTCGCTACCATTATCCCGTCGGCAACATTCAATATCTCGTCTATATTCTCAACGCCCTGCGCGTTCTCTATCTTTGCTATAAGGTTTATATCACGTCCCCCGTTGCGCTCAAGCAGCTGCTTTATCTCCAGAGCATCCTCCGCGGTACGGCAGAACGAGGCAGCTATAAAATCAAAATCCTGCTCTATGCCAAAGATGATATCGGCACGGTCCTTTTCACTCATATACGGCATGGAAAGCTCTGTGTTGGGCACATTGACTCCCTTTGAATCGGAAACAACGCCGCCGTTGCGCACTATACATACGATCTTGTCGTTCTTCACCGATGTTACCTGCAGTTCGATCAGGCCATCGTCTATAAGTATCCTTGATCCGGCATACACATCGTTCGGGAGATCGGCGTAGGTTATCGATACCATCTGATCGTCACCCTCTACATCTCCGGTGCAGAGCGTAAAGGTCTGACCTTCCTTAAGAGTTACTTTGCCATCCTTGAACTTCTTCAGCCTTATCTCCGGTCCCTTTGTGTCGAGCAGTATAGCCACAGGAAGGTCCAGCTCCTGCCTTACCTTCTTTATCCTGTCGACCATCTCCTTCGCAGCCTCGTGTGTTCCGTGTGAAAAGTTGATACGGGCCACATCCATGCCCGCCAGCATCAGCTCTCTGAGCATCGCCTCACTGTTGGTCGCCGGTCCGATCGTACATACGATTTTCGTTTTTCTCATAAGCGTTCTCCTTAAATAGAAAAATATAGGGACGTAACCGCAGAACGCTGCCGCGCTCCGCGATCACTTAGTAAATATAATAACAAGGGGCTGTCGCATTAAGAACCCGCATAGGGCTGCTCAATTTTAGATGCAGAACGGACGAAACGCACACGACGGTGTATGCGGATACTCCGAGTTGTGCGTTTTGTTCGTAGCTAAATGGCTTTATAAAGCTATTTAGCGTTCTGCGCTAAAAGCGACAGCCCCCTATTATTCTTATACGCTGAGCTTGTGCGCAAGCTCAATAAGCTCCTCGGATATCTCCTTTTTCATCTCCAGTCCTTCATTGATATCAACATCTGTGATAAGACCATTCTGCATACACACAATCCTGTTAGCCTTGCCCTCAAGCAGCAGCTCAACGCATCTTGCGCCCATCTGGCTCGCGGTCACTCTGTCGCGCACTGTCGGAGAGCCTCCGCGCTGTACGTGACCGAGGATCGTAGCTCTCGACTCTATGCCCGTTTTGCTCTCTATCTCCTTTGCCATCTCGATAACACCGCCGATACCCTCAGCGACAACTATTATAGCGTGCTTCTTGCCTCTTGACTTTGCCTCAAGTATAGGCCGCAGAACGTCCTCGTCAAAATTGTATTCCTTTTCCGGAACGAGTATGACCTCCGCGCCGCAGGCGATCCCGGCTTCGAGCGCGATATAGCCCGCAGCCCTTCCCATTACCTCGATCACCGAGCAGCGCTCATGACTGGACGCTGTGTCACGTATCTTATCGACTGCATCCTTTACAGTGTTCAGGCAGGTATCATAGCCCACCGTATATTCCGAGCAGCTTATATCATTATCTATAGTTCCCGGCATCGCAATGGTCGGCAGCCCTGCGTTGGACAGATCCCGCGCGCCTCTGAATGAGCCGTCGCCGCCTATTACGACAAGCCCGTCAAGACCGAACACTCTCGCTATCTGGCACGCGCGGTCAACACCCTCTTTGGTTTTGAACTCAAGACAGCGCGCAGTCATAAGGCAGGTACCGCCGCGCTGCAGCGTCTCCGACACCGATCTTGCGTTCATCTCCTCCATCTCTCCGTTTATAAGCCCGTTATAGCCGCGCTTAACGCCCAATACCTTAAGCCCGTGATAGGCTCCCGTTCTTACCACGGCTCTTATAGCGGCGTTCATCCCGGGCGCATCGCCTCCGCTAGTAAGCACTCCGATCGTTCTGATGCTTCTGTTTTCCATTGAATGTGCCTCCCAATCAATTAAATTTTTTGGTTTTTAAAAATTGCATCTAATTAAAAATCTATACGTCTGCCGCTGTACGCCAAAGCGCACAGAGACAAATTTTCATACATTATTTCCCTGAAAGCTCGGTATCGAATATTATATCCTGCGCCTGATCAAGCTCGGTTTTAGGCACTAATATCTCATAAGCGCCGCACTCTCCCGAGCCGTTCTTCCCTGTCAGTCTCAGCATAGTTATGATACTGCTGCTGTTAAGAACAGCAATAAGCCTGTCTATCTTAGACTTATTCTGCGAAACATAAACAACCGTCCACATACTAATACCCCTTATTCAGAAACAACTTTTCCATGCTTCGTATATATTTCTGCCTTTCCGCAGATCTTCATGGCCGATGTGATCTCAGTAAACTGAGCCATATACACCTGTCCCTTTTCAAGATGCTCCGTATGGTGGAATTTAGTGTCTCTGCCGCGTGTGAGACCTATTATGTCCACCCCGTTCTCAAGCGCCTTGATAACTATATAATCGCCTCCGGAATACTCTTCCATCTTCGAAAGCACCTCCGTTTTAATACTGCATTTACTGATGTAAGCACAAAATGCGGCAGCGTTTCGCGGTCACATCATCACTGTATGTCAAAACTTTAACAGTATACTTATTATTAATATAATATACTATTTTTTAATAAATTTCAAGCGTTAATTGCTATGATATTATGATAATTTATCACAACATATTTTGTGTATTTTCACAAATTTTTAAAAAAAATGACGAATTTTTCATCAATAATTTGACCATTATGCGAAAATCAAACTGCGAATGATCACATACCCGGCAGATCCATGTTACTCCTTCAGCACCACATTGCCCTCGCCGAACTCGTAGCCCAGCTCGCGCACGGCTGACGCTGAGCCGTTGAAGTACAGATCGCGCGGCGCCCTTGCGGTGCGTTTCGTATCGCTGAAATACAGCCTTACCTCTACATCGCCCCTGAACGGCGCAAGCGCCTCGCGCACATGCCCAAGAGTCTGCGCGTCCTTTGTTTCGAGCCTTATATACAGCACCGGCGAACCCTGCGCCGCACCGTTCCCCCCAGTCTCCGGCTGAGGGGCTGCGCCGCCCCTGCGGCTTGCCCTGCCGCGCATCACGGCTTCCTTTCCACGGGCGAGCGCCTCATCGAGAGGCTCCGCATCGTTGAGCAGTATCTTAGGAGCCTCGTCCTCACGCAGGCTCAGCGTCCCCGATACCAGGAGCGTGTTTCCCTCATAAAGCACGCCCGAATACCTGTTCAGCACCTTAGGGAACACGAGACATTCCACCGAGCCGAACGCGTCCTCAAGCGTTATGAACGCCATCTGTGACTTCGCGCGGGTGGTTTTATTCTTTCTTGCCTCTATTATTCCGCCTATAACTACTCTGTCGCCGTCATGCATTCCGCCGTCAACACGCTCGTATTCGCCGTCCTCATTCTTTGTTACGCTTTCATTTATGTCAAGCGTTGTATTTGCGGACAGCTCCCTGAGCTTATCCGAATATTCCTCCATGGGATGACCCGAAAAATACATGCCTATGGACTGCTTTTCCATCCTCAGAAGCTCCCGCTTCGGAAATTCCTCTATATTCGGGAATGTTATTTCCGGCTTCTCCTCCGCATCGTCAAACAATGACATCTGCCCGGTTATATTCCCGTGCATCTGCGCCGAGGCTTCGTTTATCGCGTGCTCATACACCTGCATGAGCTGCGACCGCTTTATACCCATGGAATCGAACGCGCCGCACATTATAAGCCCCTCTACCGCCCTCTTGTTTATCTCTGCGCCGCTCATCCTGTCGACAAAATCGGCAAACGAGGTGAACTCTCCGTCTCTTTCACGCTCGCGCAGCAGGTGCTCGATGAAGGATCTTCCGACATTCTTTACAGCCGCCAGCCCGAACCTTATGGAACCGTTCTCAACAGTAAAGCCGAGTCCGCTCTTGTTTACGTCAGGCGGCAGTCGGTCGATGCCCATCTCCTTACAGTTTATGATATAATGATTGATTTTATCCGTCTCATCTATGGTAGATATCAGCGCCGCCATATATTCCACAGGATAGAATGTCTTTAAATACGCGGTCTGATATGCCACGAACGCATAGGCCGCGGCGTGGGATTTATTAAAGGCATAGTTTGCGAAATCATTTATCTCGTCAAATATCGATACCGCCGTCTCCTCGTCTATGCCGTTTTTGATACAGCCGGGTATCGTTCCGTCATCGGAGCCGTAAATGAAATTGCGCCGCTCCACCTTCATCTGCTCTGCCTTCTTTTTGGAAATGGTGCGCCTGAGCTGATCCGCCTTTCCGAGCGAATATCCCGCAAGCACACGAACTATCTCAAGCACCTGCTCCTGATACACCATACATCCGTATGTAACGTCGAGTATGCCCTCAAGCAGCGGATGCTTATAGGTCACGTCCTGAGGATTTTTCTTGTTGTGTATATACCTCGGTATCTGCTCCATAGGTCCCGGCCGGTACAACGCGATACCCGCTATTATATCCTCAAGGCTGTCCGGTCTCAGCTCGGTCATGAACGACTGCATGCCGCCGCTTTCCAGCTGGAACACCCCATCGGTATTCCCGGATGAGATGAGCTCAAATACCTCTTTCCTGTTATAGTCTATATTTTCAATATCGATGACCTCTCCGCGCGTGTTTTTTATGATCTCAAGCGCGTTGTCTATTACCGTGAGATTGCGCAGCCCCAGAAAGTCCATTTTCAGCAGTCCCAGGCTTTCGACCGTGTCCTTCGGGAACTGTGTTGTTATAAAATTATCCTTGTTGAGCATGAGCGGAACATAATTCACTATAGGCTCGCCTGTTATAACCACTCCCGCCGCATGCGTAGACGCGTGCCGCGGCAGTCCCTCAAGCATACGAGAGGTGTCTATCAGTCTTTTTACCGCCTCATCCGACTCATACAGCGCCCTCAGCTCCGGAGCGGTTTCGAGCGCGCGGTCTATCGTTATGTTCAGATCGCGCGGTACAAGCTTTGCGACCCTGTCGACATCGGCATAAGGCATATTCAGAGCCCTGCCCACATCTCTTATCGCCAGCTTCGCCTTCATAGTACCGAAGGTAACTATTTGCGCAACGTTATCCGCGCCGTATTTTTCCACTACATAATCTATGACCTTCTGTCTGCCGTTCGGCTCAAAGTCGATATCTATATCCGGCATGCTGACTCTCTCAGGGTTCAGAAACCTCTCGAATATCAGCGAATACTTTATAGGGTCTATGCTCGTTATGCCCAGCGTGTATGAAACGAGGCTGCCCGCCGCGCTGCCGCGGCCCGGTCCGACACTGACCCCGTGCGTTTTCGCAAAATGTATAAAGTCGCGCACTATAAGGAAATAATCGATAAAGCCCATGTTCCTTATAACGCCCAGCTCGTATTCAAGCCGCTGCCTCAGCTCATCCGAAGGCTCCTTGTATCTGTTTTCCAAGCCCTCGAAGCAGAGCGATGAAAGATATGCAAAGGCGTCGCCGCCGCCGGGCACCTCGAACTTTGGCAGATGCCTCGTGCTGAAATCAAAATCCACATCGCATCGCTCCGCTATCCTTACTGTGTTGTCTATCGCCTCCGGTATATTATCGAAAAGGGCGCGCATCTGCTCCTCCGACTTCACATAGAATTCATTGGTCTCAAACCGCATCCTGTCGCTGTCGTCTATCGTTTTTTCCATCTGTATACACATCAGGACGTCCTGATAGAACGCGTCCTTATCCGTGAGATAATGTATATCGTTGGTAGCTGCCGTCCCGACCCCCAGCTCCTTTGAAAGCCTTATGAGATCGGGTATTATCCGCTTCTGCTCCGCAAGCCCGTGATCCTGCAGCTCGATAAAAAAATTGTCACGTCCGAATATATCTATGTATTCGGACGCCGCCTTCCTCGCACCCGCGTAATCGCCGTTTGAAAGCGCCTTCGGTATCTCTCCGGCAAGGCATGCGGAAAGGGCTATGATCCCCTCGGAATGCGAGCGGAGCAGCTCCTTGTCCACTCTGGGCTTATAGTAATAGCCGTCGATAAAGCCCATGCTGACAAGATAGATAAGATTTCTGTAGCCTGTGCTGTTTTCAGCCAGCAGTATGAGATGAGAATACTTGTTGTCCACCCCGTAGACCTTATCAAATCTCGAATTGGGGGCAACGTATACCTCGCAGCCTATGATCGGCTTGATGCCGTTCGCGCGGCATTCACGGTAAAAATCCACCACTCCGTACATGGTGCCGTGATCCGTTATCGCGCAGCTTTCCATACCCAGCTCCTTTATCCGCGCGACAAGCCTTTTTATGCTTGCCTCGCCGTCCAGAAGGCTGTATTCGGTATGAGTGTGAAGATGACAAAATGCCATATGCTTTCCCCCTTGTGATTTTTATATATGACCGCAAAACAAAGGATATAATTGCAAAACGCAGCGGCGTTTTGCAATCACACGATCTTACTTTATATTTTCGGCATACTCCATGATCCTGCTCAGCCTGTGGTTAACTCCGGACTTGCCTATCCGCTGTCCGGTCATCTTGCCCAGCGCCTCCATGCTCACGTCCGGATATTTGAGCCTCAGCTCGCCTATCTCGCGCAGGACCTCCGGCAGCGACTGCCACTTATGCGCCGCCTTGATCTTTTTTATAGCCGCTATCTGCTTTGAGCTGGCCTTAGCCTGCTTGTTCAGATTAGCGCTGTCACAGTTCACGAGCCGCACTATAGAGTTTTTTATCTCCTTTTCGACCTGGACCGAGATCACCTCAAGTCCCGCTCTGCCTCCGCTCATGTGACC
The DNA here is from genome assembly GCA_904420525.1 of uncultured Clostridia bacterium. Classification (GTDB taxonomy): domain Bacteria; phylum Bacillota; class Clostridia; order UBA1381; family UBA1381; genus Ornithomonoglobus. Next base: position 14,694 of record CAJFVT010000128.1, on the reverse strand, counting down.
TATTATATCGGCAATATTGCCGCTCTCTTTTATATATACTATTATCCGCCCCTTGCGAAGCGTCTGCCTCGCGCGTATATCAAGATCTCCGAGCAGCTCTATCAGCATCGCCGCCCCGCGCTCGGACCTCGTATCAAACTCCATATGGTATTCCCGCTTCGGATCGCTCACGGAGCCTCCGCCGAAGAATGCGCCGCGTATATACGCGATACGGCAGCATTCGCTCTCAGGTCTGAAGCCGCCGAGCTTATCCCTCATCCTCCGCACATCCTCCGCGTCCTCTATCAATATTTTATCCTCATGAGCCGTTTCGATGCCAAGCTCCTCAAGAACAGCTCTCTTTATACGGCTCACGACTGTCTTTGAGGCGGAATTGAAGCGTATATTACTCTCCTCCAGCCGTCCTGTGAAACAGAACACGCCCGCCAGTTCCGCCGTGCGGCAGAACGGACACTCGTATCCCGTTTCGCAGAGCACCTGCTTTATATCCGATGAAAAAGACATTTATATCCGATCCTTTCCGGGGCGGATCATCAATTCTCCGCGCCCAGTCTTACTATTCCTCTTGCGAGGCGTATGAAATTATGCCGCACCTGTCCGTCCTTGACAAGGAACATGTTCCCGTGCAGGACATTTACACGCTTGGCCAGAGCGTCGGTATCAGCGGATACCGGCTCTGAGCTTTCAGCGGCATATACCTCCCTCACGCTTTCCGGTATAGGCGCGTCGTTTACAACTATGTAATCGACCAGCCTTTCCGCCGAATGCTTTTCTATCGCGTCAAGATGATCCGAAGCGGTCATGCCCTCCGTCTCTCCCGGCTGCGTCATTATGTTGCAGACATATACCTTTTTTGCCCGACTTTCCCGGATCGCGTCCGTTATACCGCTGACCAGCAGATTAGGTATAACGCTCGTATACAGGCTGCCCGGTCCTAGCACTATTATATCGGCCTCATTTATTGCGTTCACAGCGCTCTCAACGGGCTTTGCATCCGATGGCGTTATAAACACCCTGTCGATAGGCGCGGTGCTTCCCTTCCTTTCGCCTATATTCGATTCTCCCTCGATAACGCTTCCGTCCTTAAGCCTCGCGCCGAGCGTTATCGACTCGTTCGAAACAGGAACTACCCTTCCGCATATTCCCACAAGTCTAGCCAGCTTGGATACCGCCTCGTCAAAATTCGAGGAGGTCTCATTTATCGCGGCAAGGATCATATTCCCTACCGTATGCCCCTGAAAAACGCCGTCTCTGAATCTGTAATTCAAAAGCTCCGCATACTGTCCGTCCATGTCGACAAGCGCGGCAATACAGTTGCGCACATCTCCCGGCGGCAGCATCCCCATATCGCTGCGCAGGATACCGGAGGAGCCTCCGTCATCCGCGACTGAAACTATAGCCGTTATTTTGCGCGTATGCAGCTTTAATCCCTTAAGCATAGTCGAAAGCCCTGTGCCTCCGCCTATGGCTGCGATCTTTAATTCCTTCATATCCTGATATCCCTGTGTACCGTATCGACCGTATAGCCCGATTCGCTGAGCGCCTCAGCAAGCTTGTTCGCCATCGTAACGCTCCTGTGATGACCGCCCGTGCAGCCTATCGCTATCACCAGCGAACGCCTGCCCTCCTCAACGTAAAGCGGGACTAAAAATCCCATCATATCCTTGAGCTTCTCAAAAAACATCTGAGAGGTCGGGAACTTCATAACATAATCCTGTACCTCCCTGTCGTTCCCCGTCTTATGCTTGAGCTCCGGCTCATAGAAAGGATTGGGGAAACAGCGCACGTCAAACACCAGATCCGCATCAGTCGGGATCCCATGCTTGAATCCGAACGAGAGGACCTTTATCTCAAACATGGAATTCACCGCGGTGAGATTATATATATCCATGAACCTTTCACGAAGCTGGTTATTCGTCATATACGATGTGTCTATGACATAGTCGGCGCTTTCGCGCAGCTTGAAAAGCATCCTGCGCTCCTCCTGTATGGAAGCAAGAAGTCCGTCGGGATTATTCAGCGGATGATTTCGCCTTGTTTCCTTATATCTGCTCACGAGCGTGTTGTCATTCGTGTCAAGGAATATTAGCCGCACATTATATGTCTCTCGCAGCTCCTCTACCTGTCCAAGCAGCTCGTTTATCATATCGCCTACACGAATATCTATAACAAGCGCCACATTCCTGAATTTATCCTTGACCGTTGCAAGCATGTTCGCAAGCATCGGTATCAGTGCGGGCGGCATATTGTCTATGCAAAAATACCCAAGATCCTCAAAAAAATGGATCGCCTGCGTTTTTCCGGAACCTGACATCCCGGTCAAAATTGTAAAATCCATAACTGTACCTCCGATCCGCGGCGCAATGTCCCGATCCTTATCTTTCTCCGACAAACCTTACCTCCGGCTCAAGCCTTACTCCGAACCGGTCCTCCACTGCTTTCTGTATGTGTTCTATAAGGCGCAGAACATCCTCAGCCGTCGCTCCGCCCCTGTTCACCACAAAGCCGGCATGCTTTTCACTCACAGCCGCTCCGCCTATGCCAAAGCCCATAAGCCCGGCGTCCTGTATAAGCTTACCGGCAAAAGACCCCTCAGGCCGCTTGAAGGTGCTTCCGGCCGATGGCTGTGAAAGCGGCTGCTTCTCGTTCCTGCGTCTGCTGTACTCAGCCATTTTATCTCTTATTTCCGCTTCACTGCCTGGACTGAGCGCCAGCCGGGCCGACACTATATACTTTCCTCCGCCGGAAAAAACGCTGTGCCTGTATCCGAAGCCGCATTCCTCTCTTGATATGGTGTGCAGCTCCCCGCTGTCATCGAGATATGTCACGCTCACTACCGTATCGCCGATCTCGCCGCCGTATGCTCCCGCATTCATGAACAGTGCTCCGCCCAGCGTTCCGGGGATCCCTGAAAGCGGCTCAAATCCGCTCAGTCCCGCCTTTGCCGCGACCATGGCGAGCCTTGACATAAGTATCCCTGCCCCGGCTCTCACCCCGCTGCCGTCCACCTCTGAACCCGCGAGCTTCTTTCCTATCTGTATAACAAGCCCGCGTATGCCTCTGTCACCCACGAGCATATTCGAGCCGTTGCCCATTATCATATAAGGCACATCATTTTCCCTTGCCAGTCTTATAAGCGCGGCGGCCTCCCCGGCGCTTTTCACGCTGACGAACATATCCGCCGGTCCGCCGATCTTGAACGAGGTATGCGCACTCATCGGCTCGTTCTCAAGCAGCTCATCAGAGACCGCTCTGAATTTTTCCGTTATATTTCTATCTATAGCTATGACAGTTATCCCCTTTCTGTTATCGGTCCGGCGGCCGCAGAACGCCGTTCCTGCGGTCAACCGGTTATAAACGGTCTGAGCCCGCGCATCTCAGCAGGTCTCAAGCCTCCAGCTGCAGAGCTTTTTGCCCCGCGCTCCCTCCATGAACTCCCTGAAGCTCTCGTAGGTACGGTTCATCACCAGCCCCTCCGGGAATTCCAGCTCGTAAAGCATACGTACAGCCTCCCTGTAGTTGCCTATATCAGTGAAAAAATGCGCGTCTGAGCTGACGACTATCCCGGTGCCGTGCTTTTTGCACAGCTCGGCTATGCGCCGGCAGTTCTGCACATTCCCTTTCCTTACATAAAAAGTGTGATTGTTTATCTCTATAAGCTTATTATATTCACCCGCGAGCTTAACTATATACTCATAATCAAACATAAAATCCGGCGAACCGCAGTGGCATATTATATCTATGTCCGGATTTTTTATGACCGCCTCATAGGCACTCGTATGATCCCTTGCGCCGCAGTCCTTATACGCCTGAGAATGTATGCTGGCATTGACGACATCCAGCCTCTTAAGGAGCCAGTCCTCAAGATCCACATTCCCTTCAAGATCAAGTATGTTCAGCTCCGCTCCTATGAGTATTTTTCTGCCGAAAAGCTCCTTTGGGAGATTTTTCAGATTTCTGAAATGCCATTCATGCGGCGCATCCGGCATCGCGGGCGCGTGATCGGTAACGGCAAAGCCGTCCATCCCTATCTTCGCCGCAAAGGTAGCGTTTTCTGAAACAGTCGAATACGCGTGAGTACTCGCCAGCGTATGCGTATGTGTATCAAATTTGATCCTCATGTTCAACTCCTTTTCGTCACGGTGAGCGCACAGCCGCAGCCTTTGCCGCTTTAAGAGAAAACCGCGCAAAAAGCTGACGGCTCCCTGTGCGGTCTCAAAGGCTCTGTCCTGTTTTACTGCAGATTAAGCTGCTCCTCCATCTGATGCATAAGACGGTTATTCAGCTCCACCGCAGCGTTATAACCCATCTTTTTCTGTCTGTTGTTCATTGCCGCGACTTCAACTATGACCGCAATGTTTCTTCCCATTTTAACGGGTATCGTGAGCGACGGAACATTTATCCCCATTATATTAGTATATTCGTCCACCATCCCCAGACGGTCGTACTGTTTGCCCTTTTCCCACGGCTCCAGATGTATGACCATGTCTATCTGCTGCTCGTCCTTGATGGCGCCCATACCAAAGATCTCCTTTATATCTATTATCCCGATACCGCGCACCTCCACGAAATGGCGTATTATCTCCGGCGACGAGCCGATCAGCGTCGAATCCGATATCTTTTTGATCTCGACCGCGTCGTCCGCTACCAGACGGTGTCCTCGCTTGACCAGCTCTATCGCCGCCTCGCTCTTTCCAACGCCGCTTTCTCCCATTATAAGTATACCCTCTCCGTATATCTCGCACAGCACGCCGTGGCGCGTTTTCCGCGGCGCAAGCTGCTCGTTCAGATACCTTATTATCATGCTCATGAACTGCGAGGTGCCATGCTCGGATCGCACCAGCGGTATGTTGTACCGCTCTGCATACTCAAGCATTTCCGGGAATATCTGGAGACTGCGCGTTATAACGAGCATCGGGAACGACTGCGCAAAATACATCTCCAGACGCTTTTTTCTCTCTTCGACGGCAAACTGCTCAAGAAAGTTAAACTCCTCCATGCCCATTATCTGTATTCTTTCACTGTCAAAATTCTTAAGGAACCCCACCATCTGCAGTCCCGGACGGTTGATATCCGACTTGGTAACAAAAACCGAATCCATATCTTTAGGCTCATATATGACCTCAAGGGCAAATTTTTCAATTATTTTCCCCAAAGGCAGTTTTGCGGTACTTTCCATAAAAAGAACAACCTTCCTTTCACGCGCAGACCACTGCCGCGCAGGTTTGTACGTATTTATTATTACAGCATTTCCGCAGGGCTCTCAGTGCGCCGCTTCACTCCGCCGCAATAAATTCATCCGTAATTATTATAGCATATTTGCCGGACTATTTCAATACAATTTTGGTGAATAATATATAAGAATTAGCCAATAAATCACTACAAAATCATAGTATTTTTAAAAATATTGAAAAAATAAAAAAAAAACGCATAAAAGACTTGAAAAAAGAAAAAAAGTATGGTAAAATAATTTTTGATGTTTGTTTGATTTTGGCGCAATGCGCTTTTATAGCAGGAGGTGTATAGAAATGGCTAAATGTGATATCTGCGGCAAGGGTGTAAGCTTCGGTATAAAGGTTTCACACTCACACAGACGTTCAAACAGGACCTGGAAGCCGAACGTAGTAAAAGTAAAGGCCGTAGTAAACGGCGCTCACAAGACAGTTCATGTTTGCACACGCTGTCTCCGTTCGGGAAAGGTACAGCGCGCTGTCTGATACGGTTCAGATTCCTGATGGATACAAACAGTCTGCATCAGCGGGCTGTTTTTTTCGTGAAAGGTTTGTCTATTTGTTACAAATATATTTTATTTGCCTTACATTTGTTTTACAATGTATAAAACAAATAAAAATTGTTTTGCATTTTAGAGCTTTGTATGTTATACTTAATATGATATGTTAGTGTGTATGATATTTTAGTATACAGGCACCGGATCAAATACCGAAAAAAACAGGCTGCAGTACATATCCGATCGTCATAGAAGCAGCGCGCATCGGTATCCGGAGCAAATGATGTTTTATTGAAGGGGTGTACCTGTTGGAGAAACTCTTGGTAAAAGGCGGAAACAAGCTCCGCGGCGATGTTTCCATAAGCGGAGCAAAAAATGCCGCTGTCGCTATCCTTCCGGCATGTCTGCTGGTTAAGGGGACCTGCAGAATAGAGAATTTGCCGGACATAAAGGATGTAAAGCTGTTTTTGAGAATACTGGAGGGCTTGAACGCCAAGGTAGAATATATAGATAAAAACACAGTTGAGGTGGACTGCACTGAAGTAAATTCCTTTGAGCCTGAAAGTGACCTGACAAGGCGCATGCGCGGCTCAAGCTATCTCATGGGCGCGCTTCTCGGGCGCTTCCACCGTTTCAAGGTCGATCCTCCCGGCGGCTGTGATTTCGGCACAAGACCGATAGATATGCACATAAAGTGCTTTGAAGCTATGGGCGCGGATATAGATTCCTCACGCGGCATACTCGTTGCCGAGGCGGACGAGCTGTGCGGCGCGCATATATTCTTTGACATAGTTTCAGTAGGAGCAACGGTAAACGCTATACTTGCCGCCGTCCTTGCAAAGGGTACGACTGTGATCGAAAGTGCGGCAAAGGAGCCGCATGTCGTTGATCTTGCTAACTTTCTGAACAACTGCGGAGCGCAGGTGCGCGGCGCCGGCACCGACACTATAAGGATAAAGGGCGTGGACTCGCTCCATGGCAGCACCTATACCATAATCCCGGATCAGATCGAGGCAGGGACATTTATGATAGCAGCGGCAGCCACGCGCGGCGATGTAACTCTGCATAACGTTATACCGAGGCATCTTGAGATAATAGGCTCAAAGCTGATCGAAGCCGGAGTAAATGTGGAATATATGACTGACAGCGTCCGGGTATGGGTCAAGGACGGAGCAGCGCTGCGGCGCATAAACTTCATAGCGCTGCCATATCCCGGCTATCCTACCGATATGCAGCCTCAGCTCGTCACCTTCCTCACCACTATACCCGGAACGAGCACTGCCCGCGAAGGGGTCTGGGAGGACAGGTTCAGATATGTTAACCAGCTCAAGCGCATGGGCGCTGATATACGCGTAGAGGGCAAGCTCGCCATAATCGACGGCGTCCCTAAGCTTACAGGCGCAAACGTCAGGGCAACGGATCTGCGCGCCGGAGCGGCTATGATAATCGCGGGGCTTATGGCTGAGGGTACTACCGAGATCCGCGATATATACCATATAGACCGCGGCTATGAAAACTTTGAGGACAAATTTATCTCGCTCGGCGGAGATATACAGAGAGTCCAGGTGCTGGAGGACGATTATATATGATCATGCTGCGTCCGATCGCGGCGTACACCGATCTGAGGCACCTGAGCTTTTTCAGAATAATAAGATAAAAAAAACGGGGGCTGAGCGGAACTGCGGTTTTGCAGCAGCCCCTTTATTTCGGAGTTTTGATATATGTTTGAAATGTATTCACTTATAAGCGGTTCATCGGGCAACGCATCGCTCGTTACCAACGGAAAGGTGCATATCCTGATCGACTGCGGCACATCGGGCAGGCGCGCGCTGGAGCTGATAAAGCAGACAGGCATAAGCCCTGAAAGTCTGAGCGCCGTTCTGGTCACGCATGAGCACAGCGACCACACAAAGGGAGTCGGGATAATCGCGCGCCGTCTGGGGCTGCCGGTGTACGCAACGGCCGGAACTCACAACGCCATGGACATAGGCAGGATAGACGATGACGCACGCGTGACAGTAAAACCTGGGACGGATCTTGAAATAGGCGGAATAGGCATAGTCCCATTCTCTATCCCGCATGACGCGGCAGAGCCATGCGGCTACAGCTTCATGTTTGAAAACACCAAGCTGACCATCGCTACCGATATCGGACATATAACGGACGGACTGATGGACGCTATCAGGGGCAGCCAAAGCATAATCCTTGAATCGAACCACGATGTAGATATGCTGCGCTTCGGGGAATACCCGTACCCGCTGAAGCAGCGTATATTGAGCGACATCGGTCATCTTTCGAACGAGACCGCTGCCGAGGCGGCGCTGGAGCTTGTAAAAAGCGGCACGGAGCATATAATGCTCGGTCATCTCAGCGACAAGAACAATATGCCTGAGATCGCCAAGATGGAGGTCTTTAACAAGCTTACCGACAACGGCGTGAAAATAGACACCGATGTTACACTCCAGGTAGCGGAGCGCTACAGTGTGACAAGGTTCAGCGCGCTTGACACCGCCGGCCCTGGCATATCCCTACATTAGATTTCCGTATATGAGGACCAGCACATGAATGTAACTATAATTTGCATTGGAAAACTCAAAGAAAAATTCTATACAGATGCCGTCAGCGAATATTCAAAGCGGATAAAGCGCTTTGCCTCCCTGAACATTATCGAGCTTCCGGATGAAAGCATCCCTCAGAACTCCTCTGAAAAGCAGAACGAAAAGATAAAGCAGCGAGAGGGCGAAAGGATACTCGCTAAGCTCAAGCCGTCAAGCTTTGTCGTATCGATGTGCATAGAGGGCAGTGCCGTCAGCAGCGAGGAGCTTGCCGGCACACTGAAAAAGGCTGCGATGTATCCGGGAAATATCGTGTTCGTGATAGGCGGCTCCCTCGGTCTTTCCGACGAGGTCAAGCGCCGCTCGGATATGCGCATGTCCTTCGGAAGGATAACCCTTCCCCACCAGCTGATGCGCGTTGTTCTTGCAGAACAGATCTACAGGGCGTTTATGATAAATTCAGGCGCTTCCTACCATAAATAATAAATTTTGATTTTTGTACATTTCCGATAAAAATATTATTGACTAACTGATGATATAATGTTAAAATAGATATATAATACAGGCATTGAAGCTCTGTCTTCTATGCCTGTATATCAGATCATCAGGAGGGATTTTTATGAAACAACGGATCGTATCTCTATTTTTGACACTCGTTTTTTGTATATGTCTGGCCGGTCCCGCATATGCTGACTCGACCGTTACGGTGAAAGTGGATCTAGAGGTCGACTACTCCGCAGCCTATGAAGCGCTGGAAGAGCTAAACGCGCTCCGCCGTGAAGCAGGCATTGGTGAACTTGTTATGGATGAGGCAATGATGGAAATGGCGGTGCAGCGCGCTGCCGAGTGTACCATATCACTCAGCCATACACGCCCAAACGGACAGGATTTTGATACCGCCCGACCGTCCGGTGCTGCTTATGCAAAAAAAGATATGGCCGAGAATATTCACTATTCTTCAGGCAATTCGGATGCAGCATCTGCCACGGAAAGCTTGTACAACTCACCCGGTCACAAAACCAATATGATGAACAGCACATATGCATCGGTCGGCATTGCCTGCGTCCGCGATTTGGCAGGACACAGCTATTGGGTGCAGACCTTTACTTCAGCTGCCGGCACTCCGGAAGCGACCCCGTCTTCGGGACAGGAACACTTCTTCTTTTCGGTTGAAACTGCAGAGCAGTATATTGACCTGCAGCTGAGCGAGACTGACCTGCAATTGGCAAGCGGCGAAAAAGATATTATTTATGTCTGCAACGGCGAAACTCCCGTTGTGCCTGATATTATCCGCACAAGTGACGACAGCGTGGTCTCTCTCAGCATGGAAAACGGGGGCATATGCGTATCTGCGGTCGGTGCAGGCACCGCGACCCTGACGCTGGGCTTTGCCGGATACAGTGCTGAAGCGGCTGTGACTGTGGAACAGGGTACCGCGCTGGAATCTCTGTCCTTGTCAAACCCTGAAGGCGGTTTTAATGTTCAAGTGGGCGAAAATCTCTACACCACCGCGCTTTTCATGCCTCAGGGCGCTCCCGAATACCCGGTCATCTGGGAAGTTGACGATCCTTCCGTCGCTGCCGCTTCCGGCCTCGGGAACAGCTGTACCATTACCGGCGTATCCCCGGGCACAGCCGTCTTAACAGCAAAGACTGCTGAGCCTGTGAACGGTGAAATATTCAGCGCCATGGCTATCATAACAGTGTATGACGAGGCTTCCGGCTCCGAGCCTACCGGGATCAATTTATCAGCCTATTATGTTGAGCTGATGCCTGCAGAGCAAGTGAAGCTGCTGCCATATGTACTGCCGCGTACCGCATCTCAGAGCGTTGCCTGGCGCAGCCAGGATCCCTCTATTGCCACGGTGGATCAAAACGGCCGTGTAACTGCTGTTGCAGAGGGCTATACCGAGATATATGCCGAAAGCCAGACGGGGAACGTCAGCGCCAAATGCCAGGTGAACGTCACCGACAGCTTCCTCGGGAAACCTCTTTACTACTCCGACGTCAAAGAGGATGCTTTTTACTATGACGCGGTCGCATGGGCCACATGCCAGCTGTTAGAGGGAAAGGGCGTGGCTGTGTCCGGAAGTCTCGGCGTGGACAAGGGCTGCACACGCATGGAAATTGTCCGGTATCTGTGGAAGCTGATGGGTTCTCCCCAACCTGCCGACATCGACAGCGAGCCGTTTCAAGACGCGCCGACCCTCCGTTCTGACCGTGACGGCTATTACGCCATACAATGGGCGCTGGAAACAGGCGTCACCAGCGGCACCAGCGCTGCCACATTCAGCCCGAACGATACAGTAACGCGAGCTCAGGCAGTAACTTTCTTATACCGGCTGGCCGGGGAACCAAGCGTGGCCGGCAGCACAGGCTTTACAGATGTGCCTGCCGGGAACTGGTTTGCAGATGCCGCTGTCTGGGCGGTGAAAGAGGGCATCACCAACGGCACAAGCGACACCACCTTTACCCCCGACCAGGAATGTACCCGCGGAGAGATACTAACCTTTCTTTACCGGCAATTTTCTTAAACAAATCAATTAACAGATCATCAGGAGGGATGTATATATGAAAAAAATAACGTCACTGATCCTTACATCGGCTATGCTCCTGTCGGCGCTGCCCGTATTCGCCGCGGAGGCCGAGCCGGAGATAACAGTCAACGGCGAACCGATAGCCTCCGAAACGGACGCGCCTTCAGGAACGGAAGCGGCGGTGTCCGAAAGCGCTGCTGGATCGCCTGAAACCGCCGCCCAGCCAACGGAAGCTGCGCAGGCTCCGGCAGATACAGGTCCGCGCTCCTCAAAGGTCACTGTACACGTTACTATGGAGCAGCAGCCATATACTATAGATTCATTTGCCAAGCTGGAGCTTTACTCGACCTCCGGAGAACTGCTTGCGTTCGATGCGCTCTGGGTAGGCGGCATAACGACAGAGCTCACATACACCTTCAGTGTTCCGGAATACACTATCGGAGAAAGCTTCACACTCAAGCTCGCAGACGGGCTAAGCCGGCTCCGCTTCTATGACGATATATACGGCGTTGGCGATTCGTTCACGATCACTACATACTCATATACTAATGAAAACGGTGAAAGCATCGCTGAGGACTCATTTGAAATGAGCGCGGTGCCGTGCTTCCAGAAGAGCGTGTCGCTCAGATATGACGGCGTGGAAGTCCCGCTCTCCCCCGGAGCACGCGTGATAGACGGAGTAACAATGGTTCCGGTGCGCCAGCTCGCTCAGTATATAGGCATGGATTCATATTATGATCCCGCCTATAATGTTGAGGTGACCTCGCTTGGTCCCGACAAGATCTATTTCAACATAGATACCGACTACACGACCGTTTTCGGAACGGATCTTGCCGCCCAGCATAAGACCATATGGCTTGACGGCGCAGCATTCGCCGCGCTCCGCACATTCTCGGACGCACTGGGCAGCACGCTTGAGGTGACCGACAATTATACCTCGCTCAGCATAAATATGACCGCTTCTCCCAGAGTGACGGATTATTTCAACAATATCCCCGTCAACCGCAACGGGATATCGAGCCGGACGGATTATCTCATATGGGTATCGCTGAGCGAATACAAGGTGAGAGTATATCTCGGCAAGCAGTACCAGTGGAAGCAGATACGTGAGGCGACCTGCGCTATAGGCGCTCCCGGGACTCCCACGATAACAGGCTCCTATGAATACCAGTACAGCATGTCGCGGTGGGATTACGGCACATACTATGTCGGACCGTGTATGATCTTTTACGGCGGCTATGCGCTTCATTCCGTGTTCCTGTATCAGGACGGCTCCGAATATGACGGAAGAGTCGGCATGCAGCTGTCGCACGGATGTATACGACTTAAAAAGGTCGATATAGACTGGCTCTACAGCATGATACCGGTCGGAACGAGGATATATATCACACCTTAGCCTAATTCACAACTTAAGTGCATAAAAGGGGCTGCAGAAATATGTATTTTTCATAATAAGCTATGATATTATCACTTGACAGAAAACAGCTGCGAAGTTAAAATAATGCTAAGAAATAAATACCGGAGGTAATGCAATATGAATGAAACAATAAGCACATTGGTATCCCGACGTTCATGCAGGAGCTTTGACGGACGTCAGATAACGGACGAGCAGCTCAATGCCATCCTTAAGTCCGGAGAATACGCGCCAACCGGCATGGGCAGACAATCGCCCATCATGGTAGTCCTCCAAAACAAAGAGGACATCGCTGAGCTTTCAAAAATGAATGCTGATATAATGGGAACAGCTTCTGATCCTTTCTACGGCGCGCCGACTGTTATAGTCGTGCTTGCCGACAAGAGTATCGGCACATATCTTTATGACGGCTCGCTCGTTATGGGCAACCTCATGAATGCTGCCGAAGCAGTAGGCGTCAACTCCTGCTGGATCCACCGAGCCAAGGAGGAATTTGAGTCTGAAAAGGGCAAAGCGCTCCTTAAAAAATGGGGCATTGAGGGCGATTACGAGGGAATTGGGCACTGCGTTTTAGGCTACGGTGAAAAAGTCCCCGCAAAACCGCGGAAGGAAAAATATATTTATAGGGTATAACGCAGCAAGACCCGGTCTCGTTTCGAGACCGGGTCTTGCTGTGAAACCGTTACTATTATCAATTTCACGGACGTTCATTAGTTTTTATCACAGAATAAATTTTTATATTATTTTTAGTTACTGCTCGATGATGTATCTATCTGAACCGTTACACCATCAGCCGTACCATCATCAAAATGATATGAATACTCGGTATCTACTATATCAGCAAAACCATTATCATATAATCCCTGTACAACTATCGCAGCCCAACAATTAGCCGCATTCGTTGTGGAATGAAGTTTATCGGCCGAATTATTATAGTAGGTAGTTACTGTATCCCAGTCACCATTGTAATGTTCCATAAGGAAATTATAGCTAAGCTGTGACAGATCTATCAGGGTTGTCTTATCACCCAGATCACTTGCAAGCTGTCTTATTTCTTTTGCAAATACAACATCAGGTGTTGTCCCGGTGCCGTGCGATGATGCATTTGGATTGACAAGGAATGTTGTAAGACCCATGTCATATGCCATGGTTATCATCTCGGTAACAGCCTCCTGCATTTCTTCTAATGTTGAGTGCTGTTTATCATTGTATCCGCTTTCAAGTATCATTATATCACCCGGCTGTGCGCTCATCAAAACATTTGTAAACGCATCCGCACGCATACCAGCAGCCCATGCGCCTGAATTTCCAAGGTTGGTTACTTTAACAGAATCTACAATATAATTATCAAGAACCTGACCCCAGCCCGTTCTTACGAGTGCTTCCTGACCTTCAGGGGCAACACCATAATAATCAGCTACGAGCGAATCACCTATAATATATATATGCTGTGCTCTGTCAACTATCGATGGTGATTTCACAAATGTTATACTCTTAACACTTGCACCCTTATTGTCGCGCAGATTGAACAGTGCACCGCCTTCGGCTATAACAACATCACTTGCGTCTTTCGTTGTACCTGCGCTCGTATCTCTTTGTATAGTAAAATTATCACTTCCCTGATTCATATTATTGATGACCATCTGATCATTTACATATATATCAGTTCTATTACTGCCGCCATTCAAAGATACTGTAATATTATATGCCGCACTTGGAACTAATATCTCCTGATCTACCGTTGCAGAGTATACAGGAGCCACCTCTACCATATCAGCATCTGTTGTGTCTACAACGAATGCATGTTCTATATCATTTGTTTCAGTGCCTACAGGTGTCATGTTTTTATTCCAATAATAGATTCTTTCATCACCAATTGGAGATGTTTTAGCGGTTCCTGCCGTTACATTGTTAACTGCAACATTCGTAAGAATTTCATTTTCATCATACGTTGCCCTATATAAGACAGCATTTTCTGTGAGAACTTCAACTCCGGAAACAGCAGTTGCTGTTGAACGGTCAACTGTTGTCTCATTAACCAGTTTCCCGTCCTTCGATGTTGTTATTTTATACGTTCCATTACCCTTATCATATATAGCACCAATATCCACTGTCGTAGATTCACCTGTCGCTGATGCAATTACGTAATAAGTGTCCACCGTATACTCCATAGAAGCGGCATTATCCTTACCTGTTGCAATATTAAATCTTACTGTCGCTGTACCTCTGCCTACAGCCGTTACCTTGCCAGTTCCGTCAACTGTAACTACCTCAGTATCGTCTGATGTAAAATTATTCAGTGTTACATATTCTGTTATATCTGCTCCGTTTTCATCCAAAACATCATAAACAGATATTGTTGTTTCTCCGTCTGTATTTAAAGTCTTTGATGTTTTTATCTGATAAGATCCTACCGTAGCATAATCTCCTATACCTACATTAAGAGATGTTTTCTTTCCTG
>CAJFVT010000127.1 GCA_904420525.1 uncultured Clostridia bacterium | reverse complement strand
GCCGCTACACCCGGTTACAATAAACACATACAAATGTAAAGCCGATGAACGGCTTTACCACATTACTCGTGTTTATTATAACATAAATATCATATGATCGCAATATCTTTTTACACTGGCATTTTCGCCGGGTCTTGACTGCAATTTCCTTTTATGGTATAATAAACACAGCAACAGAAAAAGGAGTGGTATATTATGCTTAAACAACTGGTATCCGCACTGACTGCGGTCTGCTGTCTCGCCTCATCGGCGGCAATGACTCAGGCTGCTCAGAATGACGCGGAAACGGCAAAATTCTATTACACGCAAAACGGCGAAACGCTGAACATTTCCCTGAACGGCTCGATCAATAAGGAAAGCCGGGCAGCGGACGCTGTGCTTGCCGTGTATGACGGGGATGTGCTCATCAGCACAACGATCGTGCATATGGACGAGGATATCGAAAGCCTTTCCATGGGCGACTTCACGATAACTCTTCCCTATGCTCCGGAAGCGCCTTCGGTCAAGTCCTTCCTGTGGGCCTCAGACGGCAGCTGCGAGCCTCTTGGGAACGTTTCGCAGCTTTCAGGCATACCCGGCAATGCTGTCGAATGGTACGGATGGGTAACTGCGACCTCCCGCACCAATTTGGGGCTCGATAACGATGAGGTTTCATTTATTGTCTTAAATTCACCGGATATGGATATATCCTCATCTATCCAGTTTACAGCCAAAGCAGGGAATACCGATATCGATGACAGACTGTTTGAATACGTAAAGGCCTCTGTCATAATTGACGATGACACAGATGAATATACTATCTTAGACTATGAGACTCTGTCAAATGAGCAGACCGTGTCATTCCCCGCAAGCGCGCTCATATCCTATGAGCTTGCCGGCGAAGCCGGTCAGGAGCCGTCAAAATCACTCACTGTCGGCATTGATGACGGCACCGCGCATTACAGTCTTGCTGACGATACAGAAATATATGTAAACGGCGTAAGTCTGTGGCTTGCCACGGAGGAGCTTACGCAAAGCTATATCCTTGATAATCCGACAGGTACTGTAAAGCTTGTCGATACGGCTGACACCGACGGCAAAACGGACGGTATTTTTGACTTTATCATGGTATCATATTATGTAGACGGCATTGTGGACGCTGTCTCTTTATCGGATACGCAAAGCAGGATATATTTCAAAAGCTGTGATGCGTTCATCTCCCGCGCACGTCTTGAATGGGATCCTTCCGATGATGATATCCACGTGTCATTCACCGACACAAACGGAGAGACTGTAGACCCGTCAACGATAACAGAATATGACGTACTTTCTATAGCTTATGATGTCTCCTCCGACTTCGCGAATTCATTCTTCTATGACGTTATCGTCTCAAGGAACGTAGTGCATGGCGCAGTGTCAGTGGTCGATCTAAGGGCAAATACCGTAACCGTCAACGGAACAGCATACCCTGTCACCAGCATGATACTTGCAGGAGAGATCCCAATAGGAGAAGAATATACCTTCTTTATCAACGCCTTCGGCTATATAGCACACTATGCAGATGGCAGCGTAACTCCTCCAACTCCACCGGAACCGGAGATACCTTCGAACGAGTTCAGCTTTAACAGCGCCGGCTCAACAATATACATAAGCTCGGCAAACGAAGTCTACACTATAGAAGGCACTCTGCGCCTTGATACCTCCGGTGAGCCGAAGCCGCTCACCGCAGAGATAGAGCTTTCCCAGGGCGGCAGCGCCTTAGGCTCAAAGAGCATCGCCATCCCGGCAGGCTCGGACAGACTGGACCTCGGCGGCAGCGCTCTTGAATGCAGCGGCACACCTGACAGCGCTGTGCTCTATATAAAGGACGGCGATAATATCCTTTATACAAAGAAGCTCGCTCTCACCTCCTCGTCAGACATATACACTGTACGGGGGCGCATTACCGGTACATTCAAAAATGATGCCGCTCTCGGCTATGACGAAGTAGCTTTCCTCATAGAAAATGCAGATGATTTTGACGGCAGCGGTCCTATAGGAGCGACCGGTTTGGCACCCCAGAAAAAAGCAATGAAATTAAATATGCGCGGCTCAGATGATATGCTGTTCATCTATTCCGAAGCAGAGATAGCGAAAAATGAGGATGGAAGCTATACGATAATATCTATAATGTCTCTAAATGACAAACAGACGCTTACGTTTCCCAGCATGTTATTTGACAGCTTATCATATCATGATTACAATGGAAGTACAAGTATAAATGTATACGAAAATGAATATTCTTCATCCACGATACAATACAGACTTGCTCAAGACGCCCAAATGTATGTAAACGGCGTCTGTGTAGGAGATATAGGCTCCAATGAGAGATACTTTGACCCATTCTACAGCAATGCAATAACGCTTATTGATGTAACTGAGACCGGTTCTACTGCAAATGACGGCTATTATGATTATGTTTTCGTCAGCCATATTTCCGACTGCGGAGTTGAAAGCATCTCACAAAGCGGAGACACAGTAACTATAGTAACAACAACTCAGTTCTACTCAGATGAAACTGGATATTACAATTTCAGCTTCAGCTTTGATATTTCTGAAACATATCTCCGTATAACACATGAAGGAAATGAGATCGGTCTGGAAGATCTGCAGAAGCACGATATATTATCGATCGAACATGATGTTACAGACGGTCTGGATATGCAGAACAGCAGCTTCTACGATATTACAGTATCCCGAGACACTGTCACGGGCTCACTTACTTCAATAAATGAGCAGGATTTGACCATTTCAGTAGACGGTACCGAATACCGTGCTTCCAACGCTATCGCGTTCGAGGAGCTTGATCTTGCTGCCGAATACTGTTTCTATTTAAATTGTTACGGTGAGATCGCTGATTATGAAGAGATCGGCAGCCCGTATCATTACGGTCTTATAATTGCAATGTATAATAAGGCCGGTTCAGTTTATCCCGTAGCCAAGGTCGTAAACGAAAACGGAGAAATTTTTGAATATGAATGTAAGGATCGTGAAGAAGCGGATAATGTTTATTACGCTGCAACAGGTGAATACCAATGGACAGATTTTTATGAGGTCCCCGCATCGACCGCATATAACAGACTGAGCGATGGATATGGACTGTTTGCCTATACCGTAACCGGCAACAATATCCATTATGTGGATACCGATTCCGGAAGAGGCGGCACGGAGCTGTACTACCGCTCAGATGTCCAGAAAATGGGCGGCTATAGTTTGAATGAATATACAAAGCTTATATGCATCACCGATTATCTTAAAGGTTCTTCACCTGTCGTATATCCGATAACCCTTGATGACCTGACTGACGATGAAATATATAATGCGTTTTTCTATGACAGGAATTCACGCCAAAATTTCCGCTTTGGCTTTATATTCGGAGGTAATGTTGATCTTCCGGATTACGACCCGGCATCAGATCCCAGTTATGCAGAGGACGAGATAGGTGTGATAACGGCTATGTACATGAGAGCCGGGGATATTCTGCCCACAGTACGGCTGATAAACAGTGCCGGAAATATAATAGAATATACATGTAAAACGCAGGAGGACGCAGAGAACTTCTATCTTGCCGCTACCGGCGAGACCTTAAACGGTGAACTCAGCTCCGAGATAACACTTTCCGATATAAATGACAGGATACTTTCCGGAGACGCTATATGCACTTATTCCTCAGCACAGGAGAGGATAAGCTTTGGAGCAACAGGCATAGCCAACGGCGGTGCGGCAATACCGTTTAACGGCACAATGCTTGGTGACACCGATATATCCGCCGTACCGATCCTCTATCTCGGCGAGTACATAAACGATAACGGAATGCCTTATGTTCTCGAAGCAAGCGCGCTCACCGGCAGCGAGTACGCAGCATATACGGTATCTGACGGTGATGGGAATGTAAAGCTCGCAATAATCATAAGCGGAGATACAGCGCTGCCCGGATATGATCCCGGATCTGACCCGACCTACATATCCAAAAAAACTGGTGTGATATCCGCAATTTTTATGAAGCCCGGAAAAGCATATCCGACCGTGAGGCTCCTTACCTCCGATGGTGAAACAGTCGAATACGAATGTGCATCGCTTGAAGAGTCAAATAATTTCTATAACTGCGCCGCCGGTACAACAGAAGGATACCCTGGATCCGGTGAACTTACAAAGGCAGAAATCGTTGCAAATGGGATACAAAACGCAGTTGTAAATTATAGTGTGGCAAACAATAAAGTATATATGCTCGATAAGCTTGACGCTTCCGGCGGAGATCTTGTATACGATTCGGCTTCTGCAAGTCTCGGCGAGTACAAGCTCGATGAGTCATCCATAATACTTGTCCTTGACGGCTTTATTAATAAAGGCGGCTCATCA
This sequence comes from uncultured Clostridia bacterium, assembly GCA_904420525.1. Taxonomy (GTDB): domain Bacteria; phylum Bacillota; class Clostridia; order UBA1381; family UBA1381; genus Ornithomonoglobus. The sequence goes on along the minus strand of CAJFVT010000127.1, from coordinate 12,329 downwards.
GCAGCTGCGATCAAGCCAAATATGCTTGCTGACGGCTGTACATATAACGCTTACGCATTTGATATAGATCCGGGCACTTCGGTATGCGGCTTCGTGATAATAACAAGCGGAGTTAATAATATAACAGCTGACACACCCATAGCTATAGTAACCGCTGATCCTATAAGAACCGTTGTTGACGGCGCTTACTACACCTCTATCCCTGTTCTCAGAAACGGAGAAGAGACCACAGTACTCTATGACGGAGATGAAACGTTTAAAAAAGGCGAAATAATACTTTATGAGACTAATAACGATGCAACAACGGATCTCATATATACTGTAATGAGGTCTATATCGGACTATTCATATTTCCGTTCGGAGGCTATCGAATCATTCTCAGAAATGATAGATGATTCTGTAATTCAGGACGGCGAAGGCAACCTTTGGGCATGGCAGTCGGAAAACAAAGAAGTCAAGGCATATTTCGGACCTATATACAAAAAAGATGCTAAGTCACTCAGCATTATTACAAATACAGAAATAGTAGATATAGATGGCTCTGAATATTTAGCCAGTGATATTTACGATCGGGATCAGGTCGCTGATTTCAATTTATCGACCTGCCGGCAGTCATACTCATATGATTATTCATATAGACTTGTAGACCCAAGAAGAATATCTTCCGGAGCTTTGAACCATTCTTCTTATTCGATCTACGGCCCATGCCGTGTTCCATACATCGATTCAGAATACATCCTCTGGGACGGCTACGGTGATACATATGAAACAGTTCTGAGTGTTGATGCCCGTCCCAACTTTGCATTTGTAAAAACGATAAACGGCGATGCTACAGAGGTAGTATACTTTATTGCTGACTGATAAATTGCTTATTTTTATACCAACCTATTTATGATTTTTGCGTATAATATATGTAAGCAATTTAATAAAAGGAGTTTCATAAGATGCAGAATAATATGCAAAAGCCAAAAAAACCAAAAAATTCTGTTACAAAAACGACCGCTCAGATACTTAAGGATAATATCTGCACGCTCTTTAACCTGCTGAACCTTATAATCGCTGTAGCGCTCGCGCTGGTCGGCGCATGGTCGAACATCCTGTTCTTCCTGATAATCGCGCTAAACACCGTTATAGGCATAGCGCAGGAGATAAAAGCAAAAAAGCTGATAGAAAAATTATCTCTGCTTTCAATGCCCTCCGTCACGATAATCAAGGACGGAAAAGAAGTGGATATACTGCCGGACGAGACTGAAAAGGGCGATATTCTGCTTTTAAAAAGCGGCAATATGATATGCGCCGACAGCGTTCTGCAGTCCGGCTATGCTGAGGTGAACGAGGCTATACTCACCGGCGAATCGGAGCCGGTCGTAAAACACCCCGGAGACAAGCTGCTTTCCGGCAGCACTATGATCGCAGGGAAATGTACCGCTGAGGTCATATGCGATAACGAGGACAGCTATGCGAACAAAATAGTCGATGAGGTCAAGAAGGCCAAATCCTCCAAATCAGAGCTTATACAGTCGATGCGGAGGGTGACAAAATTCACCGGCTTTATAATAATCCCTGTCGGGATAATAATGTTTATCCAAGCACTGCTCGTAAGAGAAAACCTGCTTTATGACTCAGTGGTCTCCACATCTGCCGCGCTTCTTGGCATGCTGCCTAAGGGACTTGTCCTCCTCATAAGCATAGGACTTGCAGCGGGAGTCATCAAGCTTTCCAAGAAAAATGTGCTTGTTCAGGATCTGTTTTCTCTTGAAAACCTCGCCCACTGCGATATGCTGTGCCTTGACAAGACCGGAACTATCACCGAGGGCAAGATGCAGGTAGAGAGCGTTATCCCTCTCGGCGATACCGATCAGGAATTGATCCGCAAGCTTATGAACACATATGTACAGCATACATCTGACAACAATTCGACCTTCTATGCGTTAAAGGATCATTTTACGGCAGGCGAAAGCTTTTCCGTCAAATCGACCATACCATTCTCATCTGAAAGAAAGTGGAGCAGCATAACGCTCTCTGACGGAAGAGCCATGGTCATGGGAGCTTATGAAAAGATAGGCCGAGGTGCTATGCCGGATCATCTGAAAAAGGAAGCTGAAAACGGTAAGCGTGTCATAGTTATAGGCATGACGGACGAAATAACGGGCAACTCCGTTGATCCTAATAATGTAACGCTTTTAGCAGCGTTGATACTGACTGACCCGATAAGAAAAAATGCTAAGCAAACGATAAAATATTTCTACGATCAGGGTGTTGCCGTTAAGGTCATCTCCGGCGATGATCCCGTTACCGTATCGGCAGTAGCACAGAGAGCAGGCATAGCCAACGCTCACATGGCTATAGACATGACAGGCGTAAAGGACGAGGATATCGCAAAGATAGCCGCAAAGTATACGGTATTCGGCAGAGTATCGCCTAATCAGAAAAAGCTGCTCGTATCGGAAATGCAAAAGTCCGGACTCAACGTTGCAATGACCGGTGACGGAGTGAACGACCTTCTCGCTATGAAACAGGCTAACTGCTCGATCGCCGTGGGTCAGGGCAGTGACGCGGCACGGCAGACGGCTCAGCTTGTGCTGCTGGATTCCGACTTCTCCGTGCTCAAAGATGTAATATCCGAAGGGCGCAGAGTAATAAACAACATTACAAAGTCAGCGGGAGTATTCTTTATAAAAACGATATATTCGGTACTTATAAGCATACTCTGCATATTTCTTAATACAGAGTTTCCGTTCATACCGCTGCAGATAACGCTGATAGACGCAGTCATTGAGGGATTTCCGGCATTTCTTATGTCGTTTGAACAGAATGACAAAAAGATCAAAGGCAAGTTTCTCAACAACGCGCTCCGCTCGGCTATGCCTAATGCGCTTGCGATACTTATAAGCTATATCGTACTCTTTGTAATAAGCCTGGGAACAGGCATAGATAAGTCTCAGGTATCGCTGATCATATACCTGACCGTAGGAGCAGTAAGTCTTTTAGGCGTTGTGAAAGCAAGTATGCCGTTCAATAAATTCAGGCTGTTCCTGACCGCAGCGTCTATCATAGGCTTTACGGCAGCGATAGCTCTGTTCCCGTCATTCCTGCATCTTCCTTCGCCGGAACCGGAGAACATACCGGTCCTTGCAGGCATCATTATTTTAGGGCTTGTAGTAACCTTAGTCCTTGATATACCAATGATGATAAAACTCCGCAAAGACCGCAGCTCAGTCTGAAAAACATCAAAAAAGCCGGAGCGGACCGCTTTACAGCCCTGCTCCGGCTTGTTTTTATCATACAAGATAAGCTCTGAATTCATACGGAGCAAGCGTGCTGTCACGGTCTCCGCTGTAATTGCATATCAGCAGATCTCCGCGCGCAGCTATACCGCATTTTATCTCTCCCCCCGTAAGATTGCATATCACTGTAAGCTCCTCGCCTCCAAGGCGGCGCCTGTATGCAAACATATCATCCACAGTTTCTATCGGCTCAAAGATCCCGTCAGATATTATATCATATTCCTTTCTCAGCTCCACGAGCCTGCGATAGAAAGCAAACACAGAACCAGGATCGCTTGCCGCCTCTTCCGCGTTTATATACTTGTGATTTTCAGGTATGCCTATCCATGGCTCGCCATCGGTAAAGCCCGCGCTTCTGCCGCTGTTCCACTGCATCGGAGTTCTGCCATTGTCGCGGGATTTCGCGGCTAACACCGCCAGAGCCTCCTCACGCGTCTTTCCCTTGCTCAGCATTATGTCATAGTAGTTCAGGCTCTCAACATCCCTATACTGTGATATATCTGTAAAGCCCGCGTTCGTCATGCCGATCTCCTCGCCCTGGAATATATAAGGCGTGCCGCGCAGAAAATGTATCAGCCCTGCAAGCATCTCCGCCGACTCCTTACGGCACTGCGTATCGCTGCCGAACCGTGATACAGCCCGCGGCTGATCATGATTGCACCAGAACACCGCATTCCAGCCGCCGCCCTCCTGCATACCGATCTGCCAGCCGGTCAGCAGCCCTTTTAGCTTTCCAAGATCAGGACGCATAAGCGTCCATTTATCACCGTCCTCATAATCCACCTTGAGATGATGGAAGCTGAAGCACATGGAAAGCTCCTTTTCATCAGGGTTTGAATACCTTATACAGTTATCTATAGATGTTGAGGACATCTCGCCTACCGTAAGCATATCTGATATCTCTCCGCCCTCCACAAGCTCTTTAAGATACTCATGTATACGCGGTCCGTCGGTATAGAATCTTCTGCCGTCGCCCTCATAGTCGTTTTCAAGGACATCAGGCTTTGAGACAAGATTTATAACATCGAAGCGAAATCCCTTTATGCCCTTGCTCTTCCAGAACCTTAATATAGACTTAAGCTCCTCTCTCACCTCAGGATTATCCCAGTTCAGGTCAGCCTGAGATACATCAAAAAGATGCAGATACCATTTCCCAAGCGATGGTACATACTCCCACGCGTTCCCGCCGAACTTCGACTCCCAGTTCGTAGGCGGACAGTCAGGCTCGCCGTCGACAAATTTATAGTAGTTTATATACTTCTCCTCGCCGGCAAGCGCGCGCCTGAACCATTCATGCTCGGTCGATGTATGATTGAACACCATGTCGAGCATAAGCCCGATCCCGCGCTTATCGGCCTCGGCGATAAGCTCCTCAAGCTGCTCCATCGTTCCGAAAACAGGATCTATATTCCTATAATCCGAAACATCATATCCGTTATCGTTCAGCGGCGAACAGAAAAACGGGGTTATCCATATATAATCCGCGCCGAGCCTTTTTATATAGTCGAGCTTGCTCGTTATTCCCGGTATATCGCCTATACCATCGCCGTTGGAGTCACAGAAGGATTTTATATATATCTGATAAACACATGATCTCGTAAAATTACGCATAATAAATTCTCCCTTTTATAAGCAGCCGCAGAGCCCGTAAAGGGCGATGCGGCTGCCTGTTTTAGCAGTGTGCGATAACAGTCTTTCCGGCCTCTGCCTCTATGCCTGTTTTGAATTCTATCCTCTCCGATGAGCCTTCATCTGTTATTACCATCATTGTTACTGTAGGATGACCTGCCGCTTTGATCTTCTCCGGATCGAAGCGTATGAGCCTCTCGCCCGCCTTTACCTTGTCGCCCTCTTTTACGAAGCATTCAAATCCGTCGCCGTTCATACTTACGGTATCAAGACCGATATGGAACAGTATCTCCACCCCGTTTTTGAGTGACATGCCGCAGGCATGGAAAGAACCGTCCATAACGTTTATTATCTCACCGTCCGCAGGAGCTATCAGCACATTATCGGTAGGCTCTATCGCGAGTCCGTCTCCAAGCACCTTTTCCGAGAACACCTTATCCGGAACATCCTCTATCTTTATCACCTTCCCCGAAAGGAACGCTCTTATCTCTCCCTCCTTATAATCAAGCACAGCCGCTGTTGCAGCCGCTGCCGGAGTAGCCGCTACTACCGGAACATCCGCGGTCTCCATGCCGCCCGATGCAAGCTTTTTCCTGCCTGCTATAAGCGTGAGAGCGAACGGAACAACTATTGCGATCGCCATACACAGCGCAAACACCGGTATATACTGCGGCAGTATCGAAAGTATTCCGGGCAGTCCTCCAACGCCTATAGCCGCCGCTCTTACGCCTGAACCGACCGAAACCACCGCAGCAGCAGCCGATCCTATCATAGCACAGACAAACGGGAAAACGTACTTCAAGTTCACACCGAATATCGCCGGCTCCGTAACACCGAGATAACACGAGATACATGCGGGTATCGACACTTCCTTCGCCTTGGCGTCACGCTTCTGCAGGAATATCATAGCGAGGACCGCGCTTCCCTGCGCTATATTCGAAAGAGCTATCATAGGCCAGAGATTAGTTCCGCCGAAATCAGATATCAGCTGGAGGTCGATAGCGTTAGACATGTGGTGCAGTCCCGTTATGACCAGCGGAGCATACAGGAAACCAAACACCGCTGCGAACAGCCAGTTGAACGTTGAAGCAAGACCTGCGTTTACTACGTTTGAAATAACGCTTCCTATCTTCCAGCCTATCGGTCCCAGCACGGTGTGCGCAAGGATCACAGCTATAAGCAGCGAAAAGAACGGCACTACTATCATTGAGATAACGGACGGGCATATCTTCCTTATCCCCTTCTCAAGATACACAAGCGTGAAGCCCGCAAGTATAGCAGGGAGCACCTGTGCCTGGTAGCCTATCATTTCCACCTTCGCAAAGCCGAAATCCCAATACGGTATGTCCGCCGCCGCAGTCGTTGCAACATCATACGCGTTCAGCAGCTGCGGCGATACGAGGGTTATACCGAGAACTATGCCCAGCATCTGCGTAGTACCCATCTTTTTCGTTATCGACCAGACTATGCCCACGGGCAGGAAATGGAATATCGCCTCGCCTATTAGCCACAAAAACGAGCTTGCTCCCGCCCAGAACTGCGAGACCTCAACAAGAGTTTTTGTTCCGCCGTCTATCATCTTTATCTCGCCTATAACGTTTCGGAAGCCGAGTATAAGACCTCCGACAATGATAGCCGGGATAAGCGGCGCAAATATCTCAGCCAGATTAGACATCATCCGCTGCGCTATATTCTGATTTTTCTTAGCGGCATTTTTGACAGCATCCTTTGACACTCCGTCAATACCGGCCACAGCGATAAAATCGTTGTAATACGTGCTTACAGTATTGCCGATTATGACCTGAAACTGTCCCGCCTGTGTGAATGTACCCTTTACGGACGGCAGCTTTTCTATTTTTTCCACATCCGCTTTTTTAGGATCGTTCAGCACGAACCTCATTCTTGTTACGCAGTGCGAGACTGCGCCGATATTTTCTTTTCCGCCGACCAGCTCCAGAAGCTGTCTGCATTCATCAGTATACGCACCCATTTTGTACCTCCTTATTTATACGTATATGTTTCTATGTTTCCATGCAAGTTATATGAATATCTGTTGATTGTATTTTAACATATACGTATATATAAGTCAAGGGATTTTTACTGCTATCGGCGTAAAAAAAAGACAGATGTTTTTGTGTAAAATACACAAAAACATCTGCCTGCATTATCTGTGAGCAGTCACGGTGAAACGAAATTTATCTATACGGTGTCTCGACTCCGTATACTGAAATATATCCCCCTCCTCAAGCGCCGTGATACTCGTTACTACCGCAACAACTCCGCTCCCGTCCAGATCAAGATAGAGCTTATCCTCTCTGCCTGCCTCCTCGACAGTTACTATTTTCTGCGCTATCCCTATCTTTATTCCAAGCTCATTTTCCAGATAGTCATAAATGGAATCAGAGCATATCTCCCTTGTAAGCCTCGGCACCGCGCTGCGCTTGAAATAGTCTGTATCGAATATTACAGCCTCGCCTTCTATCTCGCGAATGCGTTTTACCCTGTATATCTCCTCGCCCGGAGCGCAGTCCAGCCTCAGAGCCAGCTCGCTGCCCTCGTCAGCCTCAACGATGCTCAGGTCCTCAACATGGGTAACAACATCCTTCCACTGCAGCTGCTGCGCCATTTCCTTAAAGGAATTTATCCTCGATATAGGGAAATCAAAAAAATTCCTTTTGCTCACAACCGATTCCCTGCCGCGTGTTTTGATTATAACCCCTGCGTTTTCAAGAAGCTGCATAGCCTTTCTTACCGTATCGCGTGAAACACCGAACTCTTCGGATATCTCCCGCTCGGACGGCAGCGAATCACCCGGCTTCATCGCCTCGCTCTCTATAAGCTCATAAAAATGCTCATATATCCGCCTGTATTTACTCATTTAAACATCACCGCCTTCTTATACGTATAACTTACTTGTATTGTAGCATACAACCGGCGGCTTGTCAAGTATAAAAAAGCGCTGCAGACGATAAAAAAAACTATTGATCACCATTTACAGCCTATATATCCCGAAGCGCTCTGCACATCGTTCCCATCCTGCAAAACAGAGTATTACAGTGTCCAATTCCGGCTTTGCGTCTGCAGCTCGACCATACGCCGGTATATCCCTTTTTGCGCCATAAGCTCGTTTGGCTTGCCCTGCTCCTTTACTACCCCGTTGGACAGTACAACTATCTTATCCGCACCGCTGACGGTCCTCATTCTGTGCGCTATTACCATAACAGTCTTATCCTTTATAAGTCTCGACAGAGCAGTTTGGATAAGCGTTTCGTTTTCTACATCAAGGGATGCTGTCGCTTCGTCAAGCAGTATGATGGGCGCGTCCTTCAGAAACGCTCTTGCTATCGAGATCCTCTGACGCTCTCCTCCCGAAAGCTCACAGCCGTTTTCACCTATCATGCTGTTATAGCCGCCGGGAAGCTTTCCGGCAAATTCATCACAGTTGGCCAGCCTCGCCGCGGCGAGCACCTCCGCATCCGATGCGTCCTTTTTTCCTATCCGTATATTTTCCATTATCGTGTTATTAAATAGGGTAACATCCTGGAAAACGATCGAATAAAGCGACAGCAGCGTTTCCGGATCGATTTTCGAAATATCCGCGCCGCCTACCGTTATCCTGCCTCTGTTTGCGTCCCAGAAACGCGCCGCAAGTCTTGACACTGTCGTCTTTCCTCCGCCGGACGGTCCCACAAGCGCAGTTACCTCTCCCTGCTTCGCGGTAAATGAAACATCCTTTAGCACCGTTTCACCGCTGTTATACGAAAAACCTACATGTTTAAATTCAATATCATATCCTCTGTTATCTATCTCATACGCGCCCTTTTGTACCGGATGGTCAAGGATCTCGTTCATACGCTCTATATTCGTGCTGGTAGAGAGCACAGCCGCAAGATTTTGGAGTGCGCCTTCAAGCGGTTCATACAGCCTTGACGCTACCAGCAGAAACATAAACAGCGCCGGGATGCTCAGTGTCCCCCTGATAAGAAGTACGGAGCCTACAAGCGCGACAGTCGCAATACCGAGCTTTAGTATCAGGCTCGCGCTCACTACGAACAAGGCCGTTCCAAGCTCTGACTTGATATGTCTGACCTCTACGGCTTTTATTTTCTTATCAAGACCGTTCAGATAATCATTCTCCGCGTTATTTGATCTCAGGTCACGCAGCGCCTCAATGCACTCCTGCACGCCCTCCTCTAAGGCGATCTTCGCGCTCATTTGTTTCCGGTTAAAATAGTTCTGCACCCTTGCAGAAAACGCAACGACCGCAAACGCGATCGGCAGCACCCATACAGATGCAAGCGCCATTCTCCAATCAAACACAAACAGGCATACCGCTATCAAGGCTGTTGACATGATCGAGCCGGCAAGTGCAGGAACATAATGTGAAAACGCCGTTTCGAGCGTTGCGCAGTCACCCATTATCGAATTCGTCAGATCTGCCAGATCCTTTTTCCCAAAGAATGAAAGCGGTATCTTTCTCAGCTGTTCCGCAAGAGATATACGTCTTACTCCGCTTTCAACATATGTGGCAAGATATGTTCCGTTATACTGAAACCATGCCGCGACAAATATAAACAACAGGCACACAGCACAGCCTGTTATATACAGCGCCGGATAGCTGATCCCGCCTTCCATCAGGTCACATACAAACCGATACAGCAGACCGACGGGGATCATAAATGAAATATTCTGCACCGCGCAGGCGATACAGCCTTTTATCAGATCCTTTGCGCCCTGTCTTGAAAGAGCAAAACGTCTTTGTAATTTTTCAAGCATTTGCAGCACCCACTTTCCAATCGACCGATGTCTGATAATCGTTCCACATCCTAGAATATAATCCGCCGTTTTTCAAAAGCTCGTCATGGTTTCCGCTTTCCTCGATCTGCCCGTCCTTAAGAACGTAAATACGATCGGCGTTCTGTACTGTTGTCAGTCTGTGGGCGATCATGATCACCGTTTTATTCTCAGCCATCTTTGTAAATGCTTTCTGGACAAGCACCTCATTGTCCGGATCGGCAAAAGCTGTGGCTTCGTCAAGTATAAGTATAGGCGCGTTTTTCAGCATCGCGCGCGCGATCGCGATACGCTGCTGTTCACCGCCCGAAAGATATACTCCCTTCGCGCCTATGACCGTGTCGATGCCATCGGGCAGCTTCCTTATGATATCCTCACACTGCGCTGCCTTTAAAGCCTGCATGACCTCCTGTCTTGAGGCGCCCGGCTTTGCCATCCTTACATTTTCAAGCACCGAGGTCTTTATAAGCCTGCTGTCCTGAAACACAAACGACACCATATTCATCAGAGCTTCTTTCTTTATTTCCTTTATATCAACTCCGCCTATGCACACGCTGCCGCTCTGAGTGTCAAAAAAGCGCGATATAAGATTTGCAAGCGTTGTTTTTCCGCCGCCGGATGGGCCGACAAAGGCCGCCGTCTGTCCCGGCTCTATCTTAAGGGATATATTATGCAGCGCATCCTTGGCTCCGTCATAGCTGTAGCTGACATTCTCGAGCACGACCGAATTATCCTGCGGATCCCGCGCCTTTTCTGTTTCAGGAAGCTGCACAGCCTCAAGCACACTGTCGATCCTCTTTATTGCATCGGAAACGATCATTGAGTCCTCACTCATAAACATGATCTTCGTAAGAGTGGTTGAGATCACAGGCGTGATTATTACATAAAACAGCAAGTTTAAAAGAAGCTCATTCGTAACTCCGCTTCGTGTCAGAACTATGCCGCCCGCAATAAGGAATGTGAACACCGCATTTATCGCTGTTGTGTATACCATCATCGGCATTCGCAGATCCTTTGTATATGCGATCACCCATTTTTCATAACGGTCAATGGAGCTTTTGAAACGCTTGAACGAAAACACCGTCTGCCCGAACGTTTTTACAACGGGAATACCTCTTACATATTCGACCGCCTCGTTTGACATATCCGCTAGCGAGTCCTGATATTCCTTCATTTTCTGTTCCATCCTTGCGCCCGTCATTTTTGTCATGATCAGAAATCCCAGCGCCACAGGGATAAGACTCAGGATCCCAAGCCGCCAGTCAAAAATGAACAAAAGCGCTAAAAGTCCGACCGGTGTTGCGATCGCTCCCGCCTTGTCGGGAAGCCGATGGGCAAGATACGTTTCAGTCGCCGCGCTTGAGTCCATGACTATCTTGCGCAGCTTGCCGCTGCCGAAGCTTTCCGCTGTTCCGAGCGGCAGCTTAACGATATGGCGCATACAGTCACGGCGCATATTTGCCGCAACACGAAACGCCGACAGATGCGAGCACATTAGTGCGGAAATATATATCAGCACCGATAGGACCGCAAACAGCACCGCCATCCAGCCATAGTATGTGAGATCATGCTCACTGCTGAAATCCGGCGCAGCCTCCAGCACCTCTTTGATGATCCGCCATATGTAAATAAACGGCACAAGCGCTGAAAGCGCGCTCAAAACTGATAATATCCACGAGGAATATGTAAGATACCTATGCCCTCCGGCATACTGCATAAGCCTCGACAGATCACTCTGCTTTTTCAAGTTAAACCCTCCTTTAATTGATTAGTTTTGGCTAACTAAGAGACAAAATCAAAGGGGCACTAAAACCCCATGATCCTCTGCCATCCGGCAGTATAGAACAAGCGCAGATCCTGCAAATACCGGCGCGCTTCCGTGACCGGCATGTCGTGTATGACCATTTCGAAAAATGCCGCGAACATGCCGCTTATGAGTATATGCTCAAGCCGCGGGTTGACCAGCTTTGACTCTATACCCAAGCCTTTGAGCACCTCATTGAACTTATGAGTTGCTTCTACTTCTATTTCGACCATATCATGCACAAAATCCTCATATTTTGTACCCTCCGAGCAGCATAGGATGAGCTTGAATTCGTCGGGATACTGATAAGTATATTCGAGCATTTCCTCCATACACCTTCCCGATACTCCGCTCATACTCTCAATCTGTTCTTCCGGCATCAACGCTGCAAAGTCGTTTTGCACCCGCACATATGTATCCATCATATGCTCCGCCTGTTCGCTGACCAAAGCATCGAAAAGCTCCTCCTTGCTTTTGTAATATCCGTAAAACGCGCCTGTCGTCACATCCGCGGTTTTTACGATATTGCGGAGCGATGCTCCGCGGAAGCCTTTTTCAAGAAATTCCGCCTTTGCCGCCGTCAATATGGCCTGAAGTGTGTTTTCGCCCATGAGCTGTCCTCCCAAAAATATAACACCGTTATATAACGCTGTTATAATAATATCACATCATATTCAATTTGTCAAGCGGTTTTCTATATTTTTTTATAGTATTTGAATGAGTAAGCAAAGTATAAACAGTGAGTTGACAACCCACATAAATGTCAGATCATATAAATAGGTGAAGCTTGTTAAGGCTTCATGTTCACAAAAATT
>CAJFVT010000126.1 GCA_904420525.1 uncultured Clostridia bacterium | reverse complement strand
CCGCGATATAGCGCTGTACAGGAGCATAGAATTCTCCTACTGCTTTATAGACGAGGCGCAGTATATAAAAAATCCAAAGACGATGAATGCCGTAAGCGTTAAGCGGATAAACGCGCGGCACAGATTTGCGCTGACCGGCACACCTATAGAAAATTCCTTGATGGAGCTTTGGTCGATCTTTGATTTTGTGATGCCGGGATATCTGAAGAGCGCCAGGGAGTTCAGGGACCGGTTCGAGCTTCCGGCGGTACGCGGCGGCGATACGGCCGCAGCGAACGTGCTGCGGGCTATGATAAGACCGTTCGTGCTCAGACGAATGAAGAAGGATGTTTTGAACGAGCTTCCGGAAAAAATAGAAACAACGATGTATGCAGAGCTTACCAAGGAACAGAAGGCTATGTATGCCGGATATCTCGAAGAGGTCAGAGGCGAGGCGCGTGGGATACTGGTCTCGCACGGAAGTCGGTTCATGATCCTGACGCTGCTGCTGCGTCTGCGCCAGATCTGCTGTCATCCGGAGCTGTTTCAGAGCGGCTGCGGCTTCGGCAGCGGTAAGCTGGACCTGCTCATGGAGCTTGTGTCGAACGTGATTGGAGCCGGACACCGTCTGCTGATATTTTCTCAGTTTCGTTCGATGCTCGATATAATCGGAAGAACGCTCGATAAGGCGGAAATAGAATATTTTTATATAAACGGCTCCACTCCGGCGCAGGAGAGGGTGGAGCTCGCGGAGAGGTTCAACAGCGGCGAGAGGGGAGTATTCCTCGTATCGCTCAAGGCCGGCGGCACAGGACTTAATCTGACCGGAGCTGACACTGTAGTGCATTACGATCCGTGGTGGAATCCGGCGGTGACCGATCAGGCTACGGACAGAGCCTACAGGATAGGACAGACACGCGCTGTAAATGTTATCAGGCTTGCCGCGCGCGGCACGATAGAGGAGAAGATACTGCGTCTGCAGGAGAACAAGCGTATGCTTGCGGACGATATCATCCGTGTCAATACGGACGCGTTCTCCGATCTTACGGATGATGAGATAATGTCTCTGTTTGAGCTGTAAGTGTATGAAGATATCAGAGACTGAAAAATAAAAGTGGCCGCCGCTTAAGCGCGGCATAGGCAAAGGAGGGGCAGGGCTTGGATCTGCTTGAAAAATTGGAAAAAATGGAGGAAACTGAGGGAAAGATCGAGGAAAGGATGCCGCAGCGTGCGGCGCGGCGCGCATCGTTACTGACTTTCGCAGCGGTGTTCCTTCTTGTGCTCGCGGCGGGGATATTTTATGTGTCGCGGAGCAATATAATATATTTCTGGGACGATTCCACCTATTGGGATATGAGCCGCAGCATTGCCGGAGGTGAGCTGAACGGCAGCTTCTGGAAAACGGTATATGATTCGCTCGGCACGAGCGATTATAATTATGTTGCGGCGCTGCCGTCGGCGGCGTGGGCGCTGGTATTCGGAGGATCGCGTGAAGCGTTTGTTGCCGGGCTTATCGTCATGTACCTGCTTCCGGCTATGATACTGCTGTTCCGGCTGGCAAAAAAGATCGCAAAGGCGCCGAGGTTCGCGTTTGCGGCGGCGGTGCTGATAATGCCTGTCGCGGCGTTTCTGGCGTTTGCCGGATTTGTGGACGTTGGAGGACTGCTCATAGCTATAGCCTGCTATCAGCTGTACTATACTGCGGAGGGTACTTCTGAGCGGTGGTACAGGTATATAGCGATAGGAGTGCTGCTTGTGGTGATAATGGTATTCCGCAGGTATTTCGCATTCTTTGCGGTATCGTTTTTGACGGCAATGGCGGTGGACTGCATAGTGTTCAGGAAAAAATGGAGATATCTGATCATCACTGTGCTGACCAGCGCGGCGCTGCTGCTTACGGTGTTCCGTCCGTTCCTGACAGGGATACTTCTCAGGGATTACGGAACTCTATACGCGAGCTATCAGTATTCGGTGGGGACCGACATGAAGCTCATAACACGGTATTTCGGACTGCTGTTCATGCTTGCGGCGTTTGCCGTGCCTTTTATAGCGGGTATAAAAAAGCGTGAATTCCGCCCGGTCTTTCTGTGGATTCAGATACTGGTCTGTGCCGCAATGTTCATGGCGACTCAGACTCATGGTCAGCAGCATCTGCTTTTGTATATACCGGCGCTGGCGGTGCTGGTCCTGTTCATGGTAAACTGTATAACGAAGCAGTGGATGCTTATTGCCGTGTGCGCTCTGGCCGTTGTAAATATAGCTAACACATATATACCGAGGGAGCAGCCGGGAAACATACAGGAGATAAAGCATATTGCCGTTATCCCTGATTTCTCGATGCTGCCTAAGCACCGGGACGATACCGAAGCGATATTGACGCTTAAGCGTGATCTGGACGCCGCCGTTCCCGAAGGGAGCAGCTGCGGCATACTTGCATCGTCGTTCCTGCTAAACGAGAGCATACTTCGCAACGCAGAGGTATCTCTTAACGCGGGACTGACGCGCGATACTGATTATATCCGGGGGCTGCCGGAGGTGGATTCGCGTGACAGCGGACGGCTTGATGAGATATATACAAGTGATTATATACTTATGGCCGTACCGTCACAGACGCATCTCGCTCCGGGGGAGCAGACTATAGTTGACGAGGCGGTAACGAGCTTTGTACAGGGTACGGATATAGCCGAGTCCTTTGAGGAGGTCGGGGGCTTTGCCAGAATGATAGATGATTTTGAAGTTAAGCTGTACCGGCGTATCGATGATGTTGGATTGTATCAGCGCAGTGTTTTTGAAGCACGGCTGTTCTATTGATATATTTCCGTTTCGGACAGAAAGGATTGATTTTTTATGAGAGAATGTATTTACTGCGGAAAACAGCTTGAGAAGGGAGAGCAATGCACCTGTGCCATGAGCGTGGCGAAACGGCGTGAGCGCGAGCAGGCCAGACAGGCGGAGCAGCCCAGATCGCAGAAGGAGGCGCGGGCAGAGGAAAAAAACCGCAGAAAACAGGAGAAGGAGCATACCAGGAAGCAGGAGAGAGAAGCGAGATCACGTGCGAGAGAGGCGCGGCGCAATACGCGTCAGGCCGCGCATAATTACAGCAGGGCATACCGTGCGCAGACCAGAACGGCATTCGGAGACGTATGGCAGCTGTTCAAGTCGTTCCTGCGCTCGCCGATCGAAACGGTCATGAATCCCGGTCAGATGTCCGTTGCGGTGATAATGATATTCGTTGTTATAGAAGGCATCATCGCGGGGCTCAGCGGATTCTCTATCATAAGCGGGGCAAGCAGAGGTCCGGTGCGCCTGCTCGGAAATCTCATGGGCTTCAGAGGCGCTCAGGGCTATGACACGGTGCTGGGTTGGCTCGGTTCTGCATTCTCCGGCGCAGTCGGAGGCGTTGTGATATTCTTTATAGGATCGGGCATATTCTATCTGATAAACAGGTGGATATTCAAGCAGTTCACTCCGTACTGGGAGTTCTCAAAACGGTTTGCGCTCGTGGGGATACCTTCGACAGTGATCGGTGCGGTCGGAGTCCTGCTGGGCTTCTTCTCGCAGACGACCTTCGCGGTGCTTATGATAGTTGGTATGGTAGGCACTGTGGTGCTGCTGTATGAGATACTGCGCTCAGCGTGGTATTCGCGCTCGGCTGCGAAGGTGATGTATATGATGCTTTTGGGAGTGTTCGTATTCCTGATGATAGTGCTGTATATAGTCAGGATATCTATGCTCTAAAGATGTATGGGCAAAGTCAGGCGGCTGCCTGGAATTGATATGGAGGGAACAAATGCAGTATTTGCTGACATTTCTTGAGGGGATAATTTCATTTATTTCGCCGTGTATGCTTCCTATGCTGCCGGTGTACGTTTCGTATTTTGGCGGTGGCGGCAGTGAAAAGAAGGGAGTGCTTGCGAAGGCCGCAGGCTTTGTAGCCGGTTTTGCACTCGTTTTTGTTCTGCTGGGCTGCTTTGCCGGGACACTGGGAAGGCTGCTTTCCGGCTATAAAACAGCTGTGAACATAGTATGCGGTGTTATCGTAATAATTTTCGGATTGAGCTATCTCGGCGTCATACGCATACCGTTTTTCAGAGGCGCGGATGCAGCCGGAAGGATAGACGGCGTGTTTTCCGCTGTGGTTTTCGGGATGATCTATTCTGTCAGTCTGACACCGTGCGTAGGGGCGTTCCTCGGCTCCGCGCTGATGGTGGCGTCTGCAGCGGGCAGCACCTTGAGCGGCGCCCTGCTGCTGCTGGTGTATTCGCTCGGTCTGGGGCTGCCGTTTCTTATCTCGGCAGTGCTCATAGAAAAGCTCGGCGCAGTGTTTGGGTTTATAAAGAGACATTATAATGTGATCAATCCGGTATGCGGATGCATCCTGATAATTGTCGGTATACTTATGATTTGCGGAGTGCTGAGCCAGGTGATGCAAATATTTGGATAGGAGGAATAGGATGGATCAGAGAAAAAAACTTTTGATAGGCGCAGCCGCGCTTGTCGTGCTTGTAGGGGCTGCCGCGGCAGCTTACGCTATATTGTCGGAAAGCTATGAGCAGCCGGAAGCGCCCGTGAGGACACAGGCGGCGGCTACGGAGCGGCCGGAGATAGAAGCTCCGGATTTTACTGTATATGACAGCAGCGGTGTACAGGTAAGATTGTCGGAGCTAAGGGGCAAGCCGGTGCTGCTGAATTTCTGGGCTACCTGGTGCGGTCCGTGCGAATCGGAGCTGCCGGCGTTTAATGCGGCTTATGAAGAGCACGGTGATGAGGTGGGATTTATGATGGTAAATCTTGCGGAGCCGGGCGGCGAAAGACCGGAGGCCGTAGCGGAATACGCGGCGGAAAACGGCTATACTTTCCCGATCTACTATGATTCGGACGGTGACGCCGCATCGGTGTACGGGGTATACTCGATCCCGATGAGTGTTTTTATAGATGAAGATGGCATGGTGCAGGCGGTATATCCGGGCGCCATGAGCGCGGATACGCTGAATAAATATATAGATGCCATGCTGGCACAGTAGGAAAAAAAACACGAGGCTGCTGCAAACTCGTTGAGTTTTGCAGCAGCCTCGTGCAATAGACTGGTTTTGTGTAAATTATTTGATCTGATGGAACATATCATTTTTATTCTTTTAATAATCGTTGTAAGATAGCGGCGGTCTCTGCACGGGTCGTGTTTCCTAATGGATCGAGTATATTATTGCCTTTGCCGGAGATCAATCCGGTTTCGACCGCCCAAATCATATTTTTTTCTGCCCAGCCGGAAACAGCATCTGCATCGGTAAATAATACGGTCAGATCACCATGGATATCTGTGTTTATGCCCTTATAGGCTGCGTAGCGGCTCATGATCACTGCCATTTCTTCACGGGTAATATTCTGATCCGGCGCAAACTTTGTATCGGAATATCCTGAGATTATTCCGTTAGCTGACGCCCAGCAGACAGCCTCGGCATAATACGTGTTTTCAGCTGTATCCTCAAATTTTGATACACTATTCATTTGCGGCTCGCCTTCCGCTCTGTAAAGCATAGCAACAAACATCGCGCGTGTCATATCGCCGTATGGGTCAAATATCCCATCTCCCGTTCCGTTCATCCAGCCTTGATGGTATGCGTTTCTTACACTGTCATAAAACCAGTCGTTCGATCTGACATCATAAAAGCAAATTATTTCACCATTATCAAAAAGCATGAGATTTTCATAAAACAGATCGGGATTAAAAACACCGTATCCACTTTTTTCGTCATACCCGGAGTCACATATATCATCACAGCTGATCTTCATAATATATCTTATTTGAGATGGGGTAAGCCTTGGATATCGTTCAAGCGCCGCTGCCGCATGAGCAGTGACCAAAGCTGTCGAATATGAAGTTCCGCTTATCAGTTCATAATCAGCGGCATTTTTTATAGAGACGACCTTCAGGTCTTCCCCGTACATAAGTATATCAAGCCCGCTCCCGTGACAAGAGAATTCTGTGGGCTCAAAGCTATTGTTATGGCTTCCTACGCCTATGACCGTGTCATAGGCGGCAGGATAATACACATCATCGCTGCTGTTGCCGCAGGCTGACACGATCAGTACTCCTTTTGCTTCAGCATAATCCACGGCTTTTTTTAAACGTTCATCGTCTGCCGTTATACCGCTGCTTATATTGATGATCCGGCAGCCGTATATATCCGCGGCATCATATATAGCATTGCATATAGCTTCGATCCCTCCGTTGAGCACAGCTCCCGAAGCAAGCTTTGTATAATATACGAGCGGTATGATCAGACCTTCGCTGCATGGTGAAATTATTTCTCCGTCAGCAGTACCGGTGATAAGACTTGTCACTCTAGTTCCATGTCCGACTTCGTCATCTGTATCACTGTTGCCTAAAACATAATTTTTGCCGCTGAGTATCTTGTTACTGTCTATAATATCTCTCTTTTCCTTTATACCTGTATCGATCACTCCGATCCTTACGGAGGCAGCGGATGCCGCCTCCGTAAGAAAAAGCATCAGCAGTGATATAACGATTATGATTTTTTTCATATCCTTACCTGTTCACCAGTAATACATATATTAATCTTGTAAACATTGCAGCTGCTTCAGCGCGTGTAGCCAGACCCTGCGGTCTGAAACTTCCATCTTCGTATCCGACTACGATCTCAAGATTTTTTACAGCTTCGACAGATTCATACGCCCAGCCGCTTATTGATGCATCGTCCGTGAATTTATCTCCTGTTTCAGCTGTTGTATCATAACCTTCATATTTCATATAACGGTCTAACATTGCACATATCTGTTCTCTGGTTATTTTATCGTCCGGAGCAAAGTGCTCAGCATCGTAGCCCTCGATGATACCGTTATGCGATGCCCATGACACGTATTCCTCATACCATGAATCTGCATCGACATCAATAAAGCTGTGCTTATCATAAGTACCCAAATTACCATGCATTCTGCCGAGCATTGTTACAAACATTGCTCTTGTAAGACTGTCTTCCGGTCCAAACATTCCGCCGCCTATACCGTTTACGATTTCTCTTATCGATACGAAGTCTACGTTATCATACGCCCAGTTTGATTCAGCTACGTCATCAAATTTGAGACCATCGGCGGTTACGATCCTGTACTGTGCGCTGACAGGCGCAATAAACCTAAATACGCCGTCTATTACAGCTGACTTAGCAACTGTTATATATGTTTTTCCGCCGTCTGTACTGTACTGCGCAACCACACCATTTTCATTTTCAACAGATTTTGTCAGAGTATATTCAACCAGTTCTCCTTCTTCGGCATTGATCGTTGCTATAACGTCTGATTCTGTGATCGCTGGTCGTCCGCCGCCTGAGCTGCCTCCTGAACCTCCGTTGTTTTTAGTCTTAAAGTGTGCTGTTGCATGCACGATCGCATCGGGCATTGTGAATTCTATCGTAGTTTTTGAGGTGTCTTCTACAGTTACTCCGTCAAGCTCCCAATATGAGAATTGATATCCATTTTCGGCTTGTGCAGTTAACGTGACTTTATCGCCGGGCGCATATTCGCCTCCTCCTGTTACCGTTCCGCCGACCGTTGATCCTGCTATTACAACATTGCCGGATGTGTTTTCAAGCGTTCCGAATGTTACGCTTGCTGTCATAGGCGCTATGCTTGTGACATTAAACTGTCCTACTATATAACCTTCACTTTGTTTATCTAATGTTATCTTCCCGTTTTCATCAACGGCAGCGTTACCAGCTACAGGATTTACAGACCAATGGACAATATCGTCGTTAATTGCAAATTTTCCGTTAGGAGTCTGTGCCACGAGGCTAAGCTGGCCTTCATTCATATCACCCAAGGTACTGATATTTTTGTTTGAATAGAGCACGCCGTTATAATAAACGTCTACTTGCTCCACCTTGCTGAGACCCGCATGGTTTACCTTTGCCTCATGCTCTGAGGTGTTTCCAGCCGCGTCCGTTGACGTTATTTTTATGTTATGTGTCGAAACACTCTGATCGATCATTAAATCGAAGCTGAAGCAGCCGTTTTCATCCATATCCGCGTTGAATTCACTGAATGGCACATGATCCGCCGTAACAGTTCCATCAATCTCGACTGTAATATATGTGTCGAGATCTGTGATGCCTGTTACGGTAAGCTTTCCGTCCTCGCCGAACAGGGAACCGTTTATTGGCGAGCTTACGATCAGTCGGGGCTCTGTTGTATCGACCGTGAACTTATGGTTATGAGAAAACGAATCATTTGTTTCATCGACTCCCCATATTTCAAGCACATAGTCGTTGTCCGGAAGATCGTTGAACGGGATCGTTATGGTGTTGGTGTCAGTAAATTCACCGTAATATCCTTCTCTGCCTTCCTCGTACCCATTTGCTATGCTCCAGGCGCCTGTAAGTTTTTCATCCGACGAAACGGTAAAGGTGACATTTCCGTCAGCAAAAAGTGTCCCGTCCTTATCTGATGACACAGATATATTTGCCGGGGTAGGGGCGTTAAGCGTAACAGCGCTGCCGGTCACTTCTTCGCCAATCACACGGTATGAACCGGCGTCTGAGGTCTCTTCATAGTACGGGCTTACTCCAAGCTTGTATCTTTTTCCTGGCTCTAAGCCCACCTCGGCAGTTTCTCCTTCGATGATATTTTCTTCCTCATCATAGACGGGAACTTCAAATCTTCCGCCGACTATGAGCGAGTTGTTTTCAATACTTGCCTTTGAGATCTCTACACCCGTGAAATCTGTTAAGCTTCCATCCTCGTTGTATACGTTTACAATATAGCCTGAAACATCATCGGGAACTTCGGTAAGCACTGCGGCAAGGCTGTAATCTCCGGCGTTTTCGCAGGAGGATATATCGGCAGCCTGCGGCTGTTCGGGATTTACATAGGAGATCTTATTGTCTGTAGCAACAGAATTGCTTACGACATTTTCCTGAGAATATACAGCTCTCACATAATAATCACCGCTTTGCAGGCCCTTCGGTATATCAAACGATGCCGAGCCGGAAGAAATCTCCGCGGGATCCGTATATACGCCTAAAAGCATATCGCTGTCCGTGCTGTTTTCGCTTACCGTCTGCTCTTTTGTCAGATAGAAGCTTATCTTATCAAGCTCGTTTAAGCTCGCGCCGCTGTATGACACATTTATCTTATCGTTGCTGTGTGCAGCGGTAACAGTACTTACTTCCGGAATAGGCGCAACGCTCAGGATCGTTATGTCTGTAGCGACAGGCGTTGTAATATTGTGGGTTTCATTTGTTCCCTTGCCCGAGGTAACAGCCAGCGTTGCCGTTCCCTCATTAAAAGTGAGGTTTGCGTTTGCATCCGCATCGGGATACAGCTTGATATTCGACGGAAGACCGCTGATCTGTGAATATAATTGCTTTGCGTGTTCAAGGCTTTCGGCAGGATAAACAAGTGTCATTATCTCGTCCGTGTTTCCGCCGATCGTTACCCTGTGCTGCATTCTGGTGTCAAGCGATTGAACGGCAGATTCCCCCAATAAAACAGGTGCTGAGTTCAGATCCGGAACGATCTCAGCCTGCGCGCCTGAACGAACATTCGTACCGATCTTCATATAAACATTCTTGCCTGCTTTTTCGTCATATCCTAAAAGGACAGGCTCAAGTCCCTGAAGCGCCGGAAGCAGCTCAGGATATGTCGGCTCTGAATCACCTACTCCGACACCGAAGTCAAAGCTATCTTCATCTCCCCAATAATAGACAACGCCAAGTCCTACGCCTATAATCTTTAATGCGCCCCATACCTTGTCTGTGCTTATCCCAACGGATGCATCGGCTATATTGATCCCGCCTATCAGACCGACATAATCAGGTATCCGCACCATGACCTTTGCGAACGCCTCAAAGAATACATCATCGTTATCCTTTTGGTCAACAACAATATAGCCTCCGCCTGTCAGGATCTGAAACAGATCTACATTTATAGCTACGTGGAAATACCATGTCGGCAGCCACTGAAGTTTCAGCCCCGCATACGGAACGACCGGCGGTGAATTCGGGACGGAATCAAGCCGAAGATCTGACATAGAAAGGCTTACACCCTGCAGGCTGAACATTCCGTCCGCCTGGCATGACAATACCTGGATCACCTTTACATAAAGCCTGAGCATAAGCTGCAGAGTAGGAAGCTTATCCCTTACCATAATGGTTTCATACAGATTATCGAAGCCTCCACCT
>CAJFVT010000125.1 GCA_904420525.1 uncultured Clostridia bacterium | reverse complement strand
GATGCAGAACGGACGAAACGCACACGACGGTGTATGTGTATACTCCGAGTTGTGCGTTTCGTTCGTAGCTAAATGGCTTTATAAAGCCATTTAGCGATCTGCGCTAAAAGCGACAGCCCCTTCTTTTTATTCAACTGTAACAGACTTCGCCAGGTTTCTCGGCTTGTCGATGTCGCAGCCCTTCTGCGCGGCTACGTAGTAGCCGAATAACTGCAGCGGTATTACCGACAGTGAAGGCAGGAACATCGGATCAGCGGCCGGGATCTGGATCGTGTAGTCCGCGATACCGGTCATGCTGTGCTCCGTTGTAGTAAGTCCGAGCACAACGGCTCCGCGCGTAGTCACCTCTTTGATATTCGATACTGTTTTGTCAAACAGCTCCTTGCCTGTGGCGAGCGCTACAACGAGTGTGCCGTCCTCTATGAGCGAGATGGTACCGTGCTTCAGCTCACCGGCAGCGTAGGCCTCCGAATGGATATATGAGATCTCCTTGAGCTTGAGCGAGCCTTCGAGAGATACGGCATAATCGAGGTTCCTGCCGATAAAGAATATCGAATGGCAGTTGTAGAACTTCGATGCCAGATATGCTATCTGATCCTTGTTTTTGAGCGTTTCAGCGACAAGGTCGGGAAGCTTCTCAAGATCATCTATATATTTCTTGTACTGACCGGAGGTTATCGTGCTCAGCTTATCCGCCATGTAGATCGAAAGCATATACATAACAGTGAGCTGAGTCGAGTATGCCTTTGTTGTCGCGACCGCGATCTCCGGACCGGCCCAGGTATAGATAACGTCATCCGACGCGTTTGCGATCGCAGAGCCTACAACGTTTACTATCGACAGCACACGCGCGCCGTGATCCTTGGCTACCTTGAGCGCTTCGAGCGAATCCGCCGTTTCGCCTGACTGGCTTATAACGATGACCAGATCGTTCTTTTTAACGATCGGATCACAGTATCTGAACTCCGAAGCGATCACAGTTTCTACCGGTATACGGCACATTTTTTCTATTATATATTTGCCGACAACGCCTACATGGTATGCGCTTCCGCATGCGACTATAAAGATCTTTCTCAGACCCTTTATATCCTCCTTTGTGAGCGAAACATCGTCAAGCACGATCTTTCCGTTCTTTATGCGCGGCGAGATAGTAGCACGTATAGCCTTTGGCTGCTCCTCTATCTCCTTGATCATGAAATGCTCATAGCCGCCCTTTTCAGCAGCTGAAACATCCCAGTCGACCGTGCTTACTTCCTTTTCGACCTCTTCCTTGTCGATGTTGTAGACCTTTACCTCGTCTTTTTTGAGGACTACTATCTCATTGTCCTCGATATAATAGATATTTCTTGTATGCTTAAGGATAGCTGTAACATCCGATGCGATAAAGTTCTCGCCCTCGCCCAGTCCGACTATAAGCGGGCTTGCCTTCCGGACTGCGATGAAGCTGTCGGGATAATCGGAGCAGAGCACTCCGAGCGCATAGGAGCCTTCAACGCGATCAATGACCTTTATCATGGCGTCCATTATGTCGCCCTTGTAGTAGTATTCAAAAAGATGGGCAATAACCTCTGTATCTGTTTCTGAGATGAATTCAAAGCCCTTCGACATGAGACGCTTTTTCAGCGCCATATAGTTCTCGATTATACCGTTATGCACGACCGCGAATCGTCCTGAATTGGAAAGGTGCGGATGCGCGTTGATGTCCGAAGGTTCGCCGTGCGTTGCCCAGCGTGTGTGTCCTATTCCCGCGAGACCGGGGACGTCGTTCCCGTTATTTGTCTTTTCCTTTAATACCTTAAGTCTGCCTTTAGCCTTCTGTACATTTATTTCACCATTATTTATAACAGCTATACCTGAGCTGTCATACCCCCTGTATTCAAGCTTTTCAAGCCCCTCCAGCAATATCGGAGCCGCCTGCTTAGAGCCTATGTAGCCAACAATACCGCACATATTCTCGTCCTCCTTAAAAAATTGAAAACTGCAGATCAAAGCAGCAATCACTATCATTGTATACTATTTTTAATGAAAATTCAATAGTTTTTTTAAATATTTTCTTATTTATATTGTTTTTGTTTAAAATTGCTGATATAATATAGATAATTGTGAAATGAAATTTTTGCAACCACCTAATAATATAGATATACTGCGGGAAGGGGATGTATTCTATGAACAGAAGGCTTATATATGAAAATCCGCTCGCGTCAGAGGCGGATATCAGTGATTTTATAATGGAAGGGAGCGCGTCTGTCTATTTTGCGGACGGCAGGATGCGCATGAAAAATAATCTGTCGGCGGATCTGGGGCAGAAATCGAATTTTGTGTTCTGGTGTCCGGAGGAGTTCCCGTCTGAGATAGAGATAACGTGGAAATTCAGACCGATCGAGGAGCCGGGACTGTGCATACTGTTTTTTTCGGCCAAGGGCATAAACGGCGAGGATCTGTTCGATCCGGTACTTGCACCGCGCGATGGGCAGTATGACTTGTATCACAGCGGCGATATAAACGCATACCATGTCTCATACTTCCGCAGGAAGTGGGAGAACGAGCGTAATTTCCACACCTGTAACCTGAGGAAAAGCAAGGGCTTTCATCTGGTGACACAGGGCGCGGATCCGATACCGGACTGCGCTGACGCAAAGGAGTATTATGAGCTGAGGCTCACGAAATATAATGGACTTATAGAATTTGCCGTGGACGGACTGACCGTGTTCTCGTGGCAGGATGACGGCAGTGAGTACGGACCGGTGCTGGGCGGAGGAAAGATAGGGTTCCGCCAGATGGCACCGCTTGTGGGCGAATATTCGGATCTTAAGGTGTATGAGCTTGAATGATCCTTCGGAAAGGAAAGGGTAAATTGAAAAAGGTTTTAAGGATACTTGAATTTGATAAAATACTTGAGCGGCTGCAGGAGTATACAGAGTCTGAGCCGGTAAAGAAGCGGATATACAGGCTTGAGCCGTTCACGGAGCTTGAAGACGCCAAAGCGGCGCAGAAGGAGACTACAGAGGCAATGTCGACGCTTTTGAAGCTCGGCACACCGCCGGTAAATCTTGCCGCGGCAGATCCGCGCGGCAGCGCGAAACGCGCTGAGCAGGGCGGAACGCTCACAGCGCGTGAGCTGATGGATATCTCAAGGCTGCTGTATGTTGCAAGGCGTATGAAATCGTATCTTAGCGAGGCGGCCGAGGAATGCGTCAGGCTGCACGAGATGGAGGAGCGGCTGCTGACCGCCAAGCAGCTGGAGGATAAGATAAACGCGGCGATAATCTCCGAGGAGGAGATCGCGGACGACGCTTCATCAGAGCTTTTATCCATACGCCGCAGGATGAAAAATCTCAACGGCAAGATCAAGGAGACGCTGAACAGCATGATACACAGCCGTCACTATGCTAAGTTTTTGCAGGACCCGATTGTTACGATGCGCTCTGACAGGTATGTTATACCGGTGCGCGCGGAGTACAAGTCGGAGGTGCCGGGCATAGTTCATGACACATCCTCTACAGGACTCACCATGTTTATAGAGCCTATGAGCGTTGTGAATTCAAATAATGAGATACGCGATCTGAGAAATAAGGAGCAGCAGGAGATAGAGCGTATACTGGCGGAGCTTTCGGCGGCAGCGGCGGAGAATGCGCATGAGATATTTGTTGATTATAAATGTGTGGCGGAGCTTGACTTCATATTCGCAAAGGGCAGACTGTCGCTTGATATGAACGCAGCGGAGCCGAAGCTCAATGAGGACGGTATCATCAACTTCAAAAAGGCAAGGCATCCGCTGATCGATAAGGACAAGGTCGTTTCCAACGACATAAGCCTCGGGGGCGGCACGGATACGCTTGTGGTCACCGGCCCTAATACAGGCGGTAAAACGGTGACATTGAAGACGGTCGGACTGCTTTCTATAATGGCTGCGTCCGGGCTGCATATTCCGGCCGGAGAGAACAGTGACGCGGCGGTGTTTTCAAAGATATATGCCGATATAGGCGATGAGCAGTCGATAGAACAGAGCCTTTCGACATTTTCATCACATATGACAAATATAGTTAAGATCCTGCGCGGAGTGGACGAGCGCACGCTTGCGTTGTTTGACGAGCTGGGCGCCGGAACAGACCCGACCGAGGGTGCGGCGCTTGCGGTCGCGGTGCTGGAGCATCTCAGGTCTCGCGGTGTGCAGACAGTGGCCACGACTCACTATAGCGAGCTTAAGCTGTTCGCGCTCACAACGGACGGCGTACAGAACGCGTCATGTGAATTTGACGTTGCGACCTTGCAGCCGACATATAAGCTGCTAATAGGCGTACCGGGAAAATCGAACGCGTTCGCTATATCGCGCAGGCTGGGTCTTTCGGACGCGATCATAGACAGAGCGAACGATATATTGTCGGATGAGGACATACGGTTCGAGGATGTTATAACCGATCTTGAGCAGGCACGGGCGGCAGCGCGCCGCGATGCGGATGAAAACGAGCGTGTGAAGCGGGAGCTTGCGGAGCTGAAAAAGCAGGTAGAGGCGGAGCGGATAAAGCTCAAGGAAAACAAGTCGCGTATACTTGAGGAGGCGCACAGAGAGGCAAAGATCCTTGTTATGGACGCAAAGTCGGAGGCAAACGAGATAATCCGCGATCTTGAGAGGATGCGTCAGCAGGGCATAAAGAGCGGCGCTATAGACGACAAGGCGTCAAAGGCGAGAGAAAAGCTCAGGAAGCGTGAGGAAAGCATCGATGAAAAGATGCGCCGCGCGGCAAAGCCGAAGCAGACCTTTGTTGAGCCGCCTAAGAACCTCAAGCCGGGCGAGCTGGTCAAGATCGTGGATCTTGACCAGGATGCGACAGTCATAAAGCCGCCGGACAAGTCGGGAAATGTGCGTGTTGAGGCGGGTATAATCAAGATGGATGTGCATGTGAGCAATCTGCGCCGTATTGATGAGGACAAGAAAAAGCAGAAGGAGCTTGCGGACAGATACGTTAAGTCTACGCGCGCTTTCGAGTCGAAAACGAAGAATGCATCGACTGAGGTGGATGTGCGCGGCCAGTATCCGGAGGAGGCTTGGGCGAACACTGAAAAATTCCTTGACGACTGTTATCTGGCAGGTATATCTCCGGTGCGGATCGTTCACGGCAAGGGCACAGGTGTGCTGAAAAAGCACATACGCGATATGCTGCGCCGACACAGATACGTCAAATCCTACCGCCCCGGACGCTTCGGCGAAGGTGAGGACGGCGTTACGGTAGTGGAGCTAAAATGAAAAACTTAAATAATATCGGAGTTGATGATTATGGCAAAGAAAAAGCCTGTGGTCACGAACGCGATGCGTATGCTGCGCTCGGCCAAGATCGAATTTGAGGAGATCGAGTATGAAGCGGATGAGGTCGGAGAGTCATTCGGTGAGAAAATAGCAGAGCTTACCGGGATCCCGCCTGAGATGTCTTTTAAAACGCTTGTTATACGCGGTGAAAAGAAAGGGATAATGGTCGCGTGCATCCCGGTGAACTGCGAGGCAGACCTTAAAAAGCTGGCAGCCGCGGCAGGAGATAAAAAAACGGAGATGATACATGTTAAGGAGCTTTTGGGGCTTACGGGCTATATACGCGGCGGTGTATCGCCGATAGGCATGAAAAAGCACTATCCGACGTATGTGGACAGGTCTGCGGAAAAACTCGATAAGATCGCGGTGAGCGGAGGAGTCTGCGGTGTGACTCTCATAATGAAGCCGGAGGATCTGCGGCGGGCAACGGACTGCGTATTCGAGGATATAGTGAAAACAACAGATATATGAAAGGCAGGACAGAGCGAATGAAAATTTTCGGACCGGCAGATATATTGCTGCCTAAAAACATTGATCTTTCAAAATGGAGCGTTGTCGCCTGTGATCAGTATACCTCAGAGCCTGGATACTGGGAGCAGGCGGACAAGCTGGCGGCAGGCTCGCCGTCGGCGCTAAATATCATCTTCCCGGAGGTGTACCTTGAAAGCGGTGACAGCGCGGAACGGATAAGAAAAATAAATGAGACGATGCAGAGGTATATAGATGATGGTATTTTTGAGGAATTCAGGAACAGCATGATCTATGTAGAGAGACGGCAAAGCGATGGCAGGATACGCCATGGCATCGTTGGGGCGGTGGACCTTGAGTGCTATGATTTCAGTGCCGGATCACAGTCACCTATAAGAGCCACCGAGGGGACTATTTTGTCTCGTATACCGCCGAGACAGAGGATAAGAGAAAATGCGCCCTTGGAGCTTCCGCATATAATAATGCTGGCGGACGACAGGGAGCATAGGATAGTAGAGAGCGCGGAGAAGAGGAAGGACGGGCTAAGACTCGTATATGACTTTGATCTGATGCTCGGCGGCGGACATATCACCGGCAGACTGCTTGACGAGGAGGCAGTAAGCGAGGTCATGGCGGGCTTGTCGGCACTTGAGGATGATGATGCCTACAGAGAAAAATACGGCGCTGAGGACGGCTGTAAGCTTGTATTAGCGGTGGGTGACGGAAATCATTCGCTGGCCACGGCAAAGACCTGCTGGGAGGAGCTCAAGAAAACACTGCCGCGGGAGCAGCTGAAAACGCATCCGGCACGATATGCTCTTGTGGAGCTGATGAATTTACATGATGACGCGCTGGAGTTTGAAGCGATACACCGAGTATTGTTTGATGTTGACGCTTTATCGGTAATGTCTGAATTTAATGAATATTATCCGCAGGCGTCCGAGGAAAACAACGGAGGTCAGCGTGTGAGGATCGTATACGGAGATACGGAAAGGACATTTTATATAAATGCTGCGCCGAGTGTGATACCGGCAGGAACAGTCCAGAGGTTCATCGATGATTATATTGAAAGAAACGGCGGAACGGTCGACTATATCCACGGTGAGGACGTGACAAGATCGCTTGCGGCGGAGCCGGGAAGGATAGGCTTTATACTGGACAGCCTGGGAAAGGATGAGCTGTTTGAAACAGTGATAAAGGACGGAGCGCT
>CAJFVT010000124.1 GCA_904420525.1 uncultured Clostridia bacterium | reverse complement strand
GCCGATGTGGTGGAATTGGCAGACGCGCTGGACTCAAAATCCAGTGGAGTAAAATCCGTACCGGTTCGACCCCGGTCATCGGCACCATATACAAAACAGTCTGAACTATAGGTCTCAGGCTGTTTTTTCATATATAACGCAATTTTTTGTGGACTTTTTTACTGTTATGTGTTATAATTGGTTAAGAATATTTTGCGGTATGGATATCGGCCGCATCAACTGTCATATAAAACCGACAGCACATGAAAGGAATGTAATATAATGGACGTATTGGTAAGAGGGAACAGCACAGACGGCGCGATCCGTGTTTTTTCCGCCGTAACTACAGATACTGTAAACGAAGCTCACAGGCTCCATAACACCTCAGCCACCGCTTCCGCCGCATTGGGCAGACTTCTCACAGCAGCGGCGATCATGGGCGCGCAGCTGAAAAGCGAGTCGGATTCCGTTACACTGCAGATCAACGGCGAAGGACCGCTTGGTATCATGATAGCCGTTACCGACAGCCGTTCGCACGTGCGCGGATATGTGGCAAACCCGCAGGCGGATCTTCCGACCAATTCTAAGGGCAAGCTCGACGTAGGCGGCGCGGTAGGACCGGGCTTTTTAAGCGTTATACGAGATCTGGGGCTCAAGGAGCCGTATATCGGCAGGACGCCGCTGATAAGCGGAGAGATAGCCGAGGATCTTACCTATTATTATGTAAAAAGCGAGCAGATACCGACCGCTGTCGCGCTGGGTGTACTTGTCGATACCGACCTCTCGGTCAAGGCTGCGGGCGGATATATGATCCAGCTCATGCCGGAGGCAACAGAGGAAACGGCTGAACGGCTCACTGAGCTTGTCGAAAACGCGCCTCCGGTCACAGATATGATAACAAGCGGTATGAGCGCGGAGGACATTGCATTCGCTGTGACAAACGGCTTTGACATGCTGCTTGAAAACAACACTGCCGCTCCCGAATACGAATGTAAATGCTCGCGCGAGCGAATGGAGCGCGCGCTCATCTCGATAGGCAAACAGGAAATACGTGAGATAATCGATGAACAGGGCGAGGCGGAAATGGGCTGTCAGTTCTGTGACAAGGTGTATAAATTCAGCCGGGAGGAGCTTGAAGCCCTCTATGAAAAGGCGAGATAATAAGGAGAACAGAGGTAAATAAAATGGACAAAAAAATCAAAGCTTATGTAGTGCTTCCATGCTACAACGAGGAAGAGGTCCTGCACGAGACGTGCAGGCAGCTGCTCGGCGTTTTCGATGAGATGCGGTCAGACGGGCTTATAGCTGACTCAAGCCGTATCGTTTTTGTAGACGATGGGAGCCGTGACAGAACATGGCCTATAATAGAGGAGCTGCAGGAGCAGCACACCGAGGTCAAGGGTATCAAGCTCGCACATAACGTCGGGCATCAGAACGCGCTGTTCGGCGGGCTTATGACTGTGCGCCGCGAATGCGACTGCGCCATTTCGATAGACGCCGATCTCCAGGACGATATACACGTTATACCTGACATGATCCGCAAATTCCGCGATGAGGACTGTGAGATAGTTTACGGTGTGCGCAACAGACGTGATACCGACACCTTTTTCAAGCGCACCACAGCGCTCGGCTTCTACAAGATGATGAAGCTCATGGGCGTAAATATGGTATACAACCATGCTGATTACAGACTTATGGGCAGACGCGCGCTTGAGGGGCTTTCCGAATTTGAGGAGCGCAACCTTTTTCTCCGAGGAATGGTACCGCTTATAGGCTATAAATCCGACTGCGTTTATTACGACAGACACGAGCGCTTTGCCGGCGAGTCAAAATATCCTCTGAAAAAGATGCTTTCATTCGCCTTCGACGGGATAACCTCGTTCAGCATAAACCCCATAAGAATGATATCAACCGTAGGTAGCGTCGCATGCGTATTTGCCGTAATAATGGCAATATACGCCATTGTACAGAAGATAATAGGTCAGGCCGGAGCGGGATGGTCATCGATCATGTGCTCCATATGGTTTCTTGGCGGACTGCAGCTGCTCGGCATCGGGCTTATAGGCGAATATATCGGAAAGATGTACAAGGAGGTCAAACGCAGACCGCGATACATCGTTGAAAAGTATATCGGAAGCGATCGATAACCCGCGATCCGGCGGACAAGCCAATAAAAACATAAACGAAAAATATTTTGATATACGATAAGACCATCTACAGGAGTTGAAGATTTTGAAAAACATGCTCTCGGTAATCATGCCGATATATAACGAGGCACAGATATCCATCGGTGTTGAGCGGACGATAGGCGTCCTTGAAAATGCGCATATCCCATATGAGCTCATACTGATAGACGACGGCTCAAAAAACGACAGCTGGAATCAGATAACCGATCTTGCGAAAAAACACGATACGATAACGGCTATAGCGCTCAGCCGTAATTTCGGCAAGGAGCACGCGCTATGCGCCGGGCTTGACAACGCCTCGGGCGACTGCTGCATCTGCATAGATTCAGATATGCAGCACCCTCCTGAATTCATACCGGAAATGTACCGGCTTTGGAAGGAGGAGGGCTATGAGGTCGTAGAGGGAGTCAAGAAAGCAAGGATAAAGGAAAACCCTGTCTACCGCTTCTGTGCGAAGAGCTTTTATAATATACTAAAGAAAATAGCGGGGATTGATCTGCAGAACGCGTCAGATTTCCGTCTGCTCGATAAAAAAGCGCTTGAGGCCTGGCGCTCCATGCCGGAAAAGGAGACCTTTTTCCGCGGAATGTCATCATGGATAGGCTTCCGCCGCACACAGGTCTATTTCGATGTTGCAGAACGCGAGATAGGCACCTCAAAATGGTCGCTCAGGAACCTTGCAAATCTTGCTGTGAACGCGATAACCTCATATTCCTCGGTACCGCTGTATTTTGCAACGGGCTTCGGGCTGCTGTTTCTTTTATTCTTCCTCATAATGTTCATACAGACTCTGTACATGAAGCTGAACGGCTATGCCCAGACAGGCTTTACTACGATAATTATCCTTCAGCTGATAATCGGATCTATACTGCTGATAAATATTGGCATTATCGGGATATATATAAAAAAGATATACGAGGAGGTCAAAAACCGTCCAAGATATATCATACGCCGTATAATAAAAGGAGGCAGTGAAGATGGAAGTGCTGAATAGTATACTTCTCTGGGCGGCAATGATAATATGTGCCTTTGCCTTGTATAAAAATTATGAGCTTGCAGGCAAGAAACGAAAGCCCGGCAAAGAGATCTCAGTAAATACGAATGTTTATAATATCATCCTTGGAACAGCGATAGTTCTGGCACTGTTTATAAGGATATACAAATTCGGCTCTGTGCCGGGAGGGTTTAATCAGGACGGCGCAATGGCAGCCGTTGACGCCAAGGCTCTGGCAGACTATGGCACAGACCGCTACGGCATGCATATGCCTGTGCATCTCACCGCATGGGGCTATGGTCAGATGAGCGCGCTGCTCTCATACCTAATGGTTCCGTTCATAAAGCTGTTCGGTCTTTCAGCTGTTACAGCGCGTATGCCGCAGCTTATCATGAGCATTGCCGGACTTGTTTTCTTTTATCTGTTCGTAAAGGACGTATTCGGCAAAAAGGCCGCGCTCATCGCGGCGGCATTCGCAGCGGTCAACCCCTGGCATATACTGCAGAGCCGCTGGGCGCTCGACTGCAACCTGTATCCGCATTTCTTTATCATCGGCGTCTATCTCCTGAACAAAGGGCTTACAAGGCGCGTATGCCTGTATCTTTCCATGGTCTCGTTCGGACTTTGCATGTACTGCTACGGTATATCTATATACACGATGCCGTTATTTCTTATCGCGGCATGTGTATATCTGGCAGTCACAAAAAAAATAAAGATCATGGATGCGCTGATATGCGCAGGCGTATACCTGCTTGTATCATGGCCGTTCATACTTACGATGATAATAAACTTCCTGAAGCTTGATACGATAGAAACTCCGTTTTTCACTATACCGTATTTCCCCGACAGCGTTCGTTCCAACGATATCCTGTTCTTTTCCGACAACATCGGGGAGCAGCTGATCGCAAACATAAAATCGCTTGCAAACACAACGCTGCTGCAAAAGAAGGATCTGCCCTGGAACGATGTCGAGAATTTCGGTACGATGTACCTGTTCACGATGCCTTTCGCTGTTACCGGTCTTATCGTTCTGATACGGAAATACAGGAAGTCGGCCGGCGCTGTTCTCGCGCTCATATTTCTTCTGACAGGTATATGGTGCGGACTCACTACCAACGGAGTTAACGTAAACCGGATAAATATAATATATTATCCGATCATGCTTATGGCGGTGCTGGGGATATATTATGTGATAAACACGATAAAAAATATACAATGGGGAGTCGCCGCGGCCTATATATCCGCATTCGTTATATTTTCTGTGACATATTTCACATCATACGCGGATATACTGGCGGTGAACTTCTTCAAGGACTTTGGCGACGCGGTCGCCTCAGTCAAAAATTCTGACGCGGATAAATTCTATATAACCGCGGACAGCCAGTACACAGGCGCATCGAACGTAAGCGAGATACTCACGCTGTTCTATCACGAAACAGACGCTAAGTATTATCAGGGTGAAACACCAGAGGGCGAGCTTCCGTTTGATGAAAAATATACCTTCAAAAGCATAAAGGATATAGACATAGACCCGTCCGAGAATGCTGTATATGTTATAACTGCCGGCGATCTTTCATATTTCGACCAGACTCTCTATGATATCGAGCGGTTCGGGAATTATTATACGCTGTCGCCAAAAAATTGATCATATACGGACGTAAAATACATTCAAAATAAACCTCATAAAAAGAGATGCTTAAGCAAATCTCGTTTGATTTGCTCCGGCATCTTTTTTACAGTTCTAATATTTAGGTGGTCAGCCGCATGAAGCCGCCGGAGATACATCATTTTGTGCGAATACCTGCATACACTCCTCCGGAATCTCCGCAAGCATTCCTCCTTGAATTTACTACTTC
>CAJFVT010000123.1 GCA_904420525.1 uncultured Clostridia bacterium | reverse complement strand
ATATGCCCCCCCCCCCCCATTATTTTGTCAGTATTGCACAATAATGTAATATATTTTTTATATATTATTATTTCACAATATTTAAATGGTTTTTGCAACAAAAAAGGATCGGCATCTGCACAAATGTCATTGACCATTTCTGAATAATGACACTGATCAGCAGCCGGTCCCCTGTTTCAGACCAAACAATATCTTTACAGCTCCAAAAACTCCGCCAGCTTGTTTTCATACGCCGTTTTGTCCTTATAGTACGCCTCAGCATGCGCGGCACCATCTATTATAAGCATATCCTTTTCGGATGCACAGCTCTTATAGATCGTATGGCACATGCTCTCCGGGATAAATTTATCTCCTGAGCCATGAATGAAAAGCATAGGCACCTTAGCCTTCTTTACCTCCTTGTCAGAGCTGCATTTATTTAAGGTATATCCGGCGTATTTCTGATTTACCAGATTAGCTACCAGCATTACAGGAGCGGGAGGAAGATGATACTTGTTTTTCAGAACCAGCTCAAACATCGCCTCCGGCGATGTGAAGGCACAGTCGGATATTATTCCCCTCACACATCCGGGCAGATCAAGACCGCTCATCATGCACACAGTAGCGCCGCCCATCGATACTCCGTAAAGATAGATCTCAAGCCTGCCTTCCCGGTCCTCCCTGCGGTATTTATTCTGCAGAAATCTTACCCATTCCAGACCGTCATATCTGTCAAGGCAGCCGAAGCCCACATATTCACCCTCGCTGTTTCCGTGCGCCCTGAGATCCGGGAGCAGGACGTCAAAGCCGTGTGAAAGAAAAAAAACGGCTGCTGCGCTGTTGTTCCCGCCTCCGTAGCTCGTGTAGCCATGGAAGCATACTGCTATTCGCTTTATCCCATCTCCTTTATCTGTACCGGCACTGAAATACTGTCCATACAGTCTTAATCCATCAAACGAGCTTATATAATACTCATCAGTACGGTTCTCGCTGAGCATTATCTCCATATCAGCAATCTGCTCCGCATAAGCACTCCAGTTCACCCCTGCCATGCCCTGCGTCTGTCCAAGTGAAATATTCGCTCTTACGATACTTGTGGTAAACAGACACAGCCCCGCCGTTATATTTGCCGCCGGAACAACCGTCAGAGCCGAAGCTATCATAAAACCAAGCTTTTTTTTCATATCCGAAATCTCCTTTTAGTAACAATAAATATATTCTACCACAACATGCACAAAAATAAAATTAAAAATTCCGGTTTTTTTATCAAAAAAGCAGTCTGCCAGCTTGAAAGCAGACCGCCTATTATATTTATATACTGATAATCACAGAAATATTTACCGTA
The DNA here is from genome assembly GCA_904420525.1 of uncultured Clostridia bacterium. GTDB lineage: Bacteria > Bacillota > Clostridia > UBA1381 > UBA1381 > Ornithomonoglobus. The sequence continues at coordinate 6,431 of CAJFVT010000123.1, read as the reverse complement.
TCATCATCTTATCCTTTTCCGAGGCATCCTTCAGTCTGATCTCTGACAGCTCTCTATCCTCCAAAAGCCTTGCACTTCCGATCACTCTTTCGCCATATCTGCTTTTAAGCATGTCTGCGGCTCTGTCTATATTTTCAAGCTTTATTCGTTTCTGCAGATCACCGAACAGATCCAGCTGGTCGGCCGTATCTCTTTCACAAAGCTTTCCGGCGCTTACCCCAAGACTCCTTATCGGTCTTTCCCAACGGTAAAGCTCTGTAAACAGGCGCACTGCATAGCCAAATATCTCAGAGGATATATTAGTCGGCAGCTCTGCTGCAGTTCCATGCGACGTCCATCTGAGCGAATTGTCCCTGACCGATACCGTTATCTCTCCGGCCTTGAGACCCTTGTCCCGCAGCCGCTCGCTGACCTGCTGCGCAAGCAACATAAGCACCGTTTTGACTTCCTTCAAGCTTTTCAGATCTCTTGGGCAGGTGGTGCTGTTGCCGACAGATTTTACCGTTCTCACACTTCCGTATTCCTTGACCGGTGATGTATCACGTCCGTTTGCAAATTCATATAGCATCCTTCCGTTTTTGCCCAGCCATGCTCCTATGAGATACTCATCTGCTTTAGCCAGATCGCCGATCGTATATACAGCACAGCTGTTTAGCTTCTGCTTTGTTTTACCGCCAACATATAAAAGCGATTCAACAGGCAGCGGCCATACCTTTTCTCTGAAATTATCAGGCGTTATCTCCGTCACAGCGTCCGGCTTCTTCATGTCAGAGCCAAGCTTTGCAAAAACCTTATTAAAGGATACGCCTATCGAAACAGTGATACCAAGCTCACGTTTTATCCTCTCACGTATACTCTCCGCTGCTTCCATCCCCGCTCTGCCGAAAAAGCCTTTCAGTTCAACCCAGTTTTCGTCACATCCAAACGGCTCTATATGATCGCTGTATGAATGCAGTATTTCCCGCATAAGCTTTGAAAAATGCATATACAGGCGCATATTCGGCTTCACCGTGACCAGCTCCGGACATTTTCTCTGAGCCGAGAACACCGTTTCCCCTGTTTTTATACCGTATCCCAGCTTGGCGTTATAATTTGCCGTAAGCACTATCCCATGCCTTTTTTCTGCATCTCCAACAACTGCGACAGGTTTATCAGCAATAGATGGATCCATTGCACATTCAACTGATGCAAAAAAACTGTTTGCATCTATATGCAGTATCGTCCTTTCCATTATAGATCACTCCCGAACATATGTTTGGTATTATTATATCATCTATTTTCATCCCTGTCAATACCCGATCTGCGCCACTGCGCTATACTGTCCCTTATTGCGGACTATAGACAATAGCTCCCGCTTCCGTCAGCCCATACACGTGATCATTTCCAGCCGTGCTTAAAGTATACTGAAATGTCCATGCGCTGCATATCCTTTATTCACCCAGGCAAAAAGATGCTGAAACTCACCTGGTTTTTATACAAAAAGAGACAGGCGCCGAGCGCCTGCCTCCTAAATATGAAATGATTATTTATATCAATCCTGCTCTGCCATCTTGACAAGCTTCTCGTACTTGTCCTCAGCATTCTTGACCGCCTTATCGAACAATTCCTCAGCTCTCGCCGGGTTTGAACGAGCAAGCGAATTATAACGAACCTCACCCATAAGGAAGTCCTTATACTCCTTAGTCGGCTTCTTCGAGTCGAGCTGGAACGGATTCTTGCCCTCTGCGGCACGTCTCGGATCGTATCTGAAGCAATGCCAGTAGCCTGACTCAACAGCCTTCTTCTCCTCTGTCTGAGCGATCGTCATTCCGCCCTTGATACCATGGTTGATACACGGAGCGTAAGCAATGATGAGCGACGGACCGTTGTAGCTCTCAGCCTCAAGGATAGCGTTCAGGCACTGCTGCTGATTATAGCCCATTGCTACCTGAGCAACGTAGATATAACCATAGCTCATTGCTATTGCAGCCAGATCCTTTTTCTTTACTTCCTTACCTGCAGCAGCGAACTTAGCGATAGCGCCTGTAGGCGTTGCCTTTGACGACTGACCGCCTGTATTCGAATATACCTCTGTATCAAATACAAGGATGTTTACATCATTGCCCGATGCGAGCGCGTGGTCAACACCGCCAAAGCCGATGTCGTATGCCCAGCCGTCACCGCCGAATATCCAGCATGACTTCTTTGAAAGATATTCCTTGTCAGCCAGAACGTCCTTAGCCTCTTGTGAGTTGATATTCGAAATAGCCTTTATAAGCTCTTCTGTTGCCACCTTGTTAGCAAAGCCGTTCTCCTTAGTCTCCATAAACTTATCGAATGCGGGCTTTACCTCCGGATTTTCTTCAGCTACCTTTGCAGCCTTTTCTATATTCTGCGCTCTCAATGTATCCTGAGCTATGAACATACCAAGGCCGAATTCAGCGTTATCCTCGAACAATGAGTTAGCCCATGCGGGACCCTCGCCCTGTGCGTTGGTCGTGTACGGAGCTGACGGACATGAAGCGCCCCAGATAGATGAACATCCTGTAGCGTTTGCAATGAACATTCTGTCGCCGAACAGCTGAGTAACGAGCTTAGCATAAGGAGTCTCGCCGCAGCCTGCACACGCGCCTGAGAACTCAAGATACGGCTTCTTGAACTGCGAACCCTTCACCTTTGTAGGCGGGAACTTATCCAGAACTGCCTGCTTCTCGCCGAGCTCTGAAGCGTAATCGTAATACTTCTGCTGATCCAGCTGATCATCAAGCATATTCATAACGAGCGTATCGTTCTTGATGTTGCCCGGACATACATTAGCACAGCTTCCGCAGCCTGTACAGTCAAGAACTGAGATAGCCATTGTATAATAAAGACCGTCAAGCTGCTTTGCATTTGTGTACTTGATGCCCTCCGGCGCATTCTTGAGTTCCTCCTCTGTGAGAACTACCGGGCGGATAACTCCGTGCGGACAAACATATGAACACTGACCGCACTGGATACATGTCTCAGGATTCCATGTCGGGACCTTAACGGCTATACCGCGCTTCTCGTATGCCGAGCTTCCCAGCGGTACCTCACCTGTCTGATACTTTGTGAATGCCGAAACAGGGAGCTTTGAGCCTGCGAACTCGCTTATCGGAACAAGGATATTGTTTACATAGTCGATAAGCTCGCTGTCGCCCTCGAAGTGAGTCGAGATATCCTCGTACTCGCAGTCCTTCCAGCTCTCCGGAACGTCTACCTTAACGATCTTCTGAGCGCCTGCATCGATAGCGTCATAGTTCATCTGAACTACCGCGTCACCCTTCTTTGAATACGACTTCTTAGCCGCCTCCTTCATATACTTTATAGCATCCTCTGTCGGGATGATATCAGCAAGCTTGAAGAACGCCGACTGGAGCACAGTGTTTATTCTGTTTCCGAGACCGATCTCGAGACCGATCTTAACACCGTCTATCGTATAGAATTGTATGTTGTTATCCGCAATGTACTTCTTTACCTGACCCGGAAGATGCTTGTCAAGCTCCTCGCCTGTCCATGAACAGTTGAGAAGGAATACGCCGCCAGGCTTGATGTCTGATACCATATCATACTGACGGATATATGAAGCCTTGTGACATGCAACGAAGTCAGCTTTATTTATAAGATATGTCGATGTTATAGGCGCATGTCCAAAACGGAGATGTGAACATGTCAGACCGCCCGACTTCTTTGAGTCATAATCGAAATACGCCTGAACATTCATGTCTGTATGGTCGCCTATGATCTTTACAGAGTTCTTGTTAGCGCCGACAGTACCGTCTGCACCCAGTCCCCAGAACTTACAGCTCTTGATGCCTTCCGGTGTCGTATCCGGATTTTCATCGAGCGGAAGCGAGAGATTTGTAACATCGTCCTCGATACCGACTGTGAAGTGCTTCTTTTCAGTATTCTTGAATACTGCTATGATGCATGCAGGAGTCGTGTCCTTTGACGCGAGACCGTAGCGGCCTGCATATATATCAGCATCCTCAAACTTTCCGCATTCCTTGAGCGCTGCAACAACGTCAAGATAAAGCGGCTCGCCCAGAGCGCCCGGCTCCTTGGTCCTGTCGAGGACTGATATCTTCTTTACTGTCTCAGGGATAGCCTCACAGAGATGCTTTGCGCTGAACGGTCTGTAAAGTCTTACTGTTACAAGACCGACCTTCTGACCCTGTCCGTTCAAATAATCTACTGTTTCCTTTATAGTGTCGCAAACGCTGCCCATAGCGATGATCACCTGCTCAGCATCGTCCGCGCCGTAATAGTTGAATAACTTGTAATCTGTACCAATTCTTTCATTTACCATATCCATGTACTGCTGAGTGATCTCAGGTACATTTAGATATGCGCCGTTTGAAGCTTCTCTTGCCTGGAAGAATACGTCTCCGTTCTGAGCCGTACCTCTCTGAGCCGGATGCTCAGGATTCAATGACGAATGTCTCCATGCACTGAGCGCATCCCAGTCTACCATCTCTGCAAGCTCGTCGAAATCCCAGCATGCGACTTTCTGATACTCGTGCGATGTTCTGAAGCCATCAAAGAAGTGAAGGAACGGGATCCTGCTCTTGATCGTTGTAAGATGTGCAACAGCGCCAAGATCCATTGCCTCCTGCGGATTTGTCGATGCAAGCATCGCAAAGCCTGTCTGACGGCATGCCATTACGTCACTGTGGTCTCCGAAGATGGAGAGCGCATGTGATGCAAGACAGCGTGCTGAAACGTTGAATACGCAGGGAAGCTGTTCGCCGGCGATCTTGTACATATTCGGGATCATGAGAAGAAGTCCCTGTGATGCCGTATATGTCGTGGTGAGCGCTCCGGCTGTAAGCGAGCCGTGTACAGCACCGGCAGCTCCTGCCTCGGACTGCATCTCTACGACCTTTACGGTATTTCCGAAAATATTCTTCATACCTGCGGCAGCCCATTCATCTGTTACTTCCGCCATGGTTGACGACGGAGTAATCGGGTAGATAGCAGCAACGTCTGTGAACGCGTATGATGCATAAGCGGCAGCATTGTTACCATCCATGGTTTTCATTTTTCTTGCCATTAATAGTTCCTCCTGAAAAATTATTGCAGTCAGACACTTGTGGTGATGGCTGCTATATTTATGTTTATATGACTTCGGCGAGCAAAGATGCCGCTCGATCCAAAGCCACCGCATACATGTATATATAATACCATTTTTTTATCGAAAAATCAAGCGTTTTGCAAGAAAAATTTGAATTAAATACTGACAAAATACTTATCGGGCATCATTTCTGCATTCTATACCCAGTTTTTGAATTAATCTCCTTTCAATACCGCTCTCCGCCCTCTGAGCTGCCGAAAGCAATCTTGACGCAAGGATCAGCTTTTGTTCCCGCAGCGAGCCGCCCCTCTCTAGCAGCTTATACACACGGTCATTTATCACCCTCCGAAGCATACGGCTGATATCCTCAAATATGATCAATATAAGAGACATAAAAATACAGCTTGTCAAATAGTACACGTCCTTCCCCCGATACTGTATACACAGATATTTTATATAACACATCTATTTTTTGCTTTATTCCCTCACGTTAGACCTGTTAAATAATAGAATTAAACACGAGCAAATGTACCATATACGGGTCAGCTGAGCGCAGTTCCTCCCTTTTGGATACTAAATGCATTGACAATGATTGCTTTTAGTGATATAATTCGATATAATAAGTTTCATGAGGTTTACAATGTAACGCAACTGTAAAAAAATAATTTTATCAAACTTCTTGACAACCGGCATACCGGGGTAGTATAATACAGGACACAAGATATTGTGTTTATATGTTCCGTGATCATCATCCGGCACAAAATACAGTTATTCACATATAGAGCGGAACAGCTTGAGCAGGGGTTCATGCCGGCAAAAAAATAAAGGTTTAAATAATATGAGGTGAAAGTGATGAAGGTCGTAAAGAAAGATGGTACAAAAGAAAATTTCAACATTGATAAGGTGGTCGTAGCCGTAAATAAATCAGCTTTTCGTGTGTTGGTCAAGTTTACAGACGAAGAAAAACAGTTTATATGCAAGTTTGTGCAGAGGGCTGCCGAGGACATGGGCAAGGAAGATATACAGATCGCCGAGATGCACAATATAGTTGAAGGCGCCCTCGAAAAGGTCAATCCCAAGGTTGCCAAAAGCTACCGCGATTACAGGAATTACAAGCAGGACTTCGTTCAGATGCTTGATGAGGTCTACAAAAAGAGCCAGTCTATCATGTACATAGGCGACAAAGAAAACAGCAACACCGACAGTGCGCTCGTCTCAACAAAGCGCAGCCTTATCTTTAATCAGCTCAACAAGGAGCTGTATAAAAAGTTTTTCCTCACAACAGAGGAGCTTCAGGCTATACGCGATGGATATATATACATCCATGATATGTCCGCGCGCCGCGATACGATGAACT
>CAJFVT010000122.1 GCA_904420525.1 uncultured Clostridia bacterium | reverse complement strand
TAATAGATTATTCAAAAAATATACGGGACACAATCCCGGATATTACTGTAAGGGAGGGGATCGGAGAAATACAGCATAGCGGGATGCGGATTAACTTACCATTGCAGTCTTAAAGGTTTTGTGGTAAAATATACAGAGCAGATAATATACCACAGGCTAGGGAAGTAATTGCAAAACGCTGCCGCGTTTCGCAATTACCTAAATAATATAAGAAAAGGAGAATATGATCATGAAATTCAAAAAAGCAATGTTGGCGGTACTGAGCTGCGCGATGCTGGCCTCGATAGCAGGCTGCGGCTCGCAGGATAACAATACGGCAACTACCGAGGACGGAAAGACCCTTATAACGGTGGGAGCATGGCCCAGAGAGGATTCAAATAAGGAACAGTATGACCATTATATGGACATTAAAAACCGTTTTGAGGCTGCGAATACCGATGTTTCGGTACAGCCGGACAACTGGACGTTCAGCGTTGACTCGTTCCTGGCAAAGGCGGCGTCGGGGAGCCTTCCGGTGCTGTATGAGGGATATTTTACGGAATGCAACAGGATAGTGTCGGCAGGCTACTGCGCGGACCTGACAGCCGCGGTGCAAAAGTACGGCTACGACACTCAGATAAAGGATCAGCTGAAGGATCTTGTTATGAAAGACGGTAAGTATTACGCTATACCGAAATCATCATATACGATGGGACTTTACATAAACAAGAATTTGTTCGAGCAGGCGGGTCTGGTAAACGAGGACGGCACCGTTATGATACCGAACACGTATGAGGAGCTTGCGCAGTTTGCCGCGCAGGTAAGAGAAAGGACCGGACAGGCCGGAATAGCTGTAAACACAGCGAACGGGCAGGGAGGCTGGAACTTCCTGAATATCGCGTGGTCATTCGGGACCACATTCATGGAACAGGATGAGAGCGGAAAGTGGACGGCGACATTCGATTCGCCGGAATGCGTTGCGGCGCTGCAGTATATAAAGGATCTTAAGTGGAAATACAATGCTTTGCCTGAGAGCTCATTCATAACGGGAACGGAGCAGCAGAAGCTTTTCGGTTCGGATCAGGCTGCCATGTTCATAGGCACTCCGCCGCAGGACGAGCTTGTGACGCAGTACGGTATGAGCACAGAGGATATATGCATAGCAACGCTCCCGTCAGGACCGGCCGGACGCTATGCCCAGGTAGGCGGAGTCCTTTCATTCATCAGAAACGATGCAACAGAGGAACAGATCGACGCCTGCTTCAGACTGATAGATTTTGCAAACTGGGGCTATGGTATAGACGACGACGCAAAGACGTCCATGGAGGGCGAATATCAGGTGCGCGCGCAGAAGGGACTGCCCATCGGCTTCTATCAGTATTCGCCGTGGTCGGACAGCACGGAGCGCACGGAATATGAGCACCAGATAATCGATAAGTATGCAAATATACCGGCGGAGAACGTATCAAGCTTCAATAATCCGCCGGAGGATCTTCAGCTCAAGCCGGAGGAACCGGTAAGCTGCCAGGAGCTTTACACGGTGCTTGACTCGTGTATCCAGGAGGTAATAATAAACGAGAACGCTGACTGCGCTCAGCTCATAAAGGATGCTGCCGCAAACTTCCAGCGTGATTATCTTGATAACGCACAGTGATGAACTAACTGAGCAAGGGGACGGGGCTGCCGCGTCCGGCGCGGAAAGCCCCGGTTCCGCTGCTCATGCAGAAAGGAGCGAGCAATGCTTAAAAGGAAGACAAAGTATCCGAGAACGCTTAAAAGACGCGGGTTGCTGAGCTTGAGGACAGATATGTAGGCGTATGTATTACTGATACCATCGGTCATATTGCTTTTTATCCTTGTATGGAGACCGATCTATACCGGTTTTATAATGTCGCTTTATAAAACGCAGGGGTATAACATGGTAGAGTTTGTCGGATTACAGAATTATAAGGATATCATAAACGAGAGCCTGTTCACCACAGCGGTGTGGAATTCGGTGAAATATGTTTTCTGGTCTATAATCATAGGATTTATTCCACCGATCTTCATAGCGATAATGATGTGTGAGCTCAGAAAATGCAAGGGGCTTGTAAAATTCGCGGTTTATTTTCCGGGGATATGCCCCGCGATAGTGACCTCGCTTTTGTGGGCGCTGATGTATGATCCGAGCGCGG
>CAJFVT010000121.1 GCA_904420525.1 uncultured Clostridia bacterium | reverse complement strand
CCGGCGTTTGTCAATACCTTTTTTGAAAGTTTTTCGTGATGTTTACTCACTTTTTTGCTTCCTTTTTCTGTACCGTCTCTCGCCGACAGCTATATTAGTTTACCACATACTTTCCCTTTTGTCAACTGCTTTTTTCACTTTTGTTTATCTTTTTTCTTCCACACTACATATTGTGTCTTAAAAAATCAAAAATATACAATTATATATCAAATTTACCATATCCAAAGCTTATTCTTCCTTGAACAGCTCATATACACCGGCATTCGATGTTTCTATCAATAAAATATATGAATCTGCCGCCGCTTCTCCCATATCGACTGACCCTGTCATTTTTATTCTGCCTATAACGCCTATCGTCCCGGCGGTTTCAGAAGATGTTATAGGCTCTGCTCCATATGCAACATATGTATACTCATTTCCGTTCGGTGTTGTCTTTACTTCATCGGATACGGTGTATACATAATACTCGTTTCTTACGCTTTGTCCTTCAGATGGATATTCCATGATCATAGCATCGTTAGTAAACTTGGTTTTTATATTTGCTGAATATATCCGGCTCATTTCATGATCCTGTACGCTCGCCGCCATTCTCAGATCTTTATTCAAAAAAAAGTCTTCCGACTCTATCGGCATGAATTCAAACGAACTGTATTCTGCCGCAGCTTCATCTATAAACGCGGCCATCTCCTCATCCGATATCCCTATCGAAACTTTTACCTCTTCGGTCTGCCCAGATGGCTCTGTCTCTTCCGTTACAGCCGCAGCTTCCGCCCCGTCATCTTCATCATCCGAATATACTGTCCTCGGCTGAACCTCCCCGCTCACAAGCTTATCAGCATAACTGTCAGCGGTTTCCTCTTCCTTTCCGCAGCCCGCTGCCGAAAATATGATAACTGATGCAAGGATCGCAAATATTACTTTATTCATCTTTTTCATCCCCTCTTTTATTTTTACACTCCTCCGATGGTGTCATTCACGAAATCTATCATATCCCCACCATTCAGGGACAAGCTCTCTGAGTGTCACTGTTTTTCTTTTTTCATAGTCGAGCATTATTTCAATATCTCCGCTGTCCTTATCAAGCTGCATCATAAGCTCCCGGCACGCGCCGCAGGGCGGACCCGCTTCACCATTGCCCATGACCGCTATGATCTTATCTATCCTGCTTTCATTATTAGTGATCATATTGGCTATAGCGTTTCGTTCAGCACACATCCCCAGAGTACATGCCGTGTCAATACAAACTCCTGAGTATATATTACCGTCCTTTGTCACAAGCGCCGCGCCGACTCCCCCCGCCTCTACAAACGGAGAGATCATTCTGCTGAAACGCACACGGTTTGCCTCATTATACAGTCTGTCCCAGATATCCATAATACCCCCTGCCTATCGATCAAATTTATAAATACATATATTATATCATAAATATCGAACTCAATCAACTGTTTTCCGCCCTTAAATAAAAAAAAATGATCCATAAAATAAAAAAATTTCAAAAACCCCTTGACAAACTGCTCTTACAAGTGTAATATAAAAGTGTATTACATTTGTAAGAGTGCACATTTCTTTTAAACATGATAATACTTTAAATGATCAGGGGAGGTTTTTACATAATGAAACGGTCAAAGGAAATAAGCGGAGCAGAGCTTGAGGTGATGAACATCCTGTGGTGCAGTAAACACTCAATGAGCGTTAACGAGGTATGCAGTGAGCTGGAGGAGGGCAAATGGGAATACAGGACCGTTGCCACGCTTCTGACAAGACTGAGGGAAAAAGGCGCTGTTGAATGCGAAAAGAAAAATAATATCAATTATTATACGCCATTGCTCGATAAGGACAGCTATACAAAATCGCAGATCAAAACATTTGCACAAAAACTGTACAACGGCTCTGTAAAGGATCTTGCTGTGTCTCTGTTCAGGAGTGATGAGCTGTCAGAGGATGACATAGAAGATATACGCAAAATGTTTGATCTTTGAGGGGGGATACTCGTGCTTGACCAGATCTTCAAAAATATTCTTATTTTATCAGCGGCCGGGAGCGTCTTGAGCATTATATGGCTCTGCCTGAAGCCTGCCACAAAAAAGATTTTCAGCCCAAAATGGCAGTATTATATATGGCTTACGGTTCTGCTGGTAATGATGCTTCCAGTATCCTTTAGCGTCCCTCGTATAGCTCCAGAGCCACAAATTGTCCGAACAGCACAGCAGCCAACAGCCCCATCAGATACTGCAATCACAGAAACGGCTGTTCAGCTGTCTGAGGATTATGTTCAAGTGTCTCCCGGGCAGTCATCTCAAATACAGCAGCCTGAAATACCGCAGAACATTATTCGATATCTCAGCATTGTATGGTGCTTCGGAGCAATTTGCAGTTTTGCCGTAAAAATAATAAGATATATGGTATTCTCAAAAGCTATACGCGAAAATTCCAAAGACGGAGACTCCGTACCGAATATTCCCAAGCGGCTGCGGATCCGCAGAACATCCCTGCTCGATGCGCCGCTTATCATAGGGTTGTTCAGAACGGTTCTTTATCTTCCGGATACAGAGCTGCCAGCCCGACATATGGAGCATATCCTGATGCATGAACTTACACATCTCAGGCGAAACGATATTTTATATAAATGGTTCACGATGCTTGTTAAGTGTGTTCACTGGTTCAACCCTTTCATCTATATAGTATCTAAGCAGATAGATATAGAATGCGAGGTATCCTGTGATGCCGCTGTTGCCGCTAAGCTCTCTGAACAAGAGCGAAAGGACTACATGCGCATGATATTGGATATGATATCACGCTCGCAGAGTACTCCGCGTCCGCTTACGACCCAAATGGCCGGGAACAGAAAAATACTTGAAAGGAGATTTACAATGATAAAGAGAAATAAGAAAACAGGAAAGCTGATGTCCTCCGTATCCGCCGCTGCAGCGGTATGCATGTTATCGGTCACAGTATTTGCAAGCGGAGTAGCATCGAACGAGCTCAGATCTGAGAACACTTCCGACTGGGCAAGAGAATCGATACGGTCTGCTGAAACGCTTTCTATAATGCCCAGATCGATAGATGATACAACAGATCTGACACAGAACATAACACGCTCTATGTTTTGTGATTTTGCCGCAGCAGTCCTAACGGAAAACGGGATAACGATGACTGCATGGGAGTATCCGTTTACAGATCTTGATCCGAATTCCGACTATTCCATTCACAGCCTGTACTGTATGGATATAGTCAACGGCAAAACAGCTTCGGAATTTCGTCCCGGCGAACCGATAACACGCGAGGAAGCCGCGGCTATCCTTTACCGTATGTACCGCTACACCAGTCTTCCCGGCTATCAGCTTTCGGACTACAGATTTGCCGATGACAGCGATATATCCGGCTGGGCAAAAAACAGTGTTTACAATATGCGGCTGCTCGGCGTTATGGACGGAACAGGAAACGATACCTTTGACCCGAAGGGTATGTTCACCATAGAACAGACCGCAGCGGCAATGGTACGCATGTATGATATCCTTGCAGAGAACGATACAACGATCTCAAACGGAGACGAGGTCCGCCGCCTTACACGTGTATTTTTCAGCTGCTTTAATCAGCGTGAATTCGATGTTATAAAAAATGAATTACTGACCCAGAGCTGCATCTCCCAATTCTACGGCGACGGGCAGATCTTCGGAATGACACAGGCAGCGCTGGATACGATAGACATCTACTCATCGGACAAAAGCACTTTTATCGTCCGGGCAGGCGTCAGCATGACACCGGCTGAAAACTCAGTTTTCGGGACCGCTCCCGATTTCGCTTCCTTCTATATCATATTCACACCTCAGCAGGACGGAAGCTATCTCATAGACAGCTTTACTACCGAGCTGTAAGTCACTATATTAAAAGGGCCGGAACAGATGAACGCTTAAAAGCAACTCATCCGCTCCGGTCCCGATCTTTTCAGTTATCTGATTATAAGACTTTCTCCTGTCATTTCCTCAGGCTTTTCAAGTCCCATCATATCGAGCATCGTAGGACAAAGATCACACAGCTTTCCTTCCTTGAGCTTTACATCTCCTTCGCCGATAACGATCATCGGAACGGGATTTGTAGTATGCGCTGTGAACGGCTCCTTGGTTACAGGATCTATAAGACAATCGGCATTTCCATGATCTGCGGTTATTATGGCCTTTCCGCCCTTTTCGAGCAGCTTGTCCACCATTTTTCCAACACATGTATCTACCGCTTCGACCGCTTTTACAGCAGCGTCTATTATACCCGTATGACCTACCATGTCGCAGTTAGCATAGTTAAGGATTATTACATCATACTTGTCCTCGTCTATAGCCTTGCATACTGCATCGCACACCTCCGGCGCGGACATCTCCGGCTTCAGATCGAAGGTTGCAACATCCGGTGACTTTATGAGTATCCTGTCCTCACCCTCAAACTGACGCTCCTCGCCTCCGTTGAAGAAGAAGGTAACGTGAGCATATTTCTGAGTCTCAGCTATTCTCAGCTGTGTCAAACCAAGCTTTGATATATATTCTCCAAAGGTCATGTGCAGCTGCTCCGGCGGATATGCTACAGTAACGTTCGGCATCTCCGCGTCATACTGCGCCATGCATACATAATTGACCTTGAAATATCCCTTCTTGCGAACAAAGCCATCAAACATAGGATCAACAAATGTCCTTGTTATCTGCCTTGCACGGTCAGGACGGAAATTGAACATTATAACACTGTCGCCTTCCTTTATCATCCCATTCTTATTTATAACAGTAGGAACAATAAATTCATCCGTTACACCGTTCTCATAAGACTTCTTTATAGCTTCCACAGGATCCGTCTCCTGTATGCCCTCGCCCATGACCATAGCGTCATACGCCTTTTCAACTCTGTCCCATGCATTGTCACGATCCATAGCGTAGTAACGGCCGCTCACCGTTGCAACGGAGCCGACGCCGATCTCATTCATATAATCAACAAGCTCCTGCATATACTCAACGCCTGACGTAGGCGGAACGTCTCTTCCGTCATGGAATGTATGAACATATACCTTTTCCAGTCCAAGCTTCTTTGCCATTTCGAGCAGCCCCTTAAGATGTCCTATATGACTGTGGACTCCTCCGTCTGAAAGCAGACCTATAAGATGCAGCGCATTGCCGCTGCCCTTAGCCTGCTGCATAGCTGTTTTCAGAGCCTTATTCTCAAAGAACGCTCCGTCCTCGATATCCTTAGTTATCTTGACGAGCATCTGATATACCACTCTGCCTGCACCGATATTGGTATGCCCGACCTCACTGTTTCCCATCTGACCGTCAGGCAGACCTACCGCAAGACCACTTGCCTGAAGCTGTGTGTTTGGATATTTTTCCATATACGAATCAAGATTGGGCTTTTTTGCCATATAAATAGCATTTCCCTCATGATTCGGATTTATACCGTAGCCGTCCATAATTATAAGAGCTATAGGCTTTCTTGCCATTATTTTTTCCTCCCTTATCATTCTTCTTTTTGGGTGACAAATTCAGCTTAAAATGCGGTACACACTTGTCCATATGTGTACCGCAAGCTTTTACATCTTATTTCGCAGCCGCAACAATAGTTGCAAAATCCGGAGCCTTTAGAGAAGCGCCGCCTATAAGACCGCCGTCTATATTTTCCTTTGCGAGAAGTCCCGCACAGTTCTTAGCGTTCATGCTGCCGCCGTACTGTATTGTAACAGCCTTTGCTGCAGCATCATCGTAAAGATCAGCCAAGATCTGTCTGATCCCGCCGCAAACCTCTTCGGCCTGATCATCTGTGGCTGTTTTGCCTGTGCCGATCGCCCAGATAGGCTCATATGCAACTACTACCTTAGCAGCATCCTCTGCTGAAATACCAGCAAAGGCCTTCTTTATCTGGATAGAGATAAGATCCATTGTGATCCCTGCTTCTCTTTCCTCAAGTGATTCGCCTACGCAAACTATCGGGATAAGACCCTTTGCAAGCGCCTTCACGATCTTCTTGTTTACAGTTTCATCTGTTTCATTATTATATGCTCTTCTCTCGCTGTGTCCGATTATTACATAATCAACTCCGAGATCAACAAGCATATCCGCGCTTACTTCACCCGTAAATGCGCCGCTGTCCTCAAAATGTAGATTTTCCGCACCTATCTTTACATGCGTTCCCTTAGCCGCCTCAACAGCCGGAGCAAGACAAACATACGGTGTGCAGCATACGACCTCACATTCCGCACCCTTTGTTGCCTCTGCGACCTCTTTTACAAAATCATATGTTTCCGAAGGAAGCTTGTTCATCTTCCAGTTACCGGCAATGATGTACTTTCCCATTGTTCTCTACCTCGCTTGTTTTCCTTATCTGCCGCCTCACGGAGATCGAGGCTGTCGCGTTAATGCGACAGCCCTGCTCCTGTACCACAGAACTGTTATTTTATTTACTTAGAAATTATTTATCAGTAAGAGCAGCTATACCCGGAAGCTCCTTGCCCTCAAGGAATTCCATCGAAGCGCCGCCGCCTGTTGAAATATGGCTCATCTTATCGCCGAGTCCCGCCTGATTAACTGCCGCAACACTGTCGCCGCCGCCGATGATCGTTGTTGCGTCAAGATCTGCCAATACAGCAGCGATCTCATTTGTTCCTTTCGCAAAGTTCGGCATCTCAAACACGCCCATAGGTCCGTTCCATACGACCGTTTTTGCATCCTTGAGCACATCCTTATAAAGCTCTATCGTCTTAGGTCCTATATCAAGCCCCATCCAGCCGTCCGGGATGTTTCCTTCTACTACCTTTGACGGTGCATCATTATCAAACTTTTCAGCAACTACTGTGTCGACCGGCAGCACGATCTTGTCTCCGGCCTCATCGATCATCTTCTTTGCATAGTCGACATAGTCAGGCTCAAGCAGCGATGTACCCGTAGTCTTTCCAAGCGCAGCCTCGAATGTATATGCCATGCCTCCGCCTATTATGAGCTTGTCCACTTTCTTAAGAAGGTTTTCGATAACCGAGATCTTTGATGATACCTTTGATCCTCCCAGTATAGCAACGAGCGGTCTTTCAGGTGAATTTACCGCATTGCCGAGATACTTGATCTCCTTTTCTATAAGATAGCCTGCGACCGCCGGCTTAAGGAGAGCGCTTACGCCTACGTTTGAGCAGTGTGCCCTGTGAGCCGTACCGAACGCGTCATTAACAAAAAGATCCGCAAGCGATGCAAGCTCCTTTGAAAAGCCCTCTTCATTCTTCGTTTCTTCTGCTCTGTAACGTGTATTTTCAAGAAGTACAACGTCGCCCTCTTTCATCTCGCTTACAGCCTTCTTGGCATTTTCACCAACAACATTATCGTCAGCAGCGAATATTACCTCTTTGCCGAGCTTTTCCGAAAGTCTTTTTGCGACAGGAGCAAGTGAAAGCTCCGGGACCGGCTTGCCCTTAGGCTTGCCCATATGCGAGCAGAGGATGACCTTAGCGCCATTATCAATAAGATACTGGATAGTCGGGAGAGCTCCAACGATCCTGGTCTCGTCCGTTATCTCCTGCTTGTCATTCAGCGGTACATTAAAATCACATCTTACAAGGACTCTTTTGCCCTTGACATCAACGTCTTCTACTGTTAATTTATTGTACATAATTGTATCTCCTTTTGTCACCGCAAAGCGGCATATTTAGCTAAATATATTTTATAACAAATTAATGAAATTTTCAAGCACTTATCTAAAATTTGTTCAGTTTGTTTGAAAATTTCTTTGTTCGATAAATTTGTATCAAACTTTGTGTATATTTTGCACAATCACCGATTATTTATCCTTACTACAGACCAAAAACACGAAGCACTATCACCGCGCCGGCGACTCCTGCAAGATCGGCGAGCACCGCACACGGCACCGCTCTTTTCACATATTTTACCCTGGTTTTCGCAAAATACACAGCAATACAATAAAAAGTGGT
Source organism: uncultured Clostridia bacterium (assembly GCA_904420525.1). Taxonomy (GTDB): domain Bacteria; phylum Bacillota; class Clostridia; order UBA1381; family UBA1381; genus Ornithomonoglobus. The sequence continues at coordinate 13,701 of CAJFVT010000121.1, read as the reverse complement.
TTCCGTGCTTCCGCAGATGACAGAAGCCAGCCTCCCGGCTAACGAATCGGCGCCGTGATCATTCAGTATTCCAGACAGTATCCCTATCGCTCCGCTGCCGGATACGGGACGTATCATTATAAGAGGCATGACCTCGGCCGGTATCCCAGCCTTTTCGGCCAGCGGAGCAATGAAGCTTATGATCAGCTCAAGCGCCCCTGACGCCTTCAGCATAGACGCCGCGGTAAGCACGGCAACGAGCGGCGGAAATATATCGGCAAGGAGCCTCATCCCGTCGCCGGCACCGTTTATAAAATCGTTATATACAGCTTTTTTCCTCGATAACGCCAATATGATTATAAACGCTATAACAGCCGGAGCAATGTATTCCACAGCTAACCTCTTTTCAGTCTATACATGATCTTCACTGACAATATCCCAATCATAAGAGCCGCGGCCGATACGATCCATACAGGTATGATTATAGATACAGGATCAGCTGACCCTGCTGCGGCCCTCAATGCGATTATAGTCGTAGGTATGAGCTGGAACGATGTCGTATTTATGACCACAAGCATACACATTTCATAAGACGGGACCTCAGGCTCGGGATTTTCCCTGTCAAGCTCCTGAGCCGCAAGCATCCCCATAGGCGTCGCGGCATTGCCCATACCCAGCATGTTTGCAGTCATATTCATTGAGATATGTCTGCGCGCGTCCTCCCCGCAGTACGGAAAGAGTCTTTTCGCGACCGGTGCTATCAGACGGCATATAAGATCAGAAACTCCAGATCTTTCCGCTATCCGCATTATCCCGGTCCAGAAGCACATCGCACCGGCAAACGATATAAGCGTTGACACGGAGGTCGCGGCGCCCTCAAAGACCGCATTCACTGTCTCGCTGACTCTTCCGGTAAAAATCGATGTTATTATTGATATTAGGATCATTCCGCTCCATATCCAGTTCATACACATTCACTCCCGATTTGAATTCTATTTTAGGTATATTCTACGGTAATTTTAAATATGACCTAAAAAATGAGTAAAACCGCTTGAAAAGTGAAAATGTTTAGTATATAATATACAGGCATATCTGAAACTAAGCTTGGATAATTGCGAAACAAATGTTTTGCGATCACACGAAATGGAATAATGGGGAGGATAACGATGCAGCTTCCAAAAGATTTTCTGGACAGGATGAAAACCCTGCTCAAGGATGAATACGATGCCTTCATCAGCTCATATGACAAACAGCTCAACAGCGGGATACGCATAAACACACTCAAATGCTCTGATCCGGAACGTCTGTACAGTGAACTGAAGATAACAGGACGCGTAGATTGGTGTCCGTGCGGCTATTATTCCAACAGATCGGCTTTGAGCGGAAATCATCCCTATCACGCAGCCGGAGTATTCTATTTTCAGGAGCCATCGGCTATGTGCGCAGCTGAAGGACTGCCGATTGGCGATGACCCCCATATCCTCGATCTATGCGCCGCTCCGGGAGGCAAAACGACACAGATCGCCGCGAGGATGAATAACCGCGGACTGCTTGTTTCAAATGAGATCATCTCAAAGCGAGCTGCAATTTTATCCGAAAACGTTGAACGTCTGGGACTTACTAATACCATAGTTACAAACGAATCACCGTCAGCGCTTGCAGACAAATTCCCATCTTTTTTTGACGGCATTATCGTTGACGCACCATGCTCAGGCGAGGGAATGTTCAGAAAAGAGCCGCAGGCGGCGGAAGAATGGAGCATCCAGCATACGCTGTCCTGCGCAGCGCGCCAGAAAAACATTCTTGATGACGCTTATAAAATGCTGAAGCCCGGCGGTTTTTTGATGTATTCGACCTGCACCTTCTCATATGATGAAAATGAAGCGGTCGTGAAATATATGACTGACACATACGGCATGGAAATATGCGGTATACCGCAGCTTTCGATGCTTTCAAACGGTATAGGTGATGATGCCGATATAAAAAAATGCCGCCGTATCTTTCCTCACATGCAAAACGGAGAAGGACATTTTGCGGCGCTCCTGCGCAAGAGCGTTGACGCTCCTGACAGCGAGGTTAATAGAAAGAAAATATCGAAGAACAGCAAGCAGACTGCCGATCCGCTTCTTGAAAATGCCGTACAGCTTTACAGGGAATTTGAAAAAAAATATCTCAGTCACAAATATGACGGTGAATTCATACTTTTCGGCAGCAGACTTTATTTGATGCCGGAGAAAATAAACACGGACAAGCTGAGGATCGTTCGCTGCGGACTGCAGCTCGGAGAGATAAAAAAGAACCGTTTTGAGCCGTCTCACGCTCTTTCCCATGCAGCCGGCAGTGACGTATGCAGAAACAGTATAGAATTAAGTCTTGATTCACCTATATTGAAGCAATATATGCACGGCGATGTTATACCCGGCAATGCAGAAGGCTGGTGTATCATAACCGCCGAAGGGTATCCCATAGGCTGGGGCAAAGGCTCAGGCGGGACGATAAAAAATCACTATCCGAAGCATCTGCGTACTATGTCTTAAAAAATTATCTAAAGGAGAAGATACCATGATAAAATTTATAGCCTGTGATCTGGACGGCACACTGCTCAATGAGAAAAAGAAACTGCCGCATGATTTCGACTATGTCCTTGAAAAATTAAACGGACTCGGAATAAAATTCGCAGTATCAAGCGGCAGACAGTATGAAACCGTATATGACCAATTCAAGAAATATGAAAACAGCATCACCTTCATTGTTGAAAACGGAGCTATGGTATACGAGAACGGGAAACGTATCCTATGCGATCCTCTTGACAAGGATCAGGCAAAAGAGATGCTTACCATTTTAAGGGATGAACCCGGACTATACTCTATCGCCTGCGGTGTAAACGGCGCATTCGGCGAAGCGGAAAATGAAACTCATATACAAAATGTTATCATGTACTACCTTAACTACCGCACAGTTGATGATGTGGTAGAGCGTTCCTCTGATGATGATCTGCTGAAGATCGCGGTTTATGACGACGAACTGTCTGAAAAACACTGCTATCCTCTTTTAAAGGATTATTATAACACCGCCAATGTTCTGGTTTCCGGCGCACACTGGCTCGATATAATGAAAAAGGGGGTTACAAAAGGCAGCGCTATTGAACAGATACAGAAGCTTTACGGATACAAGCCTGAAGAATGTATGGCCTTCGGAGATTTCATGAACGATGCTGATATGATGCGCGTATGCGCAGAGAGCTACGCGGTAGAAAACGCGCACCCTGACCTTAAGGCGCTCTGCAAATATATATGTGAGTCAAACGATGATGAGGGAGTTACAAAAACGATACGACGAGTTGTACTTGGAGAATGAATGACGATAGGCTAAATGATATGCTCGGTCACTGTTCGAGCATATCATTATAGCTGACAAGGGTTACATTGCCAAGCTCTTCTGCCTTTTCAGCACAGCCCTTTGTAAATCCTACTCTCGAAAACAGATAATAATGAATATTTATATATGAAAAAAGTCTGCTGCGGCTTATGAGTGTTTCCAGCACACTCAAGTCAAGCTTCGCATTTGTCCATTTACACTCAGCAAAAAGCGCAGTGTCCTTATCCCGCTCGCCCATTATATCTATCTCGGTCTTACACTTTTTTATGGGATCAGTCCCCCACCAGCGTCCGAGAGATACAAACTCGACCGGACAATTTCCGGAAAGAAGCTGTTTCCATAGGTACTGCCTGCATATATCCTCAAAAACCTTTCCCATATATTCCGAGATCTGCGGTTCGATACGTTTATAAACAAGATCTGCAGCTCCGCGGGCAATGGCTGAGCTATTATTAAATACAAAACGATACCAAAATCTGAACATATTATCCCCGATAGAATAGATCGATCTGCGTGAAGCCTTTTCACCATACGGGGTCTCTCTCTGAACTATTCCAAGACTTATAAGATTTTTTATATGAGCTGAGCATACACTTGTATCTTCTCCGACCTTGCTTGAGATCTCCGACATCCGTGAAGCCCCGGCTGCAATTGCTGTAATGATCGATGTATAAACAGCAGGCTCGCGGACCTCCTGTTTCAGCAGATTTATCGGTTCTTCATATAAAAAAGATATTGGATCAAGATATGTGTTTTTTATATTATCCTCAACACTCAGCTTATCATCTATCTGAAGCAGATATTGAGGTGTTCCTCCAACAATACCGTAAATAACCGCTTTATCCTCATATGAAAAGTTTTTAAGGTATCGGCAAGTCTCTTCAAAATCAAAAGGCAAAAGCTTGATCTGTGCCGTTTTTCTGCCGTAAAGAGGTGATTTATATGCGAGCACACGATCCTCCATATACGACATGGAAGATCCGCAGAGAATCAGCATCATCTTTGATATATCCTTATATTTATCGATCAGAAGCTGCAATGTGGACGCGAGACTTTTTGACGAACGGGCAATATACGGATATTCATCTATTGCGAAAATGATCCGTTCTCTTTCGGAAAGTTTAAATACATATTCCAATGCATCTTGAAAAGAATCAAACGAAACTCCCGTATCTATTCCGCTTGCATATTCCATTATACTTTTACTCAAATTTTCAAGATTTTGTTTCGCATTGCTCTCAACACCCATGAAGTAGATCACTTTTTTATCATCGATAAATCGGTTGATAAGTGCAGTTTTACCTACACGGCGTCTGCCGTAGATAACTGCAAATTCAAATTTATTTGAGCTGTACAACTTATCAAGCGCCGCAAGCTCACGTTCTCTTCCAATAAACATACAAGCACCTCCGTTTCTTTAATATATTCTATCACTTATTTATAATTTAGTCAAGTATAATTTAGTAAATTATACTTGACTAAATCATTTGTTTGCGATATAATTTTCAGTAACAAGATCGATACTTTGTTTTTCTTTTTCATTGAGCTTACGATAAGCCATTATATGCTCATATTCTTTTTCATTCATCTCAGTATTAAAAACAGGCTCTATCTTGTGATCAATATCAGTGTAGCCCACGAGATAATATATTGATGTATTAAAATAATCTGCCAACAACAACCCTTGAGAATAATAAATAAACTATTATATTTGAATGCTTGTAAATAAAAATATCCTCCTGCCGATCGGCGGAGGATATTTTTATTTACAATACCGCATCCCATAATTCCTCATGCGGGTTTGCTATTACTTCCGTATTGATAAGAACGCCCTGCTCGGCTGCTATCGCTGCGCCGGCCTCCACGGCCGCTCTTACATCGCTTACATCGCCGGTCAGCGAAACGAAGCATTTTCCTGCCATGCCTCTGGCCACACGTACTTCGATAAGCTCGATGTAACCCGACTTAACGGCAGCATCCGCTGCCTCTATAGCGCTTGCCGCTGTAAATGTTTCGATTATACCGAATGCGCGCTTATTCTTGACCTCGACAGCGCCGTTTATCGCTTCAAATACATTGTGTCCGAGATTACCGATAACAAAGGTATCTATGAGCGCATCCTCAGCAATTACCTTGGCTCTGTCTACAGAAGCCTGTATAGCCGATAATTCGCCGCCGACTATAGTAACGAATTTACCGGGACATACGGATCCGGAGCTGATAAGTGTTATCCCTGCGCTCTTGAGCATTTCATCTGTTACAACGATGCCCTTTGATACATTTTTACACTCAACTAATCCTATTGAATTCATTCGTATTCACCCTACTTTCCGATCACTACAAATCTGTCCGTTACAGCCTGGACTGTACCGTCTATGCTCGCATGCATAGATGTGCCCAGATCCTCATATGCGGTAGCCGCGACAAGCTGGCCCTTTGTGACCTTATCGCCTACATTTACTACCGCGCTGGCCGGCTTTCCGACATGCTGCTTAAGCTCTATATATACAATGCTCGGATCAAATACCATATCCGATTTTTCGACCTTGTCCTTGACATATCTTCTGATCCCAAGTCTGTCTATAAGCTTATTTGACGATACAAGTCTTGACGAACGCTCCGGACGGACATGCTCCGGCTGCACATTGTTCTGTCTGCGCAGACCATGCTTTCCGAGCGAACCCTTGATCTCCATTGACAGCTTTGACGGGAACAAACCCTGCTGACATGCTATTACCGAGCATACGCCGCAGCCGCAGCAGAGAGCATTCTGCAGGAATGCCTCAACATTGCGCACCTCGCCATGCGAAGCCGCACGAACTGTTTTATGTACCTCAAGATGATAACCCAAAAGATATCTCGGACATAGATCCGAACACATCGTGCAGTTGCAGCAAGCAGCCGACGCGCGCTTCATTGCTGTTTGAACAGGCATTTTCATGCGCTGTACTATCGAATGAGTTACGGGGAATATCAAAAGTCCCTTCGTTGTCTTTGTTACTACATCTGTTTCAAGATCTACGAGCTTACCCATCATAGGACCGCCGTTTACTACAGCCTTGCCCTTAAGATCCGGATAACCCGCGGCAGTCAGCAGATCCGCTATCTTCATTCCTACTGGCGCAACTACCGTTACATCCTTTGGAACATCTCCGCCGATCGTGATATATTTTTCAGTTACCGGCTCGGATTTGTTAACAGCCTTATATATGTTGAAAACAGTTTCAACGTTTATAACCATAACACCTACCATTACAGGGATCGCGCCCTCCGGTATGATCTTACCGGTCGTTTCATATGTAAGCACGACCTCGTCCCCGGCAGGATAGATGTCGGGAATTTCCTTGATCCTGATCCTTGTGCCGGCCAACGCCTTGACAACACCTGCATCAAGAAGATGCATGTTCTTGCCCTTGATCCCGATTATTGCCTCATCGGCATTCATAACGTCGCACAAGAGATTTAACGTGTCGACCAGCTCCTGAAGATGAAATTCAAGGATATGATGATCGACCATCATGAGCGGCTCACATTCGGCCGCATTTACAACTATTTGTTTTACATTTTCAGAAAATTTTCTATGCGTCGGAAAACCTGCGCCGCCTGCGCCTACTATTCCGGCATCATATACGATTTTTTGAAGTTCTTCTAAATTCATTGCCGCTTCCTCCGTTTTTTTTGAATGATTACTCAAAAACCCGGATGTAGACTAAACCTGCTTTTCATCCAGAATTCCGACTATTAAAGCGTCTACCGGAGCGTTTTGGTTCCGCATTCCTATTCTCGCGCTCGATCCCTGAACGATTATGACGTCCTCGCCTATGCCGGCTCCGACTCCGTCTACCGCAACCAGGAATTTATCCACAAGCTCGTTATTCTCGATACATTGAACGAGCATGAACTTGCTTCCGACAAGCGACTCAACCTTGTGAGTTGAAACTACGCTTCCATAAACTCTGCCTAATATCATATTCTATCATTCCTTTCTGCAATCTCCCCGAATAACTTTGCATGAAGCATCAGATCTAATTCCGCATTTTCTGCATTAAGAATTCGGGAAAACGCAGATGGTCAAATTATTTCTTTGTAATTATCTTGATCACATCGCCCGTTTTGAGAGAGCAGGCGTTTGCATCATCAGTATCTATGTGCATTTCAGGTGTGAAGCTCTCGTCAACTCTGACCTGAACGTCAAAGAAGCGTGTCGGCTTTCCAGTTTCGACCTCCACATCGACAAGATCATTATCCTTCAGCCCATACTTATCAGCAAGATACGGAGGCAGATGGATATGTCTGTTAGCTATGATACAGCACTCATTGAGGAATATGCTCCCCTTCGGTCCGACAATAGCCATAGGCGCCGCACCCTTTAGATGTCCCGACGGACGAACAGGCGGACTATTCTTCAGCTTGAACGTATCCGTTCTGGATATTTCGATCTGGCTCTGTTTCCTCAATGGTCCAAGTATCCTGACCTTCTCGATCGATCTGAGGTTGGGGCTGACAATTGTAACACATTCCTCGGCAGCGAACTGACCGCCCATAAGCTCTTTCTTTTTATGTAATTCATAGCCTTCGCCGAATAATGCATACAGATCCTTCTGGCAAAGATGCACATGCCTCGCCGAAACGCCGATCTTGATCACATCATCATCCTCTTGGCGCTTTAGCGTTGCCACAACTGCATTCGTGATAATCTCTTCCAGTGTCGCCACCGCGTATCCCTCCTATGTTCTTTAAATAGATAGGGTATGTGCGCCATCAGGCGCACATACGCTCTATGTTAAACTTTATTTCTATCTATTGTCAGATACTAGGCAATATCTTTTCAACATCGCCGTGCGGACGCGGTATAACATGAACTGAAACCAACTCACCAAGTCTTGCGCCTGCAGCCGAGCCTGCGTCTGTAGCAGCCTGAACAGCACCTACATCGCCTCTTACCATAACTGTTACGAGACCTGAACCGATCCTCTCAGTTCCGATAAGTGTAACATTAGCTGCCTTTACCATAGCATCTGCTGCTTCGATCGCTGCAACAAGACCTCTTGTTTCAACCATTCCCAATGCTTCTACTGCCATTTTATTTTCCTCCTATTTCTTTTGGGCCTTGACCCTAAATTTTACTTAGTTTAAATATATATTAAAACGTTTAACGTTTTAATTCGTTACTTTACAGTAATATTATGTAGTTCCTCAAGTAGATTTTTTTGTTCTGCGCCTCGTTGTTCTCGGCCGTCTTTCTGACGAAGCTGCTACAGCTCCGACATGCGTCCCGGCAGTTTCGGAGTTAGGCTCCACATCTTCTCCGTCAAGATGAAGATACGGGAGTATCTCCGGATGCGGGCGCGCTATCACCTGCGAAGCCTTAAAGCTTCCCAGCTGCTTTGCCATGCTTGCCCCTCTGTCAACCGAGGCCTTAACTGCTGTAAGCTCGCCCTTTACAACTATAGTAACCAGTCTGCCGCCGAGTTTTCTTTCAGTAGCCACAAATTCTACATCAGCCGTTTTGCACATTTCGTCGAGCATTCTGATCGCATCTCCGAGTCCACTCACTTCTACTAAACCGATCGAGAAATTAACATCCATAAAAATTCCTCCTTTTAATAGAATGACGGAAGTATTCTGGTGATCGCATCGTCCGGCTGAGGTATAACATGCGTAGCGTATACCTCTCCTACCAGCTCTGCAGCCTTCCTCCCGGCTTCAACCGCCGCTCTGACTGCTGCCACATCTCCGGTTACTACCACATTAACGAGCCCTGAGCCGATCTTCACGGTCCCGACTAATTTTACTTCAGCCGCTTTAGTCATAGCATCAGTTGCGTCAATTGCTCCTGTGAGGCTTCTTGTTTCAAGTAATCCTATTGCCTGCATTGGCAATCTCCCCCTTTAAGCATTCATTGGTATGTGTCCTACTCTGTCACGACCAACACTGACCCTTTGAGCCATTTTAAGTGCGTCATCTGTCGGACCGGAAATGACATGAGCGCATATGACTCCCGAAACAGTGTCTGCCGCCTGAACAGCCGCGTCAACAGCCGCTTTTACCGCCGATACATCACCCTGCATTTTTACCGCCATTATCAGCGGCACTTCTACAGATTCAGCATTTGCGGGTTTATTGGAGTCAATTGCAATAATTTTCACATCTGCCGCCTTTGCTGCAGCGTCAGCAGCTGTTATTGCAGTTACAAAACCGAACATCTCAACTATTCCGATAGCGTCATTCATTGTTTGCACTCCTTTTATACTCTGTTAATAATCAAAAATCCTTATTTACGTATGCTATCTTCATACCCTTCTTGGCAACGTTAGTTTCCATCGCCTCGTTCATCTCATCAAGACCATATCTATGTGTTATGAGATCCGTAAGCGGGATGCCCATCTCACAGCACTGCTTAACAAATGAGATCGTGTCAGGATATTCGAGCGCTCCGTATGTCCATGAGCCTACTACTGTGATCTCCTTCTGACAAATGTCAAGATGCGGATTGATCGTGCAGTCACCGTTGTTCGTGAAGAAGCCCATCTCGCACATACCGCCGCCGGTCCTTACGAACTTCCATACCTCAGCCGCTGCCGGAGGCGCGCCTGTGCACTGGAATGCAAAATCTGCACCAAGACCATGAGTTATGCTCTTTACGCATTCTACTTTCTCTTCTGTTGACTTGAAATCGGTATAGTTTATTATATGTGATGCTCCAAATCTGTGAGCCATTTCAAGACGCATCTCCGAACCGTCTATTGCTACGATATTCCTGTAGCCTCTTGTCTTAAGAACTGCGCATACTACCAGACCTACGGGACCCATGCCCTGAATGACAATAGTAGCTCCAAGCGGCATAAGACCTGTATCTGTTGCACGTCTTACCGCATGAACCGCAACTGCACACAGCTCAATAAGCATTCTCTGATCAAGGCTCATATCTGAAACGTTAAAGAATGTCGCTCCCTTTTCAATGAGCATGTAATCTGAGAACCAGCCCTGAAGATGGTTAGATTCCTTATCGGGTAAAAGTCCCTGGATCCTTGCATTCTGACAAAGATTTGGGAGTTCCGGATGAAGCTTACACATAGCGCAGTCGTTGCAGACAGCAACCGATGTAACTATCTTATCGCCAACCTTTACCGGATTTCCCTGTGTATCTTCCTTGATATTCTTTCCCATCGCCACGATAGTGCCTGTTCCCTCGTGACCCAGAACCACCGGGATAAGACCAAACGGATCCTTGTTCCATTCGTGAACATCCGTACCGCAGACTCCGCAGCCCTCTACCTTAACGAGGATATCATCATCTCCTACCGGAGGGATGGGATATTCCTGCACTTCAAATTTATGTAATGCCGTAAGCATTGCCACACGCGCGGTCTTTGGGATCGCGCCATTGTTAGCTGCCGGAGCCGCGCTCTTCTTTACCGGAGCCGGAGCCGACGGAGCAGCCTGGCCTGTCATTTCCTTCAGCACCTGCGACACCAATGCAGCCACTTCTGATTCATTCATTTTCATTCAGTCCTTTCTTTACGAGATACACGCCCAGCCATCAGATTATATAGAGCGCGTCCGACAATACGCATCGTCTGAGCCTTGTAAAGCTTCTCGGAGAGGTTATCCCCTCGCCCGTAGGTCCGGCGATCGTAAACGTTGTCCAGCCCTCTGCATTAAAGCCTATACCGGCATAGCTCGGGGCGTTCTTAACAAATATCGTTGTTTCTATAGCCTTTGCGTACTGCGTCATATGATCCACATTCTTTGAATGCAGATGAGCTGTATGCCTGTTTCCATGCTCCGCCTTGACCGCCATCTCTACAGCCTCGTCAAACGTGTTGACACGTACTATCGGCAGGATAGGCATCATCAGCTCTGTCTGAACAAAGGCCTGTGAGAAATCTGTTTCGCAGATGATACACCTTATATCGTCTGACGCATTGACTCCTATCTGAGCAAGGATCTTCTTGGCATCCCTGCCCACCCAGTTCTTGTTTATAACGCGCACCTTTTTGCCGCTCTTTGTTTCCTTCCATACAAGGACAACGTCCTCAAGCTGCTTTACCTGCTGCTCATTGAGCATATAGCAGCCATTCTGAAGCATATAATGTATAAGCTCGTCCGCTATAGGACTCAGAGCGAATACTTCCTTTTCCGCGATACACGGAAGATTGTTATCAAATGTGCATCCATCGATGATGTCCTTTGCCGCTTTCTTTATGTCAGCGGTTTCATCAACTATAACAGGCGGATTTCCCGCTCCTGCGCCTATCGCTTTTTTACCGGACGAAAGGAGCATTTTTACAACTCCCGGTCCGCCGGTAGCAACAAGCATTCTTACCGACGGATGATTTACCATCATATTTGAGGTTTCCATCGTAGGATCAGCAACGGTCGCAACGATATTTTCAGGTCCGCCCGCTGCCAGCACTGCGCGGTTAACGAGATCTACCGCATATGCCGAGATCCTCTTTGCATGAGGATGCGGATTGAATATTACAGCATTTCCTCCCGCAAGCATACAGATACTGTTGCATATTATAGTACAGCTCGGATTAGTTGAGGGAGTTATCGCTCCTATGATGCCGTACGGTCCCATCTCGACAAGAGTGAGTCCGCCGTCGCCTGACATTGCTCTGGTCTCAAGATCCTCTGTTCCGAGCGTTTTGTCAGCCACGAGATGATGCTTCAAAATCTTATGATAAACATTTCCCATGCCCGTATCTTCAACAGCAAGCTTTGCCATTGTTTCAGCCTCAGCATGTGTGAGCTTTCTTATCTCGTTAATGATGTTTTCACGCTGTGCTTTATTATACTGTCTGAACTGAACATAAGCCTTATTTACTGCCTCCAACGCTTCTTCCATGGTATCAAATACACCAAGCTGTTTGCGAGCCGGCTTACCAATGGCTGATAAGTCCATTTTAGACATCACATCTCTTACGATGCGGCTTACTTTTTGTTCATCTATCACTTTGCTGCCCCCTTTTCGACTTAATTAAAAGTCCGTTTTTAAAAAGAATTAACTCGTTTTTTAAAATATTCTGTTCCTATTCCGGCAAGAAGCATATCCTGCTCCTTTGTTCCTCCGGAAACTCCTATACCGCCGATGACCGCTCCGTTATATATGACCGGATATCCGCCGCCCAGCATCAGTATCCCTCCGCCGTTAGCGTACCCGTCGAGCGCTCCGCCGCGCGATTCTTTAAGGGCTGTATGAGTCGGCATTTTAAGGGCTACGGCCGTATACGCCTTATCTCTCGCTGCATTTATGCTTGCGATAAACGAATCATCCATAGCTTCCAGCAGGATGAGATTTCCTCCGGCGTCTGTTACCGCTGTTACAACATTTACTCCAAGCTGCTGAGCAGCTTTTTCAACACAGTAAGCCATTTCCTTGGCGATCTTGAGATTTAGCGTCGCCTTTATGCCGACAGCCGGACCTGTTTCCTTCGCGGTGACTTTATTTTCCGCCTCCGCTTCCGACCTATCAGGTATATCCGGCTTTTTATATTTAATTTTGATATTCTCCGGCGCGGAAGCCTTTTCCGCAGCCTGACTGTCCTTCGGAGCTGCGTCTACAATCTTAGCGACCTCCGACAGCATATCATCAACAGTCATCATATGTAATTTCAGCTCCCGTCCTGTCTGCAGCGCAGATTATTTATTATACTGTTCAAGTACGCGCTTTGTTACCTCTGCAACTATACTCTCTATATCCTTTTCAGAGCAGTCTGACTTTTTAGGAGACGGGCAAACCTGTGAAGGGAGCGGCTGGAAGCCGTGATAAGCCGCGCCGGACTCAACTCCGTACTTTTCGTTTGCCTCCGTAGGTGACATCGAGCATGTGTCGTCACCTGCAAAGCATCCCGGACAAAGCTTCTCCATCGGGTGCTTGCCCGGAACTCCGAACTGCTTTCTCAGATCAATAAGCTTCTTTACCTCACCGCAAGGTATCTCATTTTCTCCTCCGAGCATTCTTGCATAGAACAGAAGCTTAGCATAGAATTCTGTCGACTCCATTCTGAAGAAAGCTGTGTTAAGATCGCAGCCGAATGACAGCGCGCCATGGTTTGCAAGAAGTATAGCGTCATAATCCTGAAGATACGGCTCAAGCGACTCAGGGATCTCCATCGTTGACGGAGTACCGTACTGAGCTATCGGAACAGCTCCGAGGAATATAACAGCCTCAGGCATTATAAGCTTGTCAAGCGCGATCCCTGCGATCGAAAATGATGTAGCGATCGGGGGATGAGCATGAACTACCGCGTTTACATCAGGTCTCTGCTGATAAACCTTAAGATGCATCTTGAATTCTGATGAAGGTCTCCACTGACCGTTCGATTCCTTAAGATT
>CAJFVT010000120.1 GCA_904420525.1 uncultured Clostridia bacterium | reverse complement strand
CTTGTTTACCTCAAGCATCGTTGACGCGAACGAGCCGCAGTCATCAAGGCTGTCGATGCTGGTAAGCAGATTATGGATCGAGGTAGCCCCGCCGTACTGCTCCTTATCCCAGAGCGCATATTCAAGCGTGTCGCAGCAAAGCTGGACATGATCCTTTATATAGCTCTTTATATCCTCCGAGCCGAGCTCAAGCGCGGTGTGCAGAAGCCCGTATATCGTAACGCCGAGAGGATAGTTCCAGCGGCCGTAAAGCGTATTCTCATTATACGGACGCACGAATGTATCCGCGGCGTTAAGTCTCCAATAGGTCTTAGGCTCGCCGACTACATGATGCATATCACACGCGCGCTCATACGGGAACTCAAAATCCGCGTCGAACGGACCTATGTACATCCATACATCATCAGTTCCCTTCACCCTTGCCGCGCTTTCAAGCTCAACGCCGTCCACCGTAAGATCAAATCCCCAGTCGCCTCCGCAGACGGAGCTTACAAATATATCATGTGTTCCGAACTTCAGCTCTACCTCGAATTCAGCATCACCGCCCTGTGTCGAGAATACCTCTTCCCTGTCAACATAAACTTTGCACTCGCCTATACTGCTGAGTCTGAACTTATACGGCTTGCTGCCCATATCGTCAAAAAACGCCCTTGTCCATGCCATTGCATACTTGCCCTCAGGAGTGCCGAACATATGCGTGAGCTGTCCCTTGCCGTCCTCCGGGAACGATACGTCCGGATAAAGCTTTTTATCAAAATCAGCCTCGCTCATCCCGATCTCGAACTCAGGAACATAGCTGTCATCCACAAGCTCCGTGTATACGAAGCCCTCCTGCCCGTCACGCTCCCTTGTAGGCATGAGCGTATACAGATCCCACTTTCCGATCCACGTCCCGAACTGCGCGCCGAAGCCCGCCTTTGTCTTTTCCCATCTGATCCTTATGTCGTTCCAGCCGGGCTTTAAATTGATAAACACACGCGTAGCAGTCTCTGAATATCTCTCCTTGAATATATCCGATTTATACACGCTCTCACCGTTTACAAACATCTCCATCGGACCGAAGCAGTTTATATCAAGACCGTAAGAGCCGTTGCCATCACTCCAGAGCTTTGTAAACGCCCATACACAGTCCTTATCCTTGCTTTCCGGAAAAATTTTATTAAAGTCCGCGATATAACGGTAATCCGTAGTACGCACTATCCCCTTATTAGTGTATGCGCGGTAGTACAGATCATGCTTCAAATTCTGACCCATAAAACGATATGCCAGAGATGAAAGAATGCTCTTCGCATTTGTACCCTCATATGCATATATACTTTTTGAATCGTCAAAATAATAACCCATATTTTTACTCCTCTCGTTTTACAGAATTTTCGTATATGGTTATGTCCATTATATATCTGCGGACGGCAGTTTGTCAATCCTTACTTAAAATTTTACCGCTTTTTTGAACAATTTAAGCTGATTGATACTAAGAAAAGCCTGCCGCAGCGCTTTGGCAAACAAAAATATCCCGGGACCGCTCCCCTTTAAAGGGGAGACATTTCCGGGATCCTGTCACGCCTGCTCCTCCGCGAATGACGCATGCTCTATAAGCGCGCTGACGCTTTTTCTGATCGAGAAAAACTCATCGGTGTCCTTCAGCTTGAGTGTCCTGTCATACGGAAGATATACCGGCACCTCGGCCTTTACGGTCCCGGGGCGCGCTGTAAGCACGTATATCTTGCTCGAAAGAAATACTGCCTCCTCTATATCATGGGTAACGAACATCACCGTAGGCTTTTCCACCTGCCATATCTGGCGCATGAGCAGCTGCATGTCAGCCTTCGTCTGCGGATCAAGCGCCGAGAACGGCTCGTCCATAAGCAGCACCTCAGGGCTGTTTGCAAGCGCCCTGGCTGTGAAATACATTTTCTGAAGATCCTTCACGTATATCACGCTGTTCGCGAGGTTCGCTTCGATATGCTCCGCCGCGGGCGGCAGGATACTCTTTCTCTTTTTGAAAAAACGCATATCATCTTCCTCCTTCCATTCTTTGGCCGGCACAGCGCCACACCTTTTGATTGTTCTGCCAAAATCCCTATTCTGTCGACGCAGGAAATAACACCTCTTCAAAATCGCAAATAGGACAAAGGTTCAAGAGATTCTCCCATAAAAAGAGCTTCACGCTGCAAGCCCCAGTCAATCCTGTCCCATCCAAAGCAAAAGTGATATTCGTTCTGTCATTCACTTCGGTATCCGGCAGGCACTGCAGGCTTACCATTCTTCCCGCCTCGTCATAAAGAACAGCAATAGGCTGGCTTGTTTCGGCAGCGCCCCTGTGCCACGACGCGATAAAGCTTATGCTTTCCGCATCTCTTTGCGGAGCGCTTATTCCTACGAACGGCGT
>CAJFVT010000119.1 GCA_904420525.1 uncultured Clostridia bacterium | reverse complement strand
GAATGATAATATATTTGAAGTTGAATATGATCATGTATGCATACATGCGGGTAAAAATGATAAAATATCTATATTTATATAGTAGAAAGTTTTGGGCGTGCGAAATTTTTTCTGTAAATTAAGCTTCTATGGTAAAAATTATATTTTTCAGGGCAGGGCATTCGTCCTGCCCCAGTTACAATATATCATAAAAATTCCGGCATGTCAAGGGCGGGAATGCGGAAAAATATCAGGAAGAATGGGAGCATCAGGTATGGCAGCAATATATCAGCGAAGGTGTACAGGGAACTCATGACGGTATGGATTGGCTTGAATTCAAGCTTTTCTTCAAAGCTCTAAGAAATAATGAGCCTATGCCGGTTGATATCTATGACGCGGCAGCTTGGATGTCAATAACAGTTCTTTCAGAAATGTCTATTGCCAAAGGCGGAGCAGCTATGGATATACCTGATTTTACTAACGGAAAATGGCATATGGGAGTTATTTGAATTCTTCAAAACACCGCTTTATAAATTGCAGATACATATGTCAAGAGCACCCTATATTATGGGTGCTCTTGACAGTGGAAGGTATCATTCAGGTCTGCCGTCATACATATCTGCAAGTTTCCTTGCCGCGCGCGCAAGATCAACGACACCATCATAGACATTATCCTTATTAAAAGCTTTGAAATAATCACATGCTTCCATTGTAAGTTCTCCGCTGTAGCCGATCTCCCTCAGTGCTTTGATCACAGCTTCAAAATCAATACTGCATGAAAACGGTATCTGATGCAGATCGTAATGCTTATCGTTATCATGGATATGCAATGCCTGAAGCCGGTTCCCCAAAGCTCTGATCATCTCCGCTGCGGTGGTGTTGGAGCCGCGCATCTCGGCGTGACCGATATCGAGACAAGCGACAAAATACTCAGAGCTTACAGCGTCAAGATGTGCGTTAAAGTCGTCCGGTGTGGCGCATGCGTCAAATCCCGCCTTTGCGATGTATTCGATAGCGCGTTCTTCTCCGACATGCATCGATATGCCTTCTATCTCTGTAGATATCTTCATATTGATTAGTCCTTTCTGAGGTATATTTACGGTGACGTTTTTTTGATAACAGCACATTCATAGGGTCTATATATGCCGTTTATTTCGGTCCTGCGGCAGTTTGTAAGCAAAATATTTTATAAAGATATTGTACCATGACTTTGGAGACAATACAATGATCATTTTTTGCTTACAGCGATCATTTTTTCATAAATAATAGTTTTACGGTTTTTCCAAGGCAGAGGCGCCGATTATCCCGGCGTCATTTTTTAACTCTGCGATCTTGATCGAAGTAAACGGCTCTAACCGTTTCTTCAGCGGGATAAGAAGATCGTCCCCCTCGTTTGACAGTCCGCCGGAAATGAGTATTGTCTGCGGATCGAATATTTTTATAAGATTATTCAGCCCTGCAGCGAGATGATCGAAATAATTGTCAAGCACCTTCTGTGCAGTTTCACAGCCCATGGCTGCCGCTTCAAACGCAGTTTTTCCGCTTATCCTGCCGCTGCTGCACAGTTTACCGAGGATGCTTTGCGGATCGGCTGCCGCTGCTGCGGCAGTTTGCTTTTTCAATGCTGTAACAGACGCATACTGTTCCCAGCAGCCATGCTTGCCGCAGGGACATTCGAGACCGTTGATATCGATACACATATGACCCGCTTCCCCTGCCGCGCCGCAGCCGGAATAGATCTTACCGTTGATAATGATGCCTGCGCCTATGCCGGTACCGATAGTGATAAGAAGCATGTTGTCAGCGCCCGTGCCGGCTCCCGCGATCTGTTCGCCTAGGGCTGCGCATGCGGCGTCGTTTTCAACTGAGACAGGGAGACCGATCCTTTTTGACAATTCATCTGCAAGGCTGAAATCATCAAACGGAAGATTAGCAGCCCAGACCTTGCCGTCGGTTATGATCCCCGGAGTGCCCGCCCCGACAGACTGCACATCATAGCGCGAGGCAAAATCAAGACATACCGCTGCTATAGCATCGGCAATATCATCAGCTGTATGAGCATCGGTGATCTCGACACTGGAGCGGTCGATGATCTCATTATTGTCCACAACTCCGATCTTTGCGCTCATGCCTCCTATATCGATACCGATATGGATGTCCGAATAGGCTTCAGTGTCGCAGATAAGTGTGAAATCCGGGTGCATTTTTAGCATGGTTGCCGGATTGTCTGTGGTTATCTCATTTGAGAGCAGCTCCTTTACAGCGTTGTGCTTTGAACGTCCGGTGGCAAGAAGAATGATCTTTTTTGAGCTCATTATAGTGGATATACCCATTGTGAGCGCATGTGCAGGCACCTTGTCGCTGCTCTCAAAAAATCTCGCGTTAGCATCTATTGTATCAGATGTGAGCGCGGTAATATGAGTTCTTGTGTTCAGCCGGTCTCCGGGTTCGTTAAACCCTATATGACCGTTTCTTCCTATGCCGAGGACCTGCAGATCTATCCCGCCGCAGCGTTCGATCTCTTTTTCGTAGGCTGCGCATTCAGCGGCAGGATCGGAGGTCTCACCGTTGGGAATATGTATATTTGATATGTCCGCATTTATTTTGCTGAACAGATTTTTATTCATAAATGTATGATAGCTCTGTTCATCGGTTTGTGAAATAGGATAATATTCATCAAGATTAAAGGTCGTGACCCTTGAAAAATCGATCTCTCCCTTATGGTACATATCTGCAAGACATTCATACATTCCGACCGGCGTAGAACCGGTTGCCAGTCCGAGAACAGAGTTCGGTTTGCTGTTTATCTGTTCCTTGAAAATATTTGCAGCCCTTTCGGATACTTCCTCATAGTTTTTGCAAATTATAACATTCATAATAATTCAGCTCCTGTATTTTGACATGTGTTAATTTGTATTATTAAGACCGAAGACCTTCTCCGTTTCGCTAACGAGCTTGAGCTGTGTTCTGCAGCGGATGAGATTATGCTCCGGGTACTTCGTTTTAAAATATGTATCGCCTGAGAGGAAATCAGTCAGGAAACGCATACCGCATTCGATCGTCATCAAATATGCGCCGTACGGCATAAGCTCTGTTTCTGCGGGTGTTACAGCATCACCCATGGCGCGTAAAAACCCCTTTTTGTATGCGTTATAAAGATCAATATCAAAATGCACCTTGTCCGTGTCAGGCTCATCCTCCTCGGCGGTAGACGCACCGAAGCGAATGGAGTCTCCGAAATCGTAGAGCAGCGATCCGGGCATTACGGTATCAAGGTCAATGATAGCCCGCGCTTTGCCGGTGTCAGGATCCATAAGTATGTTATTGAGCTTTGTATCGTTATGGGTCACGCGCAGTGGTATTGATCCATCACGGATACCATCGGTTACTTTTGAAAGACTGTTTTTC
Source organism: uncultured Clostridia bacterium (assembly GCA_904420525.1). GTDB lineage: Bacteria > Bacillota > Clostridia > UBA1381 > UBA1381 > Ornithomonoglobus. Next base: position 2,676 of record CAJFVT010000119.1, on the reverse strand, counting down.
CTTTTCATAATAAAATCCGCTTCAGCAGTACAAAATCTCAGTCTGCCGCACTTATCAGCATTGAAGGCTTCAAGAAAGTCATTAAACCTCTTGGGAGTATTATGGAAATCAGGTATGATCTCATGCAGCGATGCGGCGTCAAAATCCGAAAGATGCTTTTGGAAACTGCCGAATGCAAAGCCTGATTCTTCAAAAATATCGATGCTTTCGGACATCTGATATGTTACAGAATTATCTATAAATGCATACATTCTGAAATAGCCGCCGTTTTTTTCTGTAAAGGTCCTGCCGTCGCAGGTCCTTATTACCTCAAGAGTTGCAACATCTTTATTCAAGAGAAAGTCTGTTACCTTCACTATATTATCCATAAGCTCGTCTGAATTTGGAAAAACGGCTGCGTTGATCTTTTGCAGAATATATTTTTTTTGCTCTGTTGTCACAAGAAAAGTTCCGTTGATGTGTCCTTCACCGTATGGCTGTACCGCGGTGACTTTATCATTTGTAATGAAGTCATTTAATACATTTTCAAATTTGATCATATAGTCCATTGCTGATATATTCTCCTATCTTGTTTTTTATAACTGCCATATCTTCGCGGTATGTTATACCGTACCATTTGCTGCTGCATTCAAAAACCCTTACGGACGCAGTCCCTTTTGCGATCATGTTCTGTACAACAGAAGGGATAAAAAATTCATCCTTCATAAGGTCGGAGCTGCGCATGAATACTTTGAATTCTTCATCAAGCTCATCGAAAATATCGGGAGTAAAGCCCCATAAATTCATCGAAACGGGTGTGTCGGGAGCAAGCCGGATCACATTTCCGTTAAAATCGGAGCTCATATCTGTACTGATCTTTGTGTGTTCTGTGATCTTTTTGAGGAAACCGTTTTCGACCTCACATATTCCGCGTGAAACAGTACCGTTCTCACTTAATGTGTTTTTCAGCTTGTACGCGGTCATTGCGTATTCGCCCGCACCGGCTTTTTCGAGATGGCGGTATATATCAAAAAATGCGTCTTTCCCGTAATAATCATCGGCATTTATTACTGCGAACGGGGTTTTTACCGCGTCACGGCAGCACAAGATCGCATGAGCCGTTCCGAACGGCTTTTTTCTGCCGCTGGGCAGAGAAGACGTATCCTGGATAACATATTCGGTATCTATCTGTTTTTCTATCCTACGCCCGACAAGCCGTATAAAATCTTCCTTCATATCGTCCCTCAGTATAAATACGACTTTGTCAAATCCGGCTTTTTTTGCATCATACACTGAAAAATCAGGTATGCTTCTTCCATCGCTGCTGACCGGCTCAGCCTGCTTCAGCCCTCCGAATCGGCTGCCCATACCGGCAGCCATTATAACAAGTGCAGCACTCATGTTACACATGCTCCTTTCGTATTATTATTTATATTTTGATTATATCTCAGAAAAGCGGCGATGTATTTATCCAAAAGAAGCATTAATTTGCCGAAAAAGTCCTGATCGGTAAAAATGGCTTGTAAAACATAGCTGTGCAGTGTATAATTGGGGTACAAATCATTTAGGAGGAAAAACAATATGATAGAAAAATACACTTATAAAGGTGAAGGCTACGAAATTTTAATGAGCTTCGGCGAGTGGACGGTTGCTTTGCTTCGGTATGAGAAACGTTCTTCAGAATTTGATCAGCTTGAACGGCATCTGCAGACAGATGAAGCGTTTGTTCTGCTTGAGGGGGAGGCGAGGCTTTACACCGACACGGAGAGTGTAAGCATGGAAAAAGGAACGCTGTACAATATCCCGAAAGGGGAGTGGCATCATATAGTTGTGAGCCGTGATGCATCGGTGCTTATTGTGGAAAACAGCAATACAAGTCCTGATAATACGGAAAGAAAAATGCTGTAAAACAGATGTATCAATTTGTGCCGGGATGCTTGAAAAGCTCTGCAAACAGTGATATAATTCTGGAAAGAGATCAATCATAAATGAGGTGTTTGCAGTGGATCCATTTGAAAGAACAGAATTGAACAAAGCTTTTGACGTGTCATCGGTAATAACTATTCATTATTTTGAGCATAGCAAGGACTATGTGTTTGAAGGAGAAAGCCATGATTTTTGGGAAATAGCATATGCCGATAAGGAGGAGGTATTGGTCTATTTTAATGATGAATGGCATACGCTCAAGCCGGGACATGCTGTTTTTCATAAGCCGATGCAGTTCCATAATCTGAAAGCAAACGGCTGCGCGGCTCCGAATGTTATAGTCATATCATTCGACTGTACCAGCAGCTTGATGAAGTTTTTCAGTGATAAAATACTCTATATACCGCAGCAGGCGAAGAATAAGATCACAGAGATCATATATTATGCCGGCAAAGCGTTTACGACCAGGCTTGATGATCCGTATACAAGAAAGCTGGTAAAGAGCGGGAACGCCGCGGCGGAGCAGTATATATCACTGTATCTTGAGGAACTCTTGCTTTCGCTGTATACATATTATACCGGAAAAGAGGAAAACAAGACGAATAAGCTGAGCAGCACTGTTTCAGTAATGAATGACGTCTTCGAAAGAGCAGCAGACTATATGAGCGGTCATATAAACAAGGGTCTTACAATAGAAGAAATAAGTCTTGCGCTGCATATAAGTCCGTCGGAGCTGAAAAGAGTTTTTCACGAGTATACCGGACTGGGTGT
>CAJFVT010000118.1 GCA_904420525.1 uncultured Clostridia bacterium | reverse complement strand
TTTTCACTCATAGCCTTTACTACCTCCTGGATAATACGAGCCGGCGTTGACGCTCCGGCCGTAATACCTATTTTATTATATCTTTCGGTCGGAATATCCTCCGCCGTTTCAACATGATAGGTATTCGGACACAGCTTTTTCGATATCTCAAACAGCTTGCGGGTATTGGAGCTTTTTTTACCGCCGATAACGATCATACAATCGGACGATGCCGCAAGCTCTGCCGCTTCCTCCTGCCTATCCTTTGTTGCACTACATATTGTATCAAATTCTAGGGTACTTTTGCAAGTGTTTTTTATATTTTGTACGATTTGAACAAAATTTTTTTTATTTATTGTGGTTTGTGCTACAATACAAAGCGGTTTTTCGGACAAATCACTGTTGATTTTGCCCGTTTCACTGTCAATTATTTCCGCCTCATATCCGCACCATCCATTTATGCCTATAACCTCAGGATGGCTCGCGTCACCCACTATAACTATTTTGTACCCTTCTGCATAATGTTTTTCTACTATTTTATGGATCTTTGCGACAAACGGGCAGGTCAGGTCTATATATTCCCTGCCGCCGATCTCATCATAAACATCCTTTCCTACACCGTGCGCGCGTATAACGATGCAGCATTCTGCCGGGATATCGCTTACCCGCTCATATGAGCGTACACCGCGGCTCTCAAGATCCTCTATCACCTGGCGGTTATGGATTATATCTCCGAGCGTTGCTATTCTCCTGCCCTCCTCCAGCGCCTTATACACGGCGTCTACCGCGCGTTTGACACCAAAGCAGAAGCCCGCGGTCTTAGCAGTCCTTATTTCCATACTGTCTCCTGTCAAGCCTTAAGGCTGTATATATTCTCAAGAACGCCGTCGGCGAGCTTCTGTATCTCCTCACCTGACATCCTCAGTCCCTTATATTCCTCAAACGAGATCGGTTTCCCGTAAGTAACCGTTATCCTGTTCATGAACCGAAATTTACCTGAGATATTTACGGGTATTACCGGCACTCCGCTTTTCTGCGCTATAAGCGCAACGCCCGGCTTTGCTTTTCTGTGTTCGCTGTTTTTGACTCTGCCGCCCTCGGGGAACATTAGCATGACCTCACCTTTTTTAAATATATTGAAAGCTGCCTTTATGGCCGCAAGATCACCTTTTCCCCTGTGAACGGGAAACGCTCCGAGACTCCTTATAAGTCCTCCGAATATCTTTATATCAAACAGCTCCGACTTCGCCATAAATCTGAGCTGACGCGGACATGTAAGAGCCGCCATTATCGGATCCTGATTGCTGGTATGGTTCATAGCAAGGATAGCAGGTCCCTCCTTTGGCACGTTCTCCGTTCCGACAGACCTGAGCCTGAACATGAAAAACACAATGAATCTGACCAACACTTTACTGAATTTATAAAACATGTTCTTCCCGCTCCTTAATAAGACCTATTATCCTCCCCACCGACTCGTCAAAGTCAAGCTCGGAGGTATCCACCAGTACAGCGTCCTCCGCGCGTCTGAGCGGCGAAACAGCACGGTTCATATCGTTTTCATCGCGCTTTATCACGTCTTTTTTTATTTCCTCATAGCTGCATTCCATGCCGCGTTCTTTATTCTCCCTGTAACGGCGCATAGCGCGCTCGTCAACTGAGGCAGTGAGGTATATTTTAAGCTCCGCATCCGGCAGGACAGTCGTTCCTATATCACGTCCGTCCATTATCACTCCTCCGGACTCTCCCATACGCTTCTGCTCTGCCACCAGCTTTTTCCGGACCTCCGGTATCACTGCCACCGCCGATGCGCCCATCGAGGCGTCAGCCTCGCGTATTCGACTTGTAACATCACGACCGTTCAGCAAAACCATCTGTCCGTCCTTTGACGCCTCAAACGTCACGGATATGCCGTTAAGCTCAGGCACCAGCCTGTCCCGCTCTGTTTCAGGATCAATACCTGAATCGAGCGCATAGACCGCCACAGCGCGGTACATCGCTCCTGTATCTACATAAACATATCCGAGCGCCGCTGCCGCTGCCTTTGCCACCGAGCTTTTCCCTGCCCCAGCCGGACCGTCTATAGCAACGGAAATCTTATTCATATAAAATGTACTCCTTAAAAATATAATCCAAACAAAAGTTTATACAAAAACATATAACGCTCAGCCCGCCAGATCCGGTCTCAGCGCCGCAGCGCCGCCGAGATATACATGCCTGAGCTCCGCATTTGACATATCTGTATTGATATGCACCATGACCCGTATGCACATTTCCAGCGCGCCTCCGATCTCAGGCGCTGACATATCCAAAAGCGGGACATCCACTATCCCCATCTCCCTGACGGCCGCCGCCGGGAACGCGCAGGTGATATCCGGTGTAACTGTAAAAATTATATCTATCATATCTCCGGCATCCAAGGAATTGTCGCCGATGATCCTTTTCATAAGTGTCTTTACCGCTTCAAAAACCGCAGCCCGTTCGTCTTTCTCAACAGTAATGGCGCCGCGAATAGCCCTTACCATAAGCTTTTCCCCTTCAGTGAAAGTATTTATATTTATTATAACATAAATGCAATGCGTATAGCATTGCTACACACCGTTACAACAAACACATTGATGTAAAGCCAATAAGCGACTTTACCACATTACTTGTGTTTATTATAACATATTTGTGCTGTTTGCGCAACTGTTTTTAGGAAAATAAAAAAGAAAACCACAGAAAAACAAAATTATCCCACATTTTCCCGTGGTTTGTCGGACATTGCCGAAATGATCATCAAAAAAAAAATGCTTTCACACGTTCAGAAACGTGCTGAGACAAGAAAGGCATATGGTCGGTAATACTTGTTGTATACCGGCCATATGCCTGACGCCGTATCAGCGCGTTTATGGGCGTGTGAGTCAGACCG
>CAJFVT010000117.1 GCA_904420525.1 uncultured Clostridia bacterium | reverse complement strand
TCGGAACATAGTCGGAATAGCGTTCGTCAACGACCTCTTCTGTCACTGTTTCCGTGACCTCCTCGGTCACAAGCTCCTCCGTCTCTTCGCTGTTCACAGTCTCATCCCCGCCGGTAATATCATTATCTTCAGCATCAGCCGGAGCTTCTGTTTCCATGCTCTCATTATCCGTTTCAGACTTCGGTACAGCAACTGTTCTTGTCACTTCCCTTTCCTGAAGCTTTGTTTTTTCAAGTGTCAAGCCGGACGTGTCGTATACTGCTTTTGTATTGCCGGAGTGGGGATCAAGAGAATATACATCACTGCCCTCTATATAGTATATCATGTCACCGTCATACGTAAAATCATATTTAAGATCGGCCTGAGCCAGCGTGTCTACAGCGTAAGGTTTTTCTTCCTCAGGCTTTATCGCCTGAGTTGGGGTGCTGGGCTTTGCTGTACTCTGTGCAGAAGGCTTTTGAGTAGGTGTTGTATTCCCTGATGATACTGTATTTTGGTCTGAGGGCTTCGCTGTGGCGATAGTTGTATCCGGAATATCCGCTAGCTTGTTGTCGCTTCCGTACTGGAACGCTCTCCACAGCAGCGCGGCCGCTTCAGCTCTCGTAAGCGTGTTCTGACCGCGGAATGTGCCGTCCTCAAAACCGTCTATCAGTCCCTTTTCAACTGCAACTGCCACATAGGCCTTAAGGCTGTTTGATATCGATACGGTATCTGAGAATTGGTTAAGATATGAATAGTCAACATTGCTTGTATCATATCCCTTTAGCCTTACCATACTAACTGTAACATCCTCGCGCACTGCCGCCTGATCGGGCTTATATGTACCGTCCGTATATGCCGACAGATAATCCCTCGCGGTATTCACGTACATGTTAGCCCAATGTCCCTGCATATCCGTAAAATAAACATTATTGTCATTGACAGGCAGTCCTGCGGCAAGGACCATTATCTTTGCCCACTCGGCTCTTGTCACCGTGTTTTCCGGACGAAAGCTTCCATTCTCATAGCCCGCAAGAACGCCCTTATCCACCAGCTCTCCAATGTAGCTGAAAGCCCAGTGATCCTTTGAGACATCCCAGAACGTCTGCCTGTATTCCTTTTGAGGAGCTACAGAAGTGTCAACGGCCAATGCCGGTGTAAAGCTCATGCACATTGCCAATACCATAAATAGTGATATGATTTTTTTCATAGTGATCATCCTTTCCTAAATTTGCTTTATTCTCTCAGCAAAATATTTTTTTCCCGATAAGCTTTCATGTTATTGATATTATATCACTTTTCCGTCTATTTGTCAATATTTCCGTCTGATAATCCATGTTATTTTTCTATAAGTTATAATAAAATATCAGATGAGGTGATGTCATGAACAATATCGATTACCACAGCCTTGGCGAAAAGGTAAGGCTCAAACGCCGTGAAGCCGGGTATACCCAGGAAAAGCTTGCTGAGATATGCGACATCTCAACAGGCTTTCTAGGGCATATAGAAAGCGGAACAAGAGCGCCGTCACTTGAAACCCTCTACAGTATAGCGTGCGCGCTTCATTCCGGGATCGACTATTTCATCTTTGATTCCGCGGATGATCCTGACAATTTGCTTGAACAGATCGCTTCGTCCGTTCGGTCAAAAGATCCTCGCTCATATGCCCGTTTTTGTAACACTGTCAGAATACTTGCAGAGCACATCGATGAAATATAGTCAAAAAAAGACTTTCTATAAGCTTATTCTATCATAAGCATCATAGAAAGTCTTGTACTTTTTGTCCAATATCAGTAGGATACTATCTTATTTCCTTCTAACACGTATCCGAACGGATCGCCCGGGAACTCCCAGTATACGGATATTTCATGAGCATTGTCTGTCAAGTAAAAATCTCCGCGTTTTGCGAACATATCTCCGTCACAGAGAGTAAAACCCGACTCCTCATCATATTTCACGACCCATGCGACAGCGTAGTTACTGCCGCAGAAAAAGAAAGTGTCGGATGAGCGCACCGCAGCCTCATTGAGTCCGATAAGCAGCTCGGGAACATTGTCACTGTCAAGATCACTGCGGACAATGTCGGCATTTTTTCTCAGATCATCGGTATAGCGTTTCGTGTAACGGTACTGGTTTTCAAATTTAAAGGTATGCTCAAAGCTGTTGCCGCGCCTGTCGTTAAGCTCAACAGTCAATTCTCCGTCATCTAATGTTATGTCAGCCTTAACAAGCGTATCTTTTTCACCTAACTTTATTCGTCCGTTCATGTTCACATCATCCAAAAAAAGCAGATGCTCCCATGGCATATCCGTAGAAAAAATAACGCAGTCGGAGAAATTCTCATGAGCTGAATATTCGATATACTTAGGATAATCCTCAAATCCTATAAAATCATACTCGACGGCGCTGTTGTACTTCCAAGCGCCGATGCATCCAGCCCCGATCAAAACTAACACGGCAGCATAAGGCAAAGGGTTTCTCAAGGCTCTGAACCTTATCGCATTCCTCAGCTTTTTTGCATTCAAATATCTCTGAGACGGATCCAGTCTCGTACACTTCTGAGCTATCCTATATAAATAGCCCTTTATGTTCGAGCGTTCCAGAAGCTGCAGCAATGTTTTGCCGAACGCGTATATATCGGTTTTATAGTCTGTGGGCAGCACGCCATACTGCTCGATAGGCGCATAGCCGAATGTGCCCATCGACTCGGTATCCTTTCTCATCTCATCGCGGTATATACGCGCGATATCATAGTCTATGAGCCATATATGGCCGCTGTCATTTATGATAATGTTATCAGGCTTGATATCCCTATGTATGATATTGAGTTTATGAAGCTCGGATATCGCTGATATAAGCTGATAGGCAATGGATCTGATCTGCTTTTTCGTGAATCGTGTATTGCTGTCGACAAGCTGAGAGAGCGGTGTTCCGTTTACATACTCCTCCGTGACTACAGTATCGCAGTCAAACTCAACGTTTATGATCTTAGGTATATTGGGATGGCTTATCTTTTGCAGTGTATTGTAAACCTCCCGTTTATCCTCATAGATGCGTCTTTGGATATACGTCCTGCTTGTCTGCTCATCGCGCACTAACGTTATTTTTTTGCGTGAGTCCTCTTTTATTACTTGTATTTCTTTCAATCCGTTCTACCCCCTTGAATATCAGAGTTATTTATGATACAATTATTATATCAATTTTTAAGGGGTTTTGTCAATGGCTGCAATAACAGAAGATCTAATGAATGAACTTAGAAAAACCACAGATATAAAAAGCTTCTTCGATAAGCATGAAAAGGAATTTATAAAAGAAACGCCGTCTTCATTTTTAAATTATATGATAGTAGGCAAAAATATCACACCATCCGAAGCGGCGAAGGCCTCGGGCGTCGGCGAGTATGTTTACAAAATACTTAACGGCACAAGAACGCCGTCACGCAATATACTGATCGCCGTAGCCTTTGGCATAAAATTAGATTTAGAGGAAACACAGCTCCTTTTGAGGATATCCAAGTTCGCCATACTGGATTCACGCGACAAGCGTGACAGTATTATCATATACGGATTGGTAAACGGTCTTACTATATTTGAAACAGATGAAATACTTGATAAAAACGACATGGTTACGATAAACAAACTGAACTGAGTCCACTGTTATTTTCTCCTTTCTACTATAAAAAAAAGCCCTACAGACCGCACATTGATGCGATTTGTAAGGCTTGATGCTGGCATCCTCGGTCAACTTTGATACAATGCACCCCACGATTGAAATTTGCACCCCGTCAAAAGTATTTGCACCCCACTTATAATTCCGTGAGATAGTAAATAACTATGCAACATCAAAACCTTTCACTTAAATTATATTTTTTTCTTTAAAAGTGGTTTCAAATAATTTTTCTTAAATGAACGCACCGAACCAAAAAAATCTGTTTCAGATTTAGAAAGGTTATTTGTTTCCGCTTTTAACCTCAACAATTCAATAGTGCATAGCAAATCAGCAACCTGAAATAGTTTATAATCAACCGGTCGAACCTTTCTGAATTCCACATGAGAATAAAATGCATTAAACACAGAAGTAATAATTTTAGTAAGCTCTACTTGTCCGTTATCATAATAAACAACAATCTTGTCAAATACATCAAAGAAACCGGATTTACTGCTTATTTTGTTTGCAATTCCTCTCGAAATTTTAGATGTCATTGCTATAACATCATCACATTCGTTTTTATCAACATATGTACAGACATAATTAAAATCCAACCTACGTGCAAAATTAAATAAAGCGTTAAAAATACGCTTTCTATCTTCCATCAGCATATTTCTGTATACCTCCTCACGCCTGATAACAGGTCCGGTATGCACCGCCTTATATTCAAAATTCAAATTATGCAAATGGTTTTCTAATGATTTAATATTCTCCGTTATATTTACATTTTGATCATGAAGAATCATCGTCACCAAATAGTAGGGAGAGTGCTGTCTAAAAGAGCCAAAATCACCTGACTCATCTATAAAAACACTTAAAATTTTATTCATATGTATTCCTCATTTGATAATATTAAAAGTGGCGGGGAAATTCCCCGCCGTTCGGTGGACCAAGACCTTTCAGCCAGCCCAAATAGCGAAATTAATATCGCTTCTCTATTCTATGCATATTATAACACAAATATCCCGTAAAGTCAATATATTTCTAAAATATTTCCATTACAAATCAAAAAAATGTTACTATTCAGGTATCGCGCACTCCAAAAAGACCTATTGTGCCATAATAGGTCTGTCTAAGAGCATCTCTGTTATCTT
>CAJFVT010000116.1 GCA_904420525.1 uncultured Clostridia bacterium | reverse complement strand
GAGGAGCCGGAGGGAGAGTAAAAATAAATCAAGACAGCCGCAAAATGGATCATGCATTTTGCGGCTGTTTGTCTATAGATCGATAGTATTGCCTGTGTCGGCCTCATATCGTGCTTTAACGGCTTTTTTTATATATCCGTTCAGACTTTCGTTTTTTGAGCTTGCCTCAGCTTCGATAAGGCTCTTTGTACCTTTTTTAAATCGTATCAACGTTGTGTCATAGTTATTTTTTACGTATTTTGCTGTAGCTTTTTGCTGTGCTTTTGATACCGCCACTCAGTTCACCTCTTGAAAATTATTATAATATAGAAAGAACAGTTTTAACCGTTCTGCATTACAGTTGTACTAATATCTAATTTTTTTCTGAATCCATTATAACACTTAATATCTATTTACATCAATATACAAAGTGAACAATTAGTTTGTGGCAGAGTTGGATAATTTGCATATCTATATATTGACGCGAATAGAGGGGCGGATTTGTACTAACGTTTTTTTATCACTTGACAAAGGGCTGTACCGGTGATAAAATAAATATAATAATCGACCTGCCTTGTCCGCGGGCAGGCGGAGCATTTCCGGCAAGATCTTTGCGGACAGAAAGGAAAGATGTAAGGATGCAGCTTGGTATAAGAGCTCATGACTGCAAGGGGGAGACCTTTGAGGAGCTTATCGGCAATATAAAGGCGCAGGGGCTTAAGTGCATACAGCTTGCGCCGGGAAAGGCGATAAAGGAGTTTGTGACAGACAGGTGCGCAATGACTCCCGGAATGGCTCTGTATGTGAAGAGAGTAATGGCAAAAGCGGATATGGACGTAGCTGTTCTGGGGTGCTATCTAAATTTAGGTACGCCGGATAAGGACGAGCTTGCGAACACGACTGCGATATACAGATCGCATATACGCTTTGCGAGCCTGCTCGGCTGCGGCGTTGTAGGAACGGAGACCGGCGCTGTGAACACGTCATACAGCTATGAGGAGGCAAACGGCTCTGATGAGGCGCTGGAGGTATTCATAAACAATTTAAGGCCGGTAGTTGAGTACGCTGAAAAGCTCGGCGTTATAGTAGCGCTTGAATGTGTGTGGTCACATATTGTGTGCAATGTGCAGCGCATGAGGAAGGTGCTTGACACGATAGATTCACCGAACCTTCAGGTGATATATGATCCAATAAACACCTTCAGACCGGGTGAGACGGTTGATCAGGAGGCGATGATGCAGGAGGCATTCGACCTGTTGGGCGACGACATAGCAGCTATACATATAAAGGATTTTGTGATCGAGGACGGAAAGATCGTTCCGGCGGAGATGGGAAAAGGTATATTCCGGTTCGATGTGCTGATGAAATGGCTCAAGAAGAGAAAGCCGCTCATACATGTGCTTATGGAGGAAACGACTCCGGAGAATTCGGAAGCGGCAAGAGATTTTGTTTTGGAGCAGTACGCAAAGGCGTAAACAGTTATAATAAAATTTATAAATATTATGGTCAGGAGGCAATAAAATGGATATTCGTTATTCGGCAAATCAGAGGGATTTCAAGCGTTACACTACTGAGGAGACAAGGAATGAGTTCCTTATTGAAAATCTTTATGTGCCTAACGAGGTAGTAGCGGTCTATTCGCATGTTGACAGAATGGTGACTCTCGGCTGTATGCCTACAACTGAGGAGGTACCGATCGACAAGGGCATAGACGTATGGGCTAACTTCGGTACTGATTTCTTCCTTGAGAGAAGAGAGATCGGTATTTTCAACATAGGCGGCAGCGGAGTTATAAAGGTAGACGGTGAAGAGTATAGAATGAATTACAAGGATTGCATATATGTAACTATGGGAACAAAGGAGGTCACCTTCAGAAGTGATGACGCAAACGCTCCCGCTAAGTTCTATATGGTGAGCGCTCCGGCGCATAAGCCCTGCAAGACTACATTTATCCCGATAGAAAAGGCCGCAAAGAGAAACGTAGGAGCGGCTGAAACGGCTAATAAGAGAGTTATAAACCAGTTCATCCACCCTGACGTGCTTGAGACCTGCCAGCTTTCGATGGGTATGACGGTACTGGAGCCCGGCAGTGTATGGAACACGATGCCGGCGCACACACACGAGCGCCGCATGGAGATCTATATGTACTTTGAGGTACCGGAGGACAACGTTGTATTCCATATGATGGGCGAGGGCAAGGAGACGAGACATATCGTTATGCAGAATGAGCAGGCGGTGATAAGCCCGTCATGGAGTATCCACTGCGGCTGCGGAACGAGTAATTATACGTTCATATGGGCTATGGGCGGAGAAAATCAGGCGTTTGATGATATGGACAATATACCTACAACGGAGCTCAGATGATCAGTTGATGAAATGCGCGGGAAAATTTTAAGCATTTTGCAGGAGGCTGACAACTACATATCAGGCGAGGAAATGAGCCGCAGGCTGGGTATATCCAGGGCAGCGGTATGGAAGCATATCAAAAAGCTCAAGGAAGAAGGCTACAGCATCCTTTCAGTGACCAATAAGGGCTATCGGCTGCGGGGCGGACCGGACAATATTTCGCCGGAACGTGTTTCGGCGATGCTGGATACCGGATATATTGGCAGGCGGATAGTGCATCTTAACAGTGTCGATTCCACGAATGAGGAAGCGAAGCGCCGTTTTGATATGCCGGAGGGATCGCTGTTCATAGCCGAGACTCAGCAGTCAGGAAAGGGCAGGCTCGGCCGGGCGTGGCGGTCGCCGCGGAACGGAGGGATATGGATGTCGCTGCTCCTTAAGCCTGATATATCCTTTTCCGAGCTGCCGCAGATAACGCTCGCGGCGGGGATCGCGGTATGCCGGGCAATTGGCAGCGGAGCCAGGATCAAATGGCCGAACGATATAGTGATAGGGTCAAGAAAGGTGTGCGGGATACTCACTGAGATGGCGGCCGAGCCGGACAGGATCAATTATGTCGTCTGCGGTATCGGTATAAACGCAAACATTGAGCAGTTCCCGGAGGAGCTTTCTCAAAAAGCTACATCGATATATAATGAGACCGGAGCTAAGCAGGACAGAGACGCTCTAACGGCGCGTGTGATGAATGAGTTCGAGCGCGTTTATGAGGTGTTCAAGTCAGAGGGCTTCGGGGCGCTTTCAGATGAATACAGCAGCGAATGTGTGACTCTGGGCAGGCGCGTACAGGTCATATACCGCAATAAGAGTGTGACCGGGAACGCGGTAATGGTCGATGAAAACGGAGCGCTCATTGTTGAGACTGAGGACGGCCGCATAGCTGTGACCTCCGGAGAGGTAAGTGTTCGAGGGATCTACGGTTATATCTGAAAATAATATGATCAATTGACAGTTTGTGAACTGTCTGTGAATTATTAGCACTCTCATCTGGTGAGTGCTAATTTTTTGTTGACTTTTTTGAGGCGCGGTGCTATAATTATACTATTGGACAGAGCATTGTCCTTAAATTTGATTTAAAACGAGAGGTGTTCATTTATGGCAAAAGGCAATATATCCGTTGATTCGGAAAATCTGTTTCCGATCATAAAAAAATGGCTGTATTCGGATAAGGATATTTTTCTTCGCGAGCTGGTTTCGAATGCCTGCGATGCGATAACTAAGTTCAAAACAGTTGCTCTTTCGGGAGAAGCGGAGGGCAGCGATGCGTACCGTGTGACCGTGACCGTGGATAAGGATGCAAAAAAGCTCATTATAAGCGATAACGGTATCGGAATGACGGCTGAGGAGATAGACAAGTATATCAATCAGATAGCCTTTTCCGGCGCATCGGAATTTCTTGCAAAATACAAGGATGAGAATGATGACAGCGCGCAGATAATCGGTCATTTCGGACTGGGCTTTTACAGCGCGTTCATGGTAGCTGACAGTGTGGAGATAGATTCGCTTTCTTATCAGAGCGGCGCTAAGGCGGCAAAATGGATCTGTGACGGAAGCATGGAATTTGATATGAGCGAGGGTGAGCGTACCGAGCGCGGCACGACTATAACGCTCAATGTTGCCGAGGACAGCAAGGAATTTCTTGAGGAATTCAAAATAAGGGAGATACTCCGCAAATACTGCGCATTCCTTCCGGTCGAGATATACCTCGAAAACGCGAATGAGCCGGAGAAAGAGGAAAAGGACGAAAGCGAGAAGCCGGAACCGAAGCCTATAAACGATACAAATCCGCTCTGGATGAAGAAGCCTTCGGAGTGTACTGATGAGGAGTATAAAGAGTTTTACAGGAATGTGTTCATGGATTTCAATGAGCCTTTGTTCTGGATACATCTGAATGTGGATTATCCGTTCAACCTTAAGGGTATACTCTATTTCCCGAAGATCAATCATGAGTTTGCCGGCATAGAGGGTCAGATCAAGCTTTACAATAATCAGGTGTTCGTGGCGGATAATGTAAAGGAAGTGATCCCTGAGTTCCTTATGCTGCTGAAGGGCGTTATCGACTGTCCCGATCTTCCGCTCAATGTATCGAGAAGCTTTCTGCAGAACGACGGCTATGTAAAGAAGATATCTAACCATATAACCCGTAAGGTAGCGGACAAGCTCGTAAGCCTTTACAATACGGATAAGGAGAACTATGAGAAGTATTGGGAGGATATAAACATCTTTGTAAAATACGGCTGCATACGCGATGAGAAGTTCTATGAAAAGGTCAAGAGCGCCGTTATTTATAAGGATCTGGACGGAAAATACATGACTCTTGAGGAATACACCGGCGGCAAGGAAAAGGCCGAGGTATATTATGTTTCGGATAAAAAGCAGCAGTCGCAGTATATAAATATGTTTAAGGAGCAGGGACTCAATGCCGTTGAGCTGCCAAGCATGATGGACACGCACTTTATTTCTTTCCTTGAAATGAAGAATCCGGATATAAAGTTCAAGCGTATCGATTCAGCCTTGGCTGATACTGCAGAGGAGGCGGATGCCGATGATGAAAATAACAAGAAGCTTGTTGAAATGTTCAAGGATGAGATAAATGACGATAAGCTCAAGATAGAGGTATCGAAGCTCAAGAACAAGGAGATACCGGCTGTAATACTCCTGAGCGAGGAGTCGCGCCGTATGCAGGAGATGTATAAGAGCTACGGACAGCAGTTTGCAGGTATGGCTGATATGTTCCATGATGAATTTACGCTTGTTGTGAATTCAGAAAACAGTCTTGTCCAAAAACTTGATACGCTTGATGAGGAAACAAGAAAGCTGGTTATAGATCATGTATATGATCTTGCAAAGATATCGCACAGCCCGCTGGATGCTGATCAGATGAGCAGGTTCATAGCCAGATCAAACAAGCTTCTTGAGAAACTTTACTGATATTAAGAACAGTATACCTCACAGACACTAAAATTCCCATTTTTTAATTATTTTACATTAAATATACAAAAGACTAACAAGTCTGCTACTCATATTGATTTTTGCTGGAAATAGTGGTAGAATATGCATGTACGTTTAATAATAATTATAATGAAAGGGATGTAAATATGAAAGGGAAGCTTTCGGTAATGGTAGCGGACGATGACGAGATATATGTCAAAAAGCTGGCTGAGGTGATAAACAAACGTGAGGATATGGAGTGCTCCGGCTATGCCTTGAATGGTGAGGAGGCGCTGGAGCTTGCAGCAATAACGCGTCCGGATGTGATAGTGCTCGACATGCTCATGCCAAGAATGGATGGTATGGGATTTCTGAGAAGACTGGGCAGCTGCGGACTAAAAAGAAAGCCTGTGATAATAGTGAATTCAATGTCACGTTTGACGGGAATGGTCGAGGCAGCGGTAAGCTCAGGCGCGGATTATTTTATGGTAAAGCCGCAGAGCGGCGAGGCGATATGCGATACTATATCGGATATTTCCGCCCAGGAGCTTTATAAGCGGGATAAGGAGCAAAAGATCACGGAGGAAAGCAGCGATTTCAAGCTGGAAAAGGGCGTTACATATTTCCTGCACGCGCTGGGAGTGCCTGCAAATCTGGACGGGTACAAGTATATAAGAAGCGCGATAATAAACGCAGCCATGGATATGAGTCTTTTAGAGCCGATAACGAAGAAGCTTTACCCTATCATAGCTGAGGAGTATGATACCAGTGTATGCTGTGTGGAACGCTCTATGCGTCATGCTATAAATGTATCATGGAAGCGGGGCAGCCGCAAGGTAATAGGCGATGTTTTCGGATATACAGCCGAGGACGGGAGAAGGCGTCCTACTAATTCGGAGTACATTGCTATGGCTGCCGATGATTTCAGGATGAGGTATAAATACGGAAAGCTTGGATAAGCATAAAAAATAGGAAAGTAATCACAAAACGCTGCCGCGCTTTGCAATTACCTATAAGCATAAAATAAATGGAGATGCCAATTTTGCGGCATCTCCATTTATTTTATATATGATATTGATCAGCGTTTGCCTGAATATCGGGAGTTTGCGCCCTTGGAGCGTGTTCTGTTAAGCTCCGAGCTGCTTGTAAGCCGGTCGGTCATATTAGCGCGCTGCTGCTCCTCCTCAAGCCTTCTGCGCTGTTTTATCTGCTGTATCCTGCGCTTGCGCTCCATACGGCGCTTGCGCGAACGAGCTACCATCGCTAGGATTATCAGCAGTATTACCGGGATGAACACCAGCGGGTTGATGATAACGCCGATTATAACGTGGAACACGTGAAGCACCATATTCTGCTCAACATCATTGGCAGCGACAAGATTTGCACGGCCGATCTCGGTGCCGCGGTATATATATGCGATCTGCCCAAGAACGTCTCCTTTGGCTATCGGCGCCTGCAGATTGTCCTCAGTAAGCTCTATGCTGCTCTGAACATCTGCGGAGATGTCATCACCTACCGGTACCAGCGCGCTTATCTCAGTATCTACAGTGAGCGTCACACGCTTGTCATCCTTTGCCTCGTATACCTTGGAATCGTAAACTATATTTCCGGGAGAGGCGAGTATACCAGATTCATAGTTATTGAATCCGAAATCAAACAGATCCTGTGTTATTATATAAGAATATGCATTTTCGCGCATGTCCAGGTCGTCGCATTTTAAAACTATACCAAGCAGGCTCATGCCGTTGTATTCCGCTGAAGCAACGAGACAGTGTCCGGCTGCCTCTGTGGTCCCGGTCTTGATACCTGTACATGGCTTGTACAGATAATACGGTGAACGTGAGGTGCTCAAAAACAGGTTTGTGGACGGCAGATCCCTTTGCAGCGCGTATTTGTTTGTTGGCGCTATATGGTATATCGGCTGTTTTACTATATTCCTGAATTCCTCATTCTGCATACAGTATTTTGCAAGGATAGCAAGATCTGAGGCTGTAGTGTAGTGATCTTCATTATGGACGCCGCAGGCATTGACAAAATGAGTATTTGTCATGCCCAGCTCCTGTGCTTTGGCGTTCATCATATCTACGAAAGCGTCTATAGATCCGGCAACCTGTATAGCTATAACGTTTGCCGCATCATTTGCACTGTATACCAGCATTCCGTTTATGAGATCTATCATGGTGAGCTGTTCTCCGATAAGTATGCCCATGTGCGAATCCTCAAGCGTTATATCCTTCAGTGCCTCATAGGTGGCGGTAGCTGTCTCTCCCATTTTCCCGCTTTCGAGTGCTAAGATACCGGTCATCATCTTTGTGGTGCTGGCAGGATATAGCCGCTCGTCTATATTCTTGCCGTAGATGAGTCTGCCTGAATTCATATCCATCAAAAGAGCAGCCTCGGCATGTGAGGTGTCGGGAGCTGTGAGCGAATCGTTCTCCAGATAGATCCCCCCGTCTGCAGCCGCAGTGCTCTGCGCAGTGTCTGCAGCCGCCGTTTCCTCAGGTGCGGAAGTTTCAGCCGGAGACGCGAAAACCGCGCCTGCTGATGAAAGGACGATCACAGCGGCAGATATCAGTGAAATCAATATTTTCTTTTTTGACATAAGTTAAGCCTCCGTTCGACTATTTAATACACAATATCTCATTATTTATTATACAAAAAATGCCCGTAAATTTCAATACATATAATAACTTTTTTTAAATTTTATTAAATTAACGAAAAAAATTTAAAAAAGGTATGGAAATTTGCATGGTTTATTGGTATAATTATAGTTACATACAGTTTAACCGGCAGAGGCCGTTAATAGTGAACGGAAGGGGAATTGATCGTAATGAAAATATTGGTCGTAGAGGATGAAAAATTACTTGTTAAAGGCATAAAGTTCAATCTGGAACAGGAGGGGTACCAGGTAATAACAGCATTTGACGGCGAGGAGGCGGTAAAGCTTGCTCATGACGACAGCATAGATCTTATACTGCTTGATCTGATGCTTCCGAAAATGGATGGATTTACAGTATGCCGCACTATACGCGGCTTTTCAAATGTTCCTATAATCATGCTCACAGCTAAGAGCGAGGATATAGACAAGATACTTGGTCTTGAATACGGTGCGGACGATTATATAACAAAGCCGTTCAATATCCGTGAGGTAACCGCTCGTATAAAGGCTATCCTAAGGAGGGTAAATCCCAGTCCCAAGGGTGATAAGAGCAAGGTGCTCGTTTCAGGAGATATCACACTTGATTATAATTTCAGGAGAGCGTCCGTTGGCGACAGAGTCGTTGAGCTGACGAGCAAGGAATTTGATCTGCTGGAGTTATTCCTGAAAAATCCGGGAAAGGTATATACAAGAGAAAATCTCCTTGACAGCGCATGGGGGATAGGCTATCCGAGCGAGGAGAGAACGATAGACGTACACATGCGCAGGCTTCGTGAAAAGATAGAGGAAAACCCGGCAGAGCCGAAATATCTGAAAACAAAATGGGGTGTTGGATATTACTACAAAAAGGACTAAGAGGATAGCCGGTATTTTAAAAAGCGGGGCGGACAGATGCCGGAGGATGATCAGCAAGGCAGCGCATACGACCCGCTTTGCTATGCTTTCAACATATATAGGTTTCACGCTGGTAACGCTTATGCTGATGAGCGCGTATATAATAGGCGTGCTTTCTGAAAATCTTTATTCAGAGAAAAGCACACAGCTGTTTGCGAAGGCCAACATAATTTCAATGACAGCATCGAATATGTGGGAGGCGGAGGACAGCAATGTTCAGTATCTGAGGCTTGAGGATATAATGGAACGTTCATTGGCCGGAACCAGTATCCGCGGAGTGGTAACGAATACGTCATACACGGTGCTGTATGACAACAACAGTGAGGCGGATATGATCGGAAAGGTGTTTATGCGCGATGTTTTAAAGCGTGCGATAGACGGTGAGCAGGCTGAATCCATGTTCGATTCCGACAGCGGGAAAACAGTGACGGTATCGGTGCCGATAGAACAGGGAAACGTTATAGTAGGCGGTGTGTATCTTGCAGAGAATGTTTCGTCGATAAGTGAAACGGTACGGACGATACAGGCCAGTCTGATCATATTCAGCGCTCTTATAATCCTTATCATGATAATGCTGAGTATTTTTATAAGCTATATAATAACTCAGCCGATGGCGGAATTCATAGATATAGCGCATGCTATATCAAAGGGGGATTTCAGCAAGCGCGCTGCGGCAAAGGGAACGAGCGAGATGGCGCAGATGGGAATGGCTCTGAATTATATGTGTGACGAGCTGAATGCTCTTGACGAGAAAAGGCGCAAGTTCGTGTCTGATGTATCGCACGAGCTGAAAACGCCTATGGCCGGGATAAAGCTTTTGTGTGACAGTCTTGTTGAAGCGGAAAATCCGGGAATGGATACGGTAAGGGAATTTCTCGGCGATATGTCTGAGGAGATAGACAGGCTGACACGGCTTATAAACAGACTGCTGACGCTCTCAAGGCTTGACGCGGATGCCGGTCTCACGCTGATAGAGACAGATATAACAATGCTCGTAGGCGCGGTCATACGCAGTCTTAGGCAGATGGCGGCGGAGAAGGAAATAAGCATAGGCTTTGATATAAGCACAGGTGCGGAGCGCACAATAGCAGTAGATTATGATAAGATATATGAGTCGGTATATAATATTGCTGACAATGCGATCAAATATACGCCGGAAAACGGCAGGATACAGGTGCGCATCGGCAGAAATGCGGGTATGTGCGTTATAGAAATAGAGGACAATGGACCGGGGATACCTGACAGTGAAAAGCAGAAGATATTTGACAGATTTTACAGGCTTGATGATTCAAGAGCGCGTGATACAGGAGGCACCGGCTTGGGGCTGGCTATCGCAAAAGAGGCGGTAATGCTGCATAAGGGCAGTATTGAGGTGCTTGACGCGCCTGAGGGAGGCAGCATATTCAGGATAAAGCTCCCGTTTGAAAGGAATGAATAAGAGAGGCTTTACAGTTATGAAAAACAGAAAAAATATTATAATAGCGTCAGCGGCAGTTTTGGCTGCCGTTGCCGCGGTCATCATTATTGTTCTTCTCAATTATGATTTCCCGGCGTATAAGGCAAAGCTTGATATGTATTATCTGAATGAGCAGAATACGGGGATAATAGCGGAGCAGCATACTATACGCTATTCCGATAAATACGGACTGGTCGGTGAAATAATAGACGAGCTGAGAAGCGGACCTGACGATTCGAGGCATGGGCGTATAATGCCTTCGGATACTGAGATACTGAGTATAAGCTTTACTGATGATGAAAGCGTTGTGATCGATCTTTCGGGACAGTATCTTACGGAGGATGCATCGCGGAATGTTCTGAATACGTATGCGGTAACAAAATCCGTGTGCTCGGACGGGAATTTGAAGCGGGTCATGGTAACTGTAAACGGCGGTGAGATAACAGATCAGGACGGCAACCGTCTCGGCTATGTTGCCGCGGCTGATATAAATCTTGAGGACGAGGAGTATTCGAGTGAGATGCGGGACGTTGTGCTGTACTTTGCTGATCAGTCAGGCTCAGGTCTGGTGCGGGAGGACAGGACCATAACGATAACCGATCAGCAGCCTGTAGAGCAGTATATAATAAACGAGCTTATAAAGGGTCCCGCCAGCGGCGATATGCAGTCGGTGCTGTCGCCGGACACTGTGCTTATGTCGGTGGATGTTGAGGACAACATATGCTATCTGAATTTCAAGTCGAATTTTTTGAGCAAGAATTCAGGCGGAGAAGCGCACGAGCGGCTTGTTATATACTCGATCGTGAATTCACTTACCGAGCTGAACACTATAAACAGAGTACAGTTCCTTATGGACGGCAAGCGTGTCGATACCTTCGGCAGCTTTAATATCCACGGATATATATCAAGGGACACATCTATAATCAACGGATGAACGAAAAACGATAAAAGGGAAAGGAACAAATGATATGCAGAACAAGGTGAATATTACTATAAATTCGCGGGTATATACTGTGGTTGCGAATGAGGATCCCGAATATTTAAAAAGTCTGGGAGATTATATAAACGGAAAGGTCAATATAGTGCTGAGCGAGGGAACGCATGTGATAGGTGAGAAGCCGCTGGTGCTTGCTGCGCTCAATATATGCGATGAATATTTCAAGCTGCTGAATAAAAATGAGCCTGAGGAAAGGATATCAAAGCTGCTTACTGAGAATGAAAGGCTGGAAGCGGAGATAAGGGCGATGCAAAAGGCGGAAAAGGAGAGCGGAAGCAGGACGTCTGAGCTTTCTGATGAGCTTGATATAACGCGCAAGGTGCTTGACGAGACAGAGGAAAAGATAAAGTTCCTTGAGGGACAGATAAAATTGAAGGACAGTCAGCTGAAAAAGCAGAAAAGTGAATTTGCTATCAGGGAAAAAGAGCTGCTGGACATGCTTGAGAACAAGTAGACCGTATAAAAAGGAGTTTTAGTATATGGACGGTAACGGGATGGAGCTGCTTGCACCTGCGGGCGGTATGGAGGCGCTGAGGGCGGCGGTTCAGTCTGGGGCCGATGCGGTTTATCTGGGAGCGGGAAGCTTTTCGGCGCGTGCCGGAGCGAAGAATTTTTCATTTGAGGATCTTTCAGAGGCAGTACGGTATTGTCATGTATACGGAGTGAAGGTGCATTGTGCATTGAACACTTTGATAAAAGAGACGGAGCTGGAAGCTGCGGCGGAGACGGCGCGGGATATATGCCGTGCCGGAGCTGATGCGATAATAATACAGGACATTGGGCTTGCCGGGTATTTAAAAAAAATGCTCCCTGATATGGAGCTGCACGCAAGCACACAGATGACCGTAACGTCTCTTGAGGGTGCGCTCGCGCTGGAGGAAGCGGGATTTTCGCGTGTGGTACTGGCAAGGGAGCTTTCACTGAAGGAGATCGAAGAGATATCCAGAGGTGTTGATATTGAAACCGAGGTGTTCGTGCACGGAGCTATATGCATGTGCTATTCCGGTCAATGCCTTATGTCGAGTATATTAGGAGGCAGAAGCGGGAACAGAGGACGCTGTGCACAGCCGTGCAGGCTTAAATACTCACTTTTGGAAAATGGAGAAGCGTGCGGCGAGGCCTATGTGCTCAGCCCTAAGGATATGGCGCTTATAGAGCATTTAAAAGAGCTCAGCGCTGCGGGAGTAGCCTCGCTTAAGATAGAGGGAAGACTGAAAAGTCCGGAATATGTAAGCGCTGTTACGGGTGTGTACAGAAAGTATCTTGACAGCATAGGCAAAAGAATTGCCGCTGAGGATATGGAGGAGCTTAGGAACGCGTTCTCACGTTCTGGCTTTACCGATGGATACTTAACAGGAGTATTGGGGCGAGATATGATGTCGCATGATAATCCCGCCAATAATTCCGGAAACAGGTACAGCAGTGAGGCAAGGGAGCGTGCTTCCGGGAGGACAGTAAGAAGGATCCCGGTAAATATTTATGCGTCCCTTTGTGATGGAAATAATTTATCTGTCACCATGTATGATAATGACGGGAACTGCGCAGTGTGCAGCGGGAGTGTCCCGGCGGAGCCGGCGCGCAGCAAGCCTCTGGAGGCGGAAAGACTTGAGGAACAGCTTTCAAAGCTTGGGCAGACTCCTTTTGAGGCCGCTGAAGTGACGGCGGAGGTCGATAAAGGGATCACAGTGCCGGTCAAGGATATAAATGAGACGCGGCGCAGAGCGTGCGCGGAGCTTGAATCTATGAGAGCATATAGAAAAGAGGGACGCATAATTGATACGAGCTTTGAATATCAGAGCGGGAATGAGCCGCGGGAGCTGTATCTCACAGCTGAAGTTATGAACGAGGAGCAGGCGCGGGCCGTGCTTGATAGCGGCGCGGTAAAAAGGCTCTATGCGCCCGCGGAGGTCTGTGCATCGCTTAAAGAAGTAGACGGAGGAGCGGAGATCGTTACAAAGACAGTCGATATATTCAGACCTGAAAAGATCACGACTGAGCATGTGTCGGTATCATCTCCGGCGGCAATGAGATATTACGGCAGCCGTGCGGCATACGGTAATTTCAGGCTTAATGTGTACAATTCGCAGACGGCGGCAGCATTTTCTGGTCTGAAGAGCATAACGCTTTCTCCGGAGCTAAATCTGCATGATATACGTGCTTTGGCGGAGCATTTTTCGGCTTCGGAGCTTGAGGTCATAGGCTACGGATATCTGCCGCTTATGATAATGAAAAACTGTCCGGTCAGAGCAATGGGACGGTGTGCAAAAAACGGCAGGTCATATTCGCTGCGTGACCGTGAAAATATGGACTTCAAAATACTCTGCGGCGATGATTGCCGGGCAATTCTGTTGAACTCTAAACCGATTTTTACGGCCGATATTATGGAAACTATAAAAAATTCAAAAATAAATTGCATCAGATTGAATTTTACTGTTGAAAATTCTGAGCAATGTGGTAAAATAGTAAGTGCATACCGTGCGGCTGTTTCAGGCGGCAGAGTGCCGCCTATGAAGGAGAATACCTTTACGCGCGGACATATGAGGCGCGGTGTGCTTTGAGATGATCGGGAGGAAGGTATGAGTGAGATAATATTAGCCTCCGCCTCGCCCCGGCGCAGGGAGCTTTTGGCGAATATGGGGCTTAGTTTCAGTGTGGTAGTATCTGAGGCGGACGAATCTGCGGTCCCGCCGGAGGTGCCGCCGTATATATATGTGCAGGAGCTGGCTCTTATAAAGGCGGCAGCCTCTGCAAAGAAGGTTCTTGCAAATAAAGAAGCGGTCATAATAGCTGCGGATACGATAGTCGTAAATGATGGAAAGATAATGGGAAAGCCTGCCGACAGGGAGGAGGCGTTCAGAATGCTTAAAAGCCTGTCGGGGAAAACGCATCAGGTGTATACGGGTTATTGCGTAATGAGCATAGCGAATGCATATACGGTCTGCGGCAGAGAATGCACGGAGGTCAGGTTCAGAGAGCTTACGGATGAAAAAATACAAAGATATATCGAGACAGGCGAGCCTATGGATAAGGCGGGCGCGTACGGCATACAGGGGCTGGGCGCGATGCTCGTAGAAGGGATAAACGGTGATTATTTTAATGTTGTGGGGCTGCCTGTCGGCGCTCTGGCAAGGACGCTTGAAAATGATTTCGGATTCAGGCTTATATGATATTGTATAACAGGTATGGGTAATACGGAGGAAAGCAAATGGGATTTTTTTCTAAGGATGTTGCTATAGATCTAGGTACGGCAAATACGATAATTTATGTTAAGGGAAAGGGAATAGTTGTGCGTGAGCCGTCTGTTGTGGCTATAGACCGCTACACCGGAAAGGTCGTTGCGGTGGGCAGGGCGGCAAATGAGATGATAGGCAGGACACCGGAGAATATAATAGCGGTGCGTCCTATGAAGGACGGTGTGATAGCTGATTTCGATATAACTCAGGCTATGATAAAGCATTTTATGCGAATGGCAAATGTTGTAAGCATATTGAAGCCTCGCGTGCTCGTATCAATCCCGTCAGGGATAACAGAGGTTGAGCGAAGGGCTGTAGAGGAGGCTGTGATACAGGCGGGGGCCAAGGAGTCGGCGCTGATAGACGAGCCTATGGCCGCAGCTCTGGGAGCGGGCTTGCCGGTAAACAAGGCGGCCGGATCTATGGTCGTAGATATCGGCGGCGGAACAACGGAGGTAGCCGTAATATCGCTTGGCGGCATAGTGTCGTCAAGATCGATAAGGATAGCAGGTGATGCGCTGGACAGCGCTATCGTTAATTATTTGAAAAAGAATATCGGGATAAACATAGGCGACAAGATGGCGGAGGAGATAAAGATAGCTATCGGATCGGCATATGAGGATAATGAGGAGGGCGTTTATGACGTTCGCGGCAGGGATGTTTCAACGGGATTGCCCAGAACAGTGCAGATACGTGAATCTCAGATACGCGAGGCGATGTCGGAGAATATCGCAGAGATGATAGAGGCGGTAAAGATGACTCTTGAGCATACTCCGCCTGAGCTGGCGGCCGATGTTATGGAGCGAGGCATAACGCTGACGGGCGGAGGCGCGCTTATAAAGGGATTGGATAAGCTGATCGCAGAGACAACTAAGATCCCGGCACTCGTTGCGGAATATCCGCTCGACTGTGTTGCTATCGGCACCGGAAAGGCGCTTGAGGACATAAAAGGTCTGCTGGCAAAAAGCAAAAAGAATTATTGAAGAGGAATACGGGAATGTCATTTTTTTCGAAGAAATGGAGAGTGGCGCTTGCTGCGGCAGCTGTTGTTGCTGCGGCGGGCTTTGTAACTGAACATTTTGCGGGTGTAAATCCGATAGGGACTGTTGTCAAAACGATCGCATCGCCGGTGCAGACAGGATTTTCTTATATAGCAGGCGCAGTTGAGAACGCATGCAGGTTTGTGTGGGATATGCGCGCATATAAGGCGGATAATGAAGCGCTTGAGGCGGAAAATCTTCAGCTCAAGCAGCAAAACCGTGACACTGCGACTTACCGTGAGGAAAATGAGAGACTGCAGGAGCTTTTGGATCTGAAGGACTCCATAGCCGATTACTCCACGGTGGCTGCTCGTGTCATATCATATTCTGCAAATAACTGGTATGAAACTATAGAGATAAACAAGGGTTCAATGAGCGGTCTCAGTGAAGGGAACGCGGTCATAACCTCCGATGGAGTAGTGGGAAAGATAACGGAGACCGGACCCAATTATTCCATAGTAACAACTATCCTTGACAGCTCCTCAGCCGTAGGTATAAGGGTATCTAGGACCGGCGGCAGCGGATTGGTGGAGGGTGACAGCGAGCTTGCGGCAAACAATCAGTGCAAGCTGTCATTTCTGGACAGGAGCACACCGATCATAGTCGGGGACGTAGTCGAGACCTCAGGCTCCGGGGGTATTTATCCTCCGGGATTTATAATCGGAAGCATAATCAGTGTTTCAGCGGACAGCACAGGAAATTTGAAATATGCGGTTATTGACCCGGCTGTGGATTTCGGAAATCTTCATGAGGTGCTTGTTATAAACGGTATCGTGAACTGACAGGAGAAGAGGACATATGAGGATATTAAAAATCGTACTGTGGATAGCGGTGATCTTTCTGCTTGAAACAGTTTTCACTCGGATCATCGGGATAAGAGGGATACTTCCAGACCTGCTTCTGGCTTTTACCGTTGCCTTTGCACTGCGTGAACGCAGTCTGGCAGCGGTCGTTTATATTATGCTTATCTGCGGTGTGCTGAGCGGTTCTATGCTCGGAAGAAGCTTTCCGGCGTGTGTGCTGGCAGCAGCGTGTGCCGGGCTTGCCGCGCGCAGTCTTAGAAGCTCGATAAAATTCGTTCCGGTGTGGCTGAAAAATGCGGTGCTGATGCTTTTCACATCCTTTCTGCTGTCATCGGCGGAATATCTTTTCGCATACGGCACGATAACTCCTGGCGGACTTTTTTTCAGCATATTGCCGTTTACAGCGTATACGACAGCAGCTTCATGTGCGGTATACCCGCTGGTAAAGCGTGTGTTTTTTAAGGAAACGGAAATAAGCAAATTACTTATGATATGATATAATGGACTGTAAACGACAGAGGAAGGAGTAAGCATAATATGCCGGAAAGCAAATACAGATTTCTTGTTATAAAGATAATGGCGTTTATAATGCTTGCGGCGATAATCGTGAGATTGTTTAGTCTGCAGATAATAGACGGCGAGCAATATCTTGCAACCTCAAATGCAAGACTTACAACGAGCGTCGTGAATAAGGCTGAAAGGGGCGATATTCTTGACAGGTACGGAAATGTTCTTGTAACAAACAAGACCGGCTACTCTGTATTGCTCCAGAAAACAGATATAGACGATACCGAGCTCAACTCGGTGATAAGCAAGGCTGTGGAGATAATATATACAACGGGCAGCAGCAGCACCGATACTCTGCCGATATCAGGAAGTGCTCCGTACACCTTTACCTTCAGCGGAGGGGACGGGGAAAAGGCGCAGTGGTTCGAACAGAATAAATATATAAATAAATATATAAGCGCGGATATGGACGCCGCAGATGTGCTGTACGCGTATCAGCAGATATATAATGTGGAAGGCGATCTGAACAGTGAGCACACAAGGCGCATAATCGGTATACGCTATGAGGCTGATGTTAAGGAATATTCCGCGGCAAATCCGATAACTATAGCAGAGGATGTAAGCGTAGAGGCTGTAACTCAGATCAAGGAGCTTCAGGACAGCTTAAAGGGCGTATCCATACAGGAGGATTACGTAAGGATGTATACAAAGCCGGGCTTTGCTACGCATATCTTGGGAAGAATAGGACAGATCTCAAAGGAGGAATATGACTCCAAGAAGGACGAGGGATATGGTATAAATGACACGATAGGTAAACAGGGCATAGAGCTTTGGGCTGAAAGCTATCTGCGCGGCGAGGACGGAACTACAGGTACTACTGCCAATGTGGACGGCAGGGATGTTGAGCTTACGGAAACTGTTGATCCTGTTCCGGGAGATTATCTCATGCTTACAATAGACAGTGATCTGCAGTCAACGCTTGAGGAGTCTCTTGAAAGCACGATCAGATCCATAGGAAACGACTGTGACGCTGGCGGCGCCGCGGTGCTGGATGTCAATACGGGAGACTGCCTTGCGATCGCTTCATATCCGACATACGATATGTCCAGGTTTGACGAGGATTATTCAGAGCTTCTTTCCGATGAGAGAAATCCAATGGTAAACAGAGCTGTAGCCGGACTTTACAGTCCCGGTTCGACATTCAAGCCTCTTGTAGCGATAGCGGGGATACAGTCCGGTGTGCTTTCGATAGATGAGCAGATCGAGTGTACGGGCGTATACCGTGCGTTCGGGGATTACCAGCCTACATGCTGGATATGGTCGGAGGATCATTTGACGCATGGCAGGCAGAACGTGACTCAGGCTATTGAAAATTCGTGCAACATATTCTTCTACGAGCTGGGAAACAGAATGGGAATAGAAACTCTTGACGAGTGTGCTAAAAAATTCGGGCTTGGAGAAAACACTGGTATAGAGCTTTACGAGGAAACAGCCGGACATATGGCAAGCCCTGAATATAAGAAAGAAGTAGTTTCAAACGTGATCGACAGCGAATGGTTCGACGGAGATACGGTACAGGCTGCTATAGGTCAGTCCTATAGCCTTTTCACCCCGGTTCAGCTTGCTAATTACTGTGCAACGATAGCCAACGGCGGTACAAGATATAAGGTAAATTTGATAAAAAGTATACGATCCTCTGTTGACGGCTCGCTGGTTGAGGAATTCACGCCTCAGGTAGAGGAGGAAATAGATATTGATGAAGCGACAATGCAAAGGATTCAGGATGGCATGAAAAAGGTCGTTGACGAAGGAAGCGCAAGCTCGATATTTGACGGTTATCCGATCCAGGTGGGCGGAAAAACAGGAACTGCGCAGCTGGGATCAGGATCAAATAATGCTATATTTATCGCATTTGCGCCGTTTGATGATCCGCAGATAGCTATCGCGGTAGTGCTTGAGCACGGTGTTCGCGGAACGAACGCGGGACAGGTAGCACGAGATGTATTTGATCAATATTTCTTCGGGAACGGAGAAGCGGCTGCTGAGACGGCATCGCCTGAGGCTGCGACAGAAGCGCCTGAAAGCGCGGACAGCTCAGGTGCGGCAGAGCTTTTGAGATAAAAGAGCTGCCGGTATTGCGAAAGAAGAAGAGGAAAGGAAGGGGACGCTTTGGAGAAAGGACTTGTATATTTTAAGGGTATGGCGGACGGCGTGCGCATATATCTGCATGACACCGCGCCTATGTACGAGATACTTGACGAGCTGGAGCAAAAGATAAATGCTAACAGAGCATTTTTCGGCGATGGGAACTGCCGCATAAGTTTCAGCGGGCGTCCGTTCACCGGAGGCGAAAAACAGAGACTTACAGATGCTATGGCAGTTATGCTTCCGCTGGGCAGAGTGGTATTCGATGCGCCGAAGCAGAAAAGGTCTGATACAGATAAATGGCTGAATGAATATAGGGAAAAGCATAGTAACGCTGCGGCCGACGCCCGCGAGGAGATGGAAGCCGAGGAGGATGAGGAAAAGCCGGCGGAGCAGGAGGAGTTCATCTCCAGGTTCCGCTCCAACCGTGCAAGATTGTTTCAGGGCATACTGGAGAGCGGCGGGGAGCTTTATTCGGACGGACATCTTATATTGATCGGCACGGCTGAGAACGGGTCGGAGCTTAGGGCTGTTGGGAATATAATAGTCGTAGGCGGGCTTTACGGCAGCGCTCACGCTGGATGCAACGGACATAACGGTTCATACATAATAGCGATGGACATGCGTCCTGAGAGGCTGGCGATAGCCGATATAACAGAGACTTACAGCTATATAGATGAGTCTGAAAAGATATTCGATGAAACAGAAACAAAGCGAAGCTTTATTGATAAATTCAAAAAAAAGAAGGAACCGGCAGATGAACAGGAAGAAAATAAGAGAAATTCCAGTTATTCTGCTGTGGCATTGTGTAAAAATCACAAAATTGAACTCGATAATTTTACAATTCATACATTTACAAATCCGAAAAATATGATATAATAGTATTGTAGCGATATTGTGGAGGCAGTGCATGGGAAAAATAGTAATTATTGCATCCGGAAAGGGCGGGACCGGAAAAACTACATTGACGTCACATGTTGGAGCGGCTCTGGCGCGTTCCGGCAGACTTACCGCGCTTGTAGATGCTGATGCAGGCTTCCGTAATCTTGATATAGCCTTAGGTCTGGAAAGCAGTATAGTATATGATTATTCTGATTTTATAAATGGCAGTTCAGACCTGGACGATATACTTATAAAAAGCTCGGATTTTGAGAATTTGTATTTTGTTGCGGCACCGCAGTCCGTTCCTACGACTGATTTCAATGATGAAAAGACTGCGGAGTTCTGGCAAAGTCTGAAAAACAGGTTTGAATTTGTGCTGGCGGATGCTCCGGCAGGCATGGGCGATGGGTTCATGTTTGCGGCAAGGTATGCTGATGAGGCAATAATAGTATCGCTGGCGGAAACATCATCATTGAGGGACGCTGACAGAGTAGTTGATGTTTTGGAAGAATTGGGAGTAGAGACTGTGCGGCTGGTTTTGAACAGGATAAGACCTGAGCTGATCGAGCGTAAGATAATGATGAATGTTGATGATTGTGTTGACGTTTTATCAATTCCCATACTGGGAATAATCCCTGAGGACGAAGCGGTAACGAGATCAATGATAAGCGGATCTCCGCTTATGGATATAACAGAAGGCGGAGCGGGAATGGCTTTTGGAAATATAGCTGGACGGCTGGAAGGAAAGCAGATTCCGATGATGGATCTTGATACCGGCGGAAAAAAAGGATTCCTGAACAGGCTGAAAGAGATTTTCGGACACAGACAATAAAGATACGGGCATGTTTAGATTTGAATGAGTGAAGAAAGGAGAAGAGTTTTGTGAACATTGCATTAATAGCACATGACAAAAAGAAAGAGCTTATGGTACAGTTCTGTATAGCGTATAAGGGGATATTGGAGCAGCATGCTCTATATGCTACAGGTACTACAGGTAAGCTCGTAATGGAGAACACAGGACTTAATGTTTATCGTTTTCTGTCAGGCCCGCAGGGAGGCGATCAGCAGATAGGAGCCAGGATCGCATATAATGAGATAGATCTTGTATTATTTTTCAGAGATCCGTTGAATGCTGAGAATTATGAACCGGATGTGTTTTCGCTGCTGCGGCTGTGCGATATGCACAACATCCCCATAGCGACAAATTGTGCAACGGCAGAGGTGCTTATACACGGACTTGAGCGCGGGGATCTTGACTGGCGCGATATAGTAAATCCAAAGAAATAAACTGCAGCTTAAAACTGATGCAGCTATAAAATATAGAAAACAGTGATAGAGCCCGGTGAAATGATGAGCATATCAGGGCTCTTTTTTAAAAAGCTTTTTTTGAAAAAGTATTGACAAATAAAAATTTTGTGATATAATAAATATAGTAATTGTTATTGATTTACCTTTAAGGAGCAGATTATGAATTATTCTAAACAAAGAGAAATGATGATGCGTATTTTGCGGAGCACTAAATCGCATCCCACCGCGCAGGAGATCTACGCTGAAATGCGAAAGAGTGATCCTAAGATCAGTCTTGGGACGGTGTACAGAAATCTTGCTCTTCTTACAAAAAACGGATCTGTCATGAGGATAGACACGAATCATGACAGTGTTCATTATGATGGCTGCACAGATCCGCATTATCACTTTATATGTGACAGCTGCGGAAAGGTCTATGATCTTGATATTGAGCCGATAGCTCTGGATGAGAGAGTAGAGAGGGAGTTTGACTGTACTGTGACAGGTCATTCTCTGATATTCTATGGAAAGTGCAGCAGCTGTAAGGGTATGTAACAATTCTTACCTGCGCCGCGGTTTGAAAACGGGTGCGGTAAAAACGGAAACAAGTACTGATCTGGCTGAGAGATGGCATTTGGTCAGTGTTTCATTAAATATTAACTTTATAAAAACTTTTATCAGGAGGACAAAATAATGGCTAAGTATGTATGCCCTGTATGCGGATATGTTTATGAAGGAGACAACCCGCCGGAGAAGTGCCCGCAGTGCGGAGTTCCGGGCGAAAAGTTCACAAAGATGGAGGAGGGTGCGGCTCTCAACTTTGTATGTGAGCATGTTATCGGAGTAGGCGCAAAGGGCGAGATCGATGATGAGGTTTACGAGGGGCTCAAGGCAAACTTTGAGGGTGAGTGCACAGAGGTCGGCATGTATATAGCAATGGCTCGTGCAGCATTCAGAGAAGGTTATCCTGAGGTAGGCGATTACTACATGAGAGCGGCTTATGAAGAGGCTGAGCATGCAGCTAAGTTTGCAGAGCTTCTCGGAGAGGTAGTTTCACCATCGACAGAAACAAACCTCAGAATGCGTGCAGAGGCTGAGGCAGGCGCTACAGCAGGAAAGCTTGAGATCGCAAAGAAGGCTAAGGAGCTCGGATACGATGCTATCCATGATACAGTTCATGAGATGGCTAAGGACGAGGCAAGACACGGAAAAGGCTTTGAGGGTCTTTTGAAGAGATATTTTGGATAATCGTAAATACGATTAAATACAAATAGATACTCTTGAAAACCCAGTAAACAAGCCACTTTCAGAGGTTTGGTCACGAAACACG
>CAJFVT010000115.1 GCA_904420525.1 uncultured Clostridia bacterium | reverse complement strand
GGCCGATACATAGATCTCAGCATCGCAGTCATTCAGTATATCGACCGCGCAGCGATAATCATACTCTATGTTCAATACCTGATTTTCTGTCATTGAGACCGTCATATAACGCTGACCTTTCATACTATCACCCCTAACTCTCAATTATATAATCCACATACCCGTATGCTGTCGCGGCTCCCGATGGTTTTGAGCTTTCGGCAAACTCTATATAAGCCGATGTACTGCCCACCGCCGCGCCGTGCATTGAATAGGCGTTTTGTCCAACCGCGCCGCCGTGCGATGTGTAAGCGCCCGCGCCGCCGCCCTCCGACGCCTGAGCGCCCTGACCTGCCGCCGCGCCTTTGGAAGCCTTTGCGTTCTGCCCGACCGCCGCGGAGACCTGCTCCAGCTCAGCCGCGGTAGCCAGCCGTATATCCTCAGTCATAAAGACCACCTCCGAAAAAAAATTTAAAAAATTTGTGGAAAACCCTTGACAACCACGTTATAATGTGGTATAATAGTATCATAGAGAGGAGGTGAAAAGCTTGAAAGACAAATTAAAAGAGCTTTCCAAATTGCTGGCAACAATTGAAAAGCTCATAATAAAAATAATATCAATAGCCGGATGGCTCAAGATCCTTATTGATATTATAAACGACTAAGGGCTCCGGGGGGAGCGATCCCCCCACCCTTAGTTGTATTATATCACAAGTCTTTCAAATGTTCAACATGAAAAAGGCATATTTAAAAATTTTTTTACAGATCCTTTTCATATTGGGGTTGTGCTTCGCACTTTACTACCTCATAAGATCTATGTTCTAAGGGGGCTTTCAAATGCTAAAAGTCAAAGAACTGCGGTTATCGAAAGGGCTGTCCGTCCCAAAGCTCGCGGAGCTGACGGGACTTCACAGGCGAACTATCGAAGATCTCGAAAAGCGTGGGGACTGCATGATCTCCAACGCCTATAAGATCGCAAAAGCCCTTGATGTAACACTCAATGACCTTTACTGTGAGGACGGCGGGGAATGATCCCCTGCCGTCCTCTTGGCTTCCGTCACGCTTCCGTGTCAAATATCTGGACCCAGCCATAGAGCACATCTCCTGTATTCCTGAACCAGAACTTTTTGACCTGTACCCTACGCGGTCCGCCGTTTATATACTTTGTGTACGTCAGAAAATAATTACGCCCGTCCGATATCAGCGTCAGCTCCTCTTCATTGTCCGCCCAGCCCTCGTATAAACTCGATAGCTCGTCGGGCAGCGACAGTCCCGCGGGCCATTCTTCGGAGCTTGTTATGTTATATATACCGGGATGCACGACCGTACCGCTCTCAGGCACACCGCTCCATGCCGCGCGTGAGGCGTTTTCCTGCATCGCCGTTTCGAGCTGACTGACCGCGGCATCTATCTTATCCGCATTCTCATTGAAGTCGCCTACATCATAAAAATCTTCCGGCGCAGGTTTATTCAGTTTTAAATTTGTTGTGGTCTCCATATTAGCCTCCTATATTTATAACATCGCTGCGAAGCTGCGAATGTGTAAACGCAGATAACTGCCCGTGCGTATGACCCGCAAGCGTCGAGTGCTGATTATATTTCAGGGAATAATTCAGCTGCATATTGCACGGCAGCATTTTTTTGATGACAGAATACGCCGTGTCGAACTGGTTCTTGCTCTGCAGACCTATCCATATCTCGATATAGTAATCAGCCTCGTCAAGCACTATCTCAACGTTCTCCGCCCCGCACAGCTCTTCCAGCTTGCGCCTTAGCGATATGATCGTATACGGCGTGTCGCCCTTATACAAGGCGAGTATCCTGAACTGCCTGTCCTCTATCGTGTCGTCACCGCGCGGCTTTATGCCGAGCATTTTCTCGTACCTTTCGCATCCGTCCTCGTCTAAGTCAAGGATAAACATATTGTTCAGTACCTTGTAGATATTCTCACTGAGCATCGCAAACTCCGGCTGCAGGGCGTTTATGATCTGCTGCACCTCTGCAATGCCTATGAGCTGATCCGCAAAATATCTCTCTATACCGGCCATCAGCTCACCGCCCTTTTAACTACTGCGTTCTCATCCGCCGAATAATTCCCCGCGGCTCCGTTTATCGTTGTGCCGTCAACATCGAGTATACCGGTGATGTCGAGCAGTCTGCTCTCGATCTGCGATATGCGCACTACCGTTTTCTCCTTGTTCTTCCAGTCTGCGTTTAGCTCTGCAAGGTATGTGTCGATGACCTCATTGAACGCGTTGCTTACATCGTTCCACTCATAGCCTGTTTCGTAGGTTATGTTTGTCTGTATCGTAAGCTCCTCAGTCTCCGCGCCCTCGACAGTGACCTTATGTCCTATCGGCGCCATGCCTACTCCCTGCCCCTGCTTATCAAGGGGATCTATCTGCTCCTGCACCGACGCGACAAGCGGCTTAGACGGCGACTCGTGCTCCGAATTCGTGAACACTATCTTGACTGTTCCGCCGCCGTTCCATACGGGATACACCTTGCACCCGCCCACGTCCGGAAGATTTTCGACCATTTCTTTATACTGTGCAGTATTTCCGCCGAAGGCCTGATTATTGATGTCGT
>CAJFVT010000114.1 GCA_904420525.1 uncultured Clostridia bacterium | reverse complement strand
TCCGAACAAGCTATAGCAAATGACCGTGAAAGAATAAAATCGCTTATAGGGGATATTTCCCATCAGACCAAAACACCCGTAGCGAATATCACGCTTTATTCCGAGCTGCTTTGCGAACGCGAGGACATGAGCCGTGATGCGCGCCGGCTTGCCGAGCAAGTGCGCGACCAATCAGAAAAGCTTGCATTTCTTATAAATTCACTCGTGAAAGCCTCACGTCTCGAAAGCGGAATAATAACGCTTTCACCCGCACGCAGCAATCTCAAGGAGCTTGCTGAAACGGTAGCTGAGGCATGCAAAGCTGCGGCAGAGGAAAAGCGAACGGAGCTTGTATGCTGTGCGGATACGGATGTTTATGCAAATTTCGATATGAAGTGGACGGCAGAGGCTATTTTGAATATCGCTGATAACGCCGTAAAGTACACTCCGCCGGGAGGCAGGATAATAATATCATATAAGGAATTCGAAAGCTTCTCAGCGATATCCGTTTCAGATAACGGAGAGGGGATAGATGAGGAGGAGAGCGCGAAGGTGTTCGGCAGATTTTTCCGCGGCAGACATAGTTCGGATATACCCGGCGCAGGCATAGGACTGTATCTTTCCAGAGACATAATCTCGCGAGAGGGCGGGTATATACGGCTGAGATCGAAGCCTGGCAAAGGCTCGGAATTCACGGTGTTTCTGCCGAAACGATAAATCTTTCAAAACCGTAAGATATCAGAAAGACTCTCGAAAGAGCGATATTGTATAATAAAATAAACAAATCGAAAGGAGAGGGTCTTATGGACATACTGACGGCGACTGATCTGAAAAAATACTATGGCAGCGGGGAAAATACCGTAAAAGCGCTTGACGGTATCGATCTCGCGGTAGCCGAAGGCGAATTTGCTGCTATAGTCGGAACATCCGGCAGCGGTAAATCAACATTGCTGCATATGCTGGGAGGGCTTGACAGACCGACATCCGGCAGCGTAATGGTGGATGGAAACGATATATTCAGCCTGTGTGACGATGAGCTTACTATCTTCCGCCGCCGGAATATAGGATTTGTGTTTCAAAGCTATAATCTCATACCTACACTCAGCGTTTACGCAAATATAGTAATGCCGATAGAGCTTGACGGCAATAGACCGGACAACTCGTATATAAAAGAGATCGTGCATACGCTCGGTCTTAAGGACCGATTAGACAGTTTTCCGAATCAGCTTTCCGGCGGACAGCAGCAGCGTGTAGCCATCGCGCGTGCTCTTGCGGCAAAGCCTGCGATAATCCTTGCGGACGAGCCCACAGGTAATCTTGACAGCAGGACCAGCCTTGACGTGATGGGACTTTTAAGGGTAACCAGTGAAAAATTTGCTCAGACTATAGTGATGATAACACACAATGAGGAGATCGCTCAGACTGCGGACAGGATAGTTCGCATAGAGGACGGAAGGATCGCAGGTGAGCACCATGTATAAGGTGAACAGCAAAAAAGCGATAAACCGTCTCACGAAAGGAACGCTCAGCGGGAACAAGACGAGAAATATAATAGCCATGGCGGCTATAGCTCTCACCGCAATGCTGTTTACGGCGCTTTTTACTGTGGGCAGCGGTATGATAGAAAACATACAGCGCCAGACGATGCGTCAGGCGGGAGGCGATGGAATGGCGGTGCTAAAATACATCACCGATGAGCAGTATGAGGCTGTTAAGACCCATGAGCTTATAGATGAGATATCGTATAACAGGCTTATGTGCAGCAGTGTGAACGATCCGGAGCTGATAAAGAGGCGCGGCGAGCTTTATTATATGGATGATACTGCGATAAAGCTAAGCTTCTGCGAGCCTGTCGAGGGACATAAGCCAATGGCTGAAAATGAAATAATGATGGACACCACAACAATAAAACTTCTTGGTATAGAGCAGCGCATAGGAGCGCCCGTTACGCTCAGTATTACGATACACGGAGAAAATATCCTGCGTGAATTTGCGCTTTCCGGCTGGTGGGAGGCTGATCCGGTGTTCAATGTATCTATAATGATAACATCGCGGGCATACATGGAGGCTCATGCAGATGAGCTGCAAAACACATTTGGAGCCGACGGTGATATGACCGGTACCATAAACAGCTATATAATGTTCAAAAGCTCGTTCGGTATTCAGGAAAAGCTTGACCGGGTAATAACCGAGAGCGGTTATTCAACGGATGAAAACGCTCAGAATTATATAGCCAGCAATGTCAACTGGTCATATCTGTCCACAAACTTTGATCTTTCACCAGGCATCATCGCCGCGGCTCTGGCCGGGATACTGGTAGTTGTATTTACCGGGTATCTTATAATCTTCAATGTGTTCCAGATATCCGTAATAAAGGATATACGCTTTTACGGACTGCTTAAAACGATAGGAACTACCGGCAAGCAGATAAAGAAGCTCATACACCGTCAGGTAGCTGTGCTTGCAGCAGCCGGAGTGCCGATAGGTCTGATCCTCGGATATCTTATCGGGAAGCAGCTCGTTCCGGTCATAATGGAGCAGAGCGCGTATGCGGCATTGGATTATACCACCTCCGCGAACCCGGTGATATTTATAGGCAGCGCGGTATTTGCCGCCATTACGGTATTTATCGGTTCAAATAAGCCGGGAAGGATAGCGGCTAAGGTATCACCGGTTGAAGCAGTGCGTTATACAGAGACCTCCTGTGATAAGCATAAACAACGAGCTTCACGCAGGAGCGCGGGCATTTTTCGTATGGCTGCGGCAAATCTCGGCAGGAACAAAAAGTCTACGATACCTGTGATAGTATCTCTTTCCTTGAGCCTTGTAATTTTCAACGCTGTCTATACTTTCAGTCTCGGCTTTGATATGGACAAATTTCTTTCAAAATTTGCCGACAGCGACTTCCTTATAGCTCATGCATCCTACTTCAACTACACGTATTCCGGAACGGATACGACTCTATCTGAGAGCATGATAGCTGCGGTCAGCGAACAGCCCGGATTTACCGAGGGCGGCAGGATATACTCCAATGTTCGCGATGCAGAGTATTTTTCCGTAAAGACCGAGGATCCCGCTCAAAGCGACTGCGCGGTGTACGGGCTTGACGATTTCCCGCTTTCGGAGCTTGAGATACTTGAGGGCGAGCTTGATCCTGAAAAGCTCAGAAGCGGAAAATATATAATAGAGGGCGTAAGACTTGACGATAATAACCGTCCCGTCTGGGAGAGTGCAAAATACGAGATAGGCGACAAAGTGACGCTTTCAAATCACAGAGGCAGCGGAGAGACATCGGCGCAAAACGGATACAACGAATATGAGTATGAGGTCATGGCGAAGACCGCGATCCACTATTATACCAATTCATGCGGAGTTTGGTATTCTAATTCATTCTATCTGCCGAGTGAGGTATATTTTACCATGGTCGACGATCCGGCAGTCATGAATTACTGGTTCGATGTCGATGACAGCGAGGAGAAAGCAATGGAGTCGTTTCTTGAAAGCTATACGGAAAGCGCTGAGCCGATGATGGGCTACAGCTCGAAGGCAACAAGAGCATCGCAATTTGAAGGGATGCGGAACATGATCCTCATAGTCGGCGGCTCATTGAGCGTGGTCATAGGACTTATAGGAGTGCTGAACTTTGTAAACTCTGTTATGACGAGCATCATATCACGGCGCAGAGAGTTTGCGGTGCTTCAGGCTATAGGAATGACTTCTGCTCAGCTCCGTAAAATGCTGATATGTGAAAGCCTGTGCTATACGGCTCTTGCAGCGATGTCAGGGACCGTATTAAGCGGTGCATTTTCAGCCGGAGCAGCACGGATACTGTCGGAAACACTATGGTTTTTCACATATAAGTTCACGCTGATGCCGGTACTCGCGGCTGTTCCGTTATTCATTCTTGTCAGCCTGATACTGCCTGTTATCGTCATTACACGCGTAACGAAACAGAGCGTAGTCGAGCGTCTGCGTGAAAATGAAGGCTGATAAAACAGAGCTGATATATCAAAAACACAAACAGCCACGGACAATTTACGGAATATTTATAAAATAATACAAAATCATTCATTTTCTCTTGACAAATCATACGTATAAGATTATACTATAATAATGAGTATTTAGTATAATCTTATGAAATACGGATGCCGACCTATTACGAGAGATGAGCAAAAGCATATCTGGTATAAAACCGCGCCGTACAACGGCGCGGCTGTTGTTTTCACGGGAAAAAAAGTCCTTTACAGGTATCGGCAATGTAGAAAAGTAAATGTAAAGGAGCTGCAAGCAATGCAATTAACAGGCGCACAGATAGTTATAGAGTGTATGAAGGAGCAGGGGGTCGATACTATCTTCGGCTATCCGGGCGGAGCGATACTGAATGTTTACGATGAGCTTTATAAGCATTCCGATGAGATACGTCATATTCTTGTATCCCATGAGCAGGGCGCATCACACGCCGCTGACGGATACGCGCGGGCTACCGGAAAGACAGGCGTATGCTTCGCGACATCAGGTCCGGGATCGACGAACCTCGTTACAGGGATAGCAACTGCAAACATAGACTCGATACCGGTCGTAGCGATAACCTGTAATGTCGGTACACCGCTTCTGGGCAAGGACAGCTTTCAGGAGGTTGCGATCTCTGAGGTGGTCAAGCCTATAACAAAGGCAAGCTACATCGTTATGGATGTAAATGAGCTTGCCGATACGATAAGAGAAGCTTTCAGGATAGCGCAGAGCGGAAGAAAAGGACCTGTGCTCATAGATATACCCAAGGATGTTACCGCAAACAAAGCGGAGTATGAGCCGAAAACGCCTGAAAGGCCGGCTCCGTCAACGGACATGATAGACGACGCTGCGATAATGAGAACGGCGGAGCTTATAAAGAATTCAAAGAGACCGTATGTTTTCTGCGGCGGCGGAGTGGTTTCCGCTGACGCCGCACCGGAACTCAGAGAACTGGTAAATAAGATCGATGCACCCGTATGCGACACGCTTATGGGCAAGGGCGCATTCCCCGGAACGGATGATCATTATACCGGTATGCTCGGTATGCATGGTACAAAAACATCAAATTTCGGTGTGAGCAGCTGTGACCTGCTGCTTGCGGTCGGCGTGAGATTTTCGGACAGGGTATACGGCAATGCCAAGAATTTTGCAAAGAATGCGAAGATAGTTCATATCGAGATAGACGAAAAAGAAATAAACAAGAATATAGAGACGGATGAGCATATAGTAGGAGACGCAAAGGAGATACTTAAGCGTCTTAACGCTGTCGTAGGTACATACGACCATACCGATTGGAGAAATGAGCTTAAAGAGAAGATGAAAAGATTTCCGCTTCGGTACAGGAGCGATGTGCTTTCGGGCGGCAGTGCGATAACGGAGATATACCGTCAAACAAAGGGAGATGCAATAATCACCACAGAGGTAGGACAGCATCAGATGTGGGCCGCACAGTTCTATTATTACAGTGAGCCGAGGAGATTTATAACCTCAGGCGGCCTCGGCACGATGGGCTACGGGCTTGGCGCCGCGATAGGAGCAAAGACCGCATTCCCGGATAAGACAGTTGTCAATATAGCCGGAGACGGCGGCTTCCGAATGAACATGAACGAGATAGCGACCGCAGTCAGGAATAATGTGCCTGTAATAGAGGTCATAATCGATAACCGTGTTCTCGGCATGGTCCGCCAGTGGCAGACACTGTTCTATGAGGGAAGATACTCACATACAGTCCTTGAGGATCAGGTGGATTATGTAAAGCTTGCTGAGGCTATGGGCGCCGTAGGCATGAAGGCAGAGACACCCGAAGAGTTCAGAGATGCGTTTGCAAGGGCGCTTTCTATGGATAAGACCGTTGTTATAGACTGCCGGATAGACAAGGATGAAAACGTGTATCCTATGGTCGCGCCGGGAGATGCGATCTCTCAGGCGTTTGATGAAGAGGATATGAAAAATATTTGAGGAGCAGCATAAAAACAGCTTTAATATTCCCCTCGGATATATCCCCTAAAAAACAGGCTCTTGAATATAAAAGAGCATATATCTGCAGGTTATATGATTGCAGGATAGGAGCTGTTGCATTAAAACGCGGCAGTTCCTTTTTTATAATTATGAAAGGCAGTAGAGCATGATCAGAATTTCAAATATTAAATATCCTATCGAATCGCCGGAGGAAAATATAATAGAATATATAGCGAGGAAATATAAGATAAGCGGTATAATAGATCTCAAAATAGTAAAAAAATCGATCGATGCACGAAAAAAGAACGATATCCATTATGTTTATACAGTAGATATAGCCGCACCCGGCGAAAAAAAGCTTTTGATGCGTATAAAGCAGGCTGCACCTGCTGTTTATAAAAAATACAGCTTCCCAAAGGGTAATGCGCCTGAAAAGCCGGTAGTTATTGCCGGCTTCGGCCCCGCCGGGATGATGTGCGCATATGCGCTTGCGAAAAACGGCTGCAGGGTAATAGTGCTTGAGCGCGGCAAGCCCGTGGATGAACGTATAAAGGATGTGGAGCGGCTGCGGTCTGAAGGTGTTCTGGATCCGGAGTCAAATGTGCAGTTCGGCGAGGGCGGAGCAGGGACCTTTTCAGACGGGAAGCTCACTACCGGTGTGAATGATATACGCACAGGATACGTGCTTGAGGAATTCGCAGCGCACGGTGCGCCGGAGGATATTCTCTATAAAGCAAAGCCGCATGTCGGTACGGACAGGCTTGTGAGTATGGTGAAGGCATTTCGCGAGAGTATAATAGGTTTTGGCGGCGAGGTGCGGTTTTCTTCGAAAGCAGAGGGGCTGATCACGGACAACGGACGCGTTACCGGCGTTAAGGTCCGCAGCGGCAGCGAAGAATATATCATAGAAACCGATATCCTCGTGCTTGCGTCCGGACACAGTGCGCGAGACACCTTTGAAATGATAAAAAACGCGGGCGCCGCTATGGAACGAAAGGTATTTGCAGTCGGGGCAAGGATAGAGCATAAGCAGGAATGGATAAGCCGAAGCCAGTACGGCGACTCGTATAAAATGCTCCCTGCCGCTGATTACAAGCTGGCGGTCAGGACTCCAAACGGCAGGAGCGCATACACCTTCTGCATGTGTCCGGGCGGCACAGTCATAGCATCCGCATCAGAGCCCGGCGGAGTCGTGACTAACGGCATGAGTGAATATGCGCGCAGCGGCGAGAACGCCAACAGCGCTCTGCTTGTGAACGTCATGCCTGAGGACATACCCGGCAGCGATGTACTCGGCGGTATCGAATTTCAGCGTGAGATCGAACGAAAGGCGTTTGAAATATGCGGCGGATATTATGCTCCGGCTCAGACAGTCGGCGATTTTCTGCACGGTAACGGGGCAGATCCGGAGCTTGAGCCAACATACAGGCCGGGGATAATATACTGCGGTCTTGATGATATTTTCCCCGGCTTTGTTACTGATACCATGCGCGAGGCTCTTCCGCTGCTCGATGCAAGACTGCATGGCTTTGCCAGAGACGGCGCTGTTCTTACCGCCCCGGAAACACGGTCGTCATCACCTGTACGTATAATCAGAGACGAAATAACAAGGCAGTCGAATATTGCCGGATTATATCCCTGCGGCGAGGGAGCAGGGTACGCCGGAGGTATTATGACCGCGGCGGTCGACGGCATAAAGACTGCTGAAGCCATTGTAAACAGTTAAATATCAGGAGGTAGTTTATGTACGGTGATATATTGCTTGTGGAGGATGACGATAGCCTGGCAAGAGCTATAAGCCTTAAACTGTCGCATGAGAATTACCATGTTCACACAGTGGAAACGATAAGCGAGGCTGAAAGCTTGATCGCAGAACGCGATATGTCGCTTGTTATATGCGATGTAAATCTCCCTGACGGAAACGGTCTTGATTTTTGTCATGAGGTGAGAAAGAAAAGTGATGTTATGTTCCTGTTTTTAACGGCCCTTGACAACGAAAGCGATATAATAATCGGTTACGGCGCCGGTGCGGACGATTATATAACAAAGCCGTTTTCCATGTCTGTACTGGTTTCAAAGATAAATGCTGTTATGAAAAGATGCTCGTCAGGAAACATAATGATGGTATCAGGAGATATAGTATATCTGCCTGAGGAGAACCGGACGCGAAAAAAGGGCGAATATCTGTCCCTTACGGCCAATGAGCAAAGGCTGCTTGCCTATTTCATGCAGAACCCCATGCGCATACTGTCAAAAAATCAGCTTCTTGAAGCTCTTTGGGATATTGACG
The DNA here is from genome assembly GCA_904420525.1 of uncultured Clostridia bacterium. Classification (GTDB taxonomy): domain Bacteria; phylum Bacillota; class Clostridia; order UBA1381; family UBA1381; genus Ornithomonoglobus. The sequence continues at coordinate 8,220 of CAJFVT010000114.1, read as the reverse complement.
GATGCTTTGTGGATGATAATACATTGGCGGTAAATATACGCCGGCTGCGTGAAAAGATAGAAGATGATCCGTCAAAGCCTCAGTACATAAAAAATGTACGCGGGCTGGGGTACATTTGGGAAAGGAGCTGTACCAGATCATGAAGCGTGCGATCGCAGTATTTACGGCGGCGGTATTGTGTATCACCGCCGCTTTTGGTTTTCTTTTATTTTCATTTAGCGAAAGATCTTTCAGGAACGAAATGTATACAGTCTATGGCCTGTGCGGCGCCTTTATAGCCGAGTATCCCGGATCTGAGAAAACAGCAGTGTCCGCTTTAAACGGAGAAGCCGGTGAATATACGGAGATAGGGCAAACAGTATTAGCAAGATATGGCTATGGGGCGGATAGATCAGTAATTTCCGATCCGGAATACAGAAGAACAATAATTCTTGAGCTGTCCTTTGCCGCTGTGTTTGCTTTATCGGCTTTGACCTGCGGCGCTCTTTTTCTGAAATATATCGAACAAAGAAAAAAGGAACAGGATGATATCATAGTTTCTGTACTTGATAAATGCGTCTCGGGCAGCCTTGAAATTGAAGATCTCGAAAACGCTTATAATATAAAAAATGATCTTATCTCTGACGAGCTTGTTAAGGTGTGCGAGGGAATGAAACTCAGATCCGACATACTTGACGAGGAGCGTGATAATACAAAATCGCTCGTGACCGACATCTCACATCAACTCAAAACTCCTTTGAGCGCGCTCAAAAGCTGCTTTTCGGTATATAAGGACCCTATGCATGACGCGGAGAGAGAGGAGTTTATAAATAGGTGTGAAACACAGATAAATAAGCTGGAAGCTTTGACAGGCTCTCTTATAAGCATATCACGCCTTGAAACAGGGATGATCACATTGGAGCCAAGGGAAGTATCCATCACCGAGATACTCATTCAGGCAGTAAACTCTGTATATTACAAGGCAGCCGATAAAAATATAGATATCGTTACAGAGGAGCTTGAGTATATAACTATAACCGCCGACAAAAAGTGGACTGCTGAGGCTATAGCTAATATACTGGATAATGCAGTAAAGTACAGTCCGGCAGGAACAGAGATAAAGATCCGGGTCGCAAAAATGTTCAGTTTTGTAAGGATAGAGATAGAGGATCAGGGTGCGGGTATACCTCGTGAGGAGCGGAACAAAATCTTTGAAAGATTTTACAGAGGCAGCGGCGATATTGTAAAAAATGAGGACGGAACAGGCGTTGGGCTTTATCTTGCGCGCAGACTTATAGAAGATCAGGGAGGCACTGTATCGGTCCGTTCCGCATCAGGCGGAGGAAGCATATTCGTTGTCCAGCTTATATTGTAAGCTAAATGTAAGACCATCTGTAAGCTGAATGTAAGAATAGCGCTGTATAATCTAAGTATAGCAAACACGATACAGGAGGATACAGAGATGAACACAATTCTCGAGACAAAAAAGCTATGCAAGTATTACGGCTCCGGAGAAAACATGGTAAAGGCCGTGGATAATTTAGATCTTACGATATATCAGGGTGAATTTGTTACTATAGTAGGGAAGTCAGGCAGCGGCAAATCCACCCTGCTGCACCTGCTCGGCGGGCTTGATGATCCTACATCAGGCGATGTTATCATAGACGGTAAGAATATAGCAGGACTGTCTGAGGATCAGCTTGCGAAAATAAGAAGACGAAAGATAGGCTTTGTTTTTCAGGCTTATAACCTTGTGCCATCGCTTAATGTTTGGGAAAATATAGTTTTGCCCATGGGACTTGACGGGCGGAGATTAGATGAAAGATATGTAAAGGATATTATCAGAACACTGGGACTGGAAAGTAAGGTCCAAAGCATGCCGAACACACTTTCGGGCGGACAGCAGCAGAGAACTGCGATAGCGCGTGCAGCCGCGGCGAAGCCATCGATAATCTTGGCCGATGAGCCTACAGGCAATCTGGATACAAAGACCGGTGACGAGGTAATGGCTATGCTCAAGCTCTCAGCTAAGAAATACGGACAGACGCTTGTTGTGATAACTCATAATGAAGATATCGCGCAGATGGCGGACCGTACGGTAGTAATAGAAGACGGCAGGATCGTAGGCTAAGGGGGTGATGTCAGTGAAAACAGTATCATTGCTCGCCCTTAGGCGTATCAAATATAATAAAAGCCGCACACTGCTTACTATGCTGGCTATAATGCTTACGACAACACTGCTTGCAGGGCTTGTGACCGGAGCGATGGCTCTGTGGGATTCACAGAAGCAGCAGGCCGCAGCGGAAACGAACAGGCATGCAGTATTCAGAAACCTAACGCTTGAGCAGGCTGATATATTAAAAGACCATATAGATGTTGAAGCGGTACAGCTTTCAGAAATATTCGCTCCGATCGATTACGACAGGATGAACGGGTTTCTTACAGCAGCATCTGAAACAAAGGGAATAATAACAAGCGGAGTAGGTAATCTTACAGAAGGCAGGACCGCGCAGCGGGCAGATGAGATATGCGGACCTCCGGCCTTTTTTGAAAGGATGAATGTTGAGCCTGTTATCGGAAACACGCTCACGATCGCTTTCCGCCCATACGGCAAGGGAGAGATCGTATCGAGAGATTTCGTGATATGCGGTCTTGTCACTCAGAATGATGTATCAAAGCTCGGAGAGATCAATGACAGCAGGATAGCATATGGAGCTACCGTCTCAGAAGAGCTTGTAAATCAGTTCATACCGCATGAGGACAGACGTGTAAACGCGAGCATAAGAGTGAACGGTGAGGATACGCTCAATTATAACGAGATATGTGATCTGATAAACGATGTGGCCGCAGATATAGGTTGCGCGGAAACAGATATAGATATAAATAAAGGGTATCTGATGGCTGTAACGGATCCGGGTGCGGAGATGATAACTATAGTCGCAGCAGCAGCGATAATTATCGCGCTGTTTGCCGGTATAGTTATATACAGCATATATTATGTCGGAGTGATAACAGATGTGCAGGAGATAGGGAAGCTCAAGGCCCTCGGCGCTTCAAAAAGACAGATAAAGGGAATGCTGCTGCGCGAAGGAGTGATCGCATGTATCATCTCGGTCCCTGTCGGGCTTGTTATAGGATATCTTATCCCTTATATCTCATTCCCGCTTGTTATAAACAGTCTTTCAGAAAACCTGCCGGCTATGTATGCCGCAGGTATTGAAAAATATCATATGTTTTCACTGCCGATGCTGCTTGCGGCGGCAGCGGTCGTATTGATAACAGTATATATATCCCTTCTCAAGCCAATGCGTATGGCAGCCGGGATATCACCTGTAGAGGCTATACGCTACACCGAGGCGGGCGGCAGCAAAAAGACCAGACACGGAAGAAAATCTATGAGCGTATCAGGACTTATTTCCGCAAATCTTGTAAGAAATAAAAAAAGGACCGCTGTAACCATGATAACTATGGGTCTAAGCTGTGTTTTATTCATGTCGTTTGCGGGTATCATCAACAGCATGAGCCCTGAGGACATTGCAAGACGTGAAATCGATGATGGCGATTTCAGAATAGCTATGGATTATTCAATGAATGATAGGGAGTATCCCGAAAACAATCTTGATGTCATACAGCAGACTAATCCCTTGAACGGCGGGCTGATAGAAAATATACTCAGCATAGACGGAGTAGAAAATGTTGAAACAAAGAGTACGGTGCTCATAAGCTCGGATCTTGATTCATCAGCGTTTGAGGATGGACAGCGTAAGTCAATGTCATATTTCAAAAAGGAGAATGTATCTGAGCTTGAAAGAGAACTTAACGGCGGAGCTATAGATTATGACAATATGGTATCCGAAAACGGAGTGATATGCGCAAATGCGCAGTTCATGGATGAATATGATCTGCATGTAGGTGATATAATACCTCTTACGGTCCATGACGGTGAGAAAGAGATCGAATTGACGGTACGTATCGATGCCAGCCTTGAAAGCAGCGAGGGACTGCTCCTTCTTCCTGAGGATGCATACAATAATCTCGGACTGAGCTCCAATACTGTGACAGATCTGTATATCTATGCCGATAAAGATAAATATGACAGCATCAAGGACGCTCTTAAGAATATAGAACTCTCAGATGAAAGATTTGTGCTTTACTCAATGGATGAGGAAATGCGTCTGGGCAGTGCCAGTGTCAGCATTGTAAAATATCCTATGTATATAATATTGATAATGATAGCTGTGATAGGATTTATGAACCTTATAAACACGATGATAACCAGCATTGTAACAAGGAAGCGTGAGATAGGCGTTTTGCAGGCGATAGGGCTTTCAAATAGACAGCTTTACCGTATGCTCACGGGCGAGGGGTTATTTTTCAGCGCCGGGACCATGCTTTTGTCTGTAACGGCCGGAAATATTTTTGGATATTTAATGTTCATTGCAGCCCAAAAAAGTCATTTCATGAGTCTTTCCGCTTATCATTATCCGTTCAAAGAAACGATCATACTCGCAGCAGTGCTGATGATCGGTCAGTTTTTGGTGAGTCTGGTCGCAAACAGAAGTATACGCAGAGAAAGTATGATAGACAGGATAAGAAATTCCGATTAAATCTCTATTGACCGAGCTGATATATTTTCAGCTTAACGGCCCAATGCCTGAAAACGTAAATTTATAAATATTCGAAAATTTGTTCTTGACAAAACGATTTTTGAGTGGTATAATTATGTCAGTAAAGCTGAAAGGCGTTATATATGCGATGAGAAAGACAGTAGCCCGTGCGGAGGCTTTCAAAGAGAGGGAACATCGCGGCTGGAAGTGTTCCCGTAAGCGGCATGGGTGAACACCACTTTTGAGCAGTGGCAGAAAGGACGCAGGTCTGAGTAAATCCACCGTGAGTCTGCGTTAATGACATTATTGAGTGACGGCGTTTGCCGTAATCAGGATGGAACCGTGTAGCTTATGCACTCCTGAGCAGATACGTTGTATTTGCCCGGGAGTTTTTATTTTACCGGGAAATACAGCAGGGAAGCATTAAAAACACATTTCATTTATGAAAGGAAGAAGAACGATGTCAGTAGAAATGAACGAACTTCAAACACTGCGCCACAGCGCGGCACACATTCTCGCACAGGCTGTAAAACGTCTGTTCCCTGAGGCAAAGCTTACGATCGGACCGCCGATCGACACCGGCTTTTACTATGACTTTGATGTTGAAACACCTTTTTCAAGAGAAGACCTTGACGCTATTGAAAAAGAAATGAAAAAAATAGTTAAGGAAAATCTTAAAATAGAGCGCTTCGAGCTTCCGCGCGAAGAGGCTCTTGAGCTAATGAAGGATGAGCCGTACAAGATCGAGCTTATAAATGAGCTGCCGGAGGGAGAGACCATTTCTTTCTATAAGCAGGGCGATTTTACAGATCTCTGTGCGGGTCCTCACGTCAGATACACGTCAAAGGTAAAGGCATTCAAGCTTTTGTCAGCTACCGGCGCATACTGGCGCGGAGATGAGCATAATAAGATGCTTACTCGCGTGTACGGCACGGCATTTTTCACAAAGGATGAGCTCAACGAGCATCTTGAAAAGCTCGAAGAAGCAAAGAAACGTGATCATAACAAGCTGGGACGTGAATTGGAGCTGTTTACAACGAGTGATCTTATCGGTCAGGGACTTCCGATACTGCTCCCGAAGGGCGCGCGCATAATCCAGATACTGCAGCGCTTTGTTGAGGACGAGGAACAGAAGAGAGGCTGGCAGCTCACAAAAACTCCGCTTATGGCAAAGAGTGACCTCTATAAGCTTTCCGGACATTGGGATCATTACAAAGAAGGCATGTTTGTGCTTGGAGACGAGGAAAAGGATAAAGAGGTATTCGCGCTGCGCCCTATGACATGCCCGTTCCAGTATCAGGCATATCTTAACCGCGGACGTTCATACAGAGATCTTCCGATGCGTCTGAATGAGACCTCAACATTGTTCAGAAATGAAGCTTCGGGTGAGATGCACGGGCTTATACGTGTTCGTCAGTTCACGATATCAGAGGGTCATTTGATGTGTACACCGGAGCAGCTCGAGGACGAGTTCAAGGGCTGTCTGGAGCTTGTTCAGTATATGCTGCAGACCCTTGGCTTGTATGAGGATGTATCGTTCAGATTTTCTCAGTGGGATCCTGACAACCGTGAAAAATATATAGGAACGGAAGAACAGTGGAACGAGGCTCAGGATACGATGAAAAAGATATTGGATCATCTTGGTCTCGAGTATAAGATAGGCATAGGTGAAGCTGCATTCTATGGTCCTAAGCTTGATATCCAGATAAAAAATGTCCATGGTAAAGAGGATACCCTTATCACTATCCAGATCGACCAGATGCTTGCGGAAAAGTTCGGTATGGAGTATGTTGACCGTGACGGAAAGAAGAAAAATCCGTATATCATACACAGGACATCGATCGGCTGCTATGAGAGGACACTCGCACTGCTTATTGAGAAGTATGCGGGCGCATTCCCGACATGGCTAGCTCCTGTTCAGCTCAAGCTTCTGCCTATTGCCGATAGACATCTTGACTATACGTATGAGGTCAAAAAGAAGCTTGAAGAAAACGGCATAATCAGGATCGAGATAGATGACAGAAGTGAGAAGCTTGGCTTCAAGCTGCGTGAGGCACAGCTTGAAAAGGTTCCGTATATGATAGTTATCGGTGATAAAGATATCGAAAAGGGCGCTGTCTCGGTACGCTCGCGTAAAAATGGCGATATGGGCAGTATGCCGGTAGATGACTTTATTAAGATGATCAAGGAAGAGATAGATACAAAACAGAGATAATCCATTTTAAAGAGATCATCGAACTAGAAATTGCATGCGGCTGTTCGTTTCGTTCGCAGCTTCAAGATCTTTACAGGCTTGAAGCGTTCTGCGCCGAAGCGGCAGCCTCTTTATTTTGTCTAACATTATCGGACTTTCTTCAAACAGGCGAATAGGGAAGTAATTGCAAAACGCTGCCGCGTTCTGTGCAATTACCTAAATAATTAAATTTCATTCTCTTGAAATTATTCGGTTTATATGGTAAAATATAAACTGATGAGAACTTACTGTGCGCTTTAAACGGAACTTGCGTATACAGCTGTTCCGATCAGTATTTCACAAATATCCGCGCAATGTCATATTATACAACGATATTATGCGCGGAGGTGAGCTTTATGCGGCTTGGAATGAAAAAAAGACGTCGTTTCAAGGCTTTGACTGCGGCGCTTTTATGCGTTCCGCTGATCATAGCAGGAACACATACGCTTCTGAAACGCGCTGAGCCGGTGTTTACATCAAAGGCCTCCGCATATTCTAATAAGACATTTACCGAGCTTGTTAACCGGTGTATTGCGGAAATGGCCGGAACAGAGGAATTTTCTGAGTTTTTTGATATTATATCAAATGATTCACAGCGTATAACGGCGATAGAGGCAAACACCGCAAAGATCAATGTTATTAAGTCACAGCTGCTTTTAAATGTACAGGATGCGCTCGCCGGCGCATATCCGGCATATGTAAACATACCGCTTGGAAGCCTGAGCGGCTATTATCTTTTTGCTTATGCCGGTCCTTCTATACCGATAAGGATAATGCCGTCAAGCATTGTAAATGGCAGCTTCGATGAGGAATTTGTTTCTGTAGGAATCAATCAGGTGAAGCATAAGATATATCTAAATATATCCGTAGATATGAAGTATACCGGATATTTGCTTCATGAATCAGAAACAATAACAGCATCAGTGCCTATAGCTGAAACAGTCATAGTAGGAGAAGTTCCTGATTATTACGGCTCAGGCTATGCATTCGGCTTGAATGAGAAAGAATAGTTTACATAATTATTTTATGTAAACTTAAAACAGAAAGAGGAAAAAAATATGGATCCAAAAAAGAGGATAGATGAGCTTACTGAACTCATAAATTACCATAATTACAAGTATTATGTTGAAGATTCTCCTGAGATAAGCGATTTTGAATTTGACGATATGCTCAGAGAGCTTGAAAAGCTTGAAGAGAATTATCCGGAATATAAAAAGGATAATTCTCCCACAACTCGCGTGGGAGGCGAGGCTGTATCATCATTTCCGGAGGTAACGCATACTGTCCCTATGCAAAGCCTGCAAAAGGCGTTTACCAAATCGGAAATATTCGATTTTGACAGACGCGTAAGAGAAACAGTTCCTGACCCTGAATATGTTGTAGAGCACAAGATAGACGGTC
>CAJFVT010000113.1 GCA_904420525.1 uncultured Clostridia bacterium | reverse complement strand
ATTGCGTTAAAATTTTCGGAATACGACAGTATCCCTGCAAATTTATTCCTTGTTGAGCGACAAAATCTGCTCGAAAATCTGCAAATATCATTTATGTGAACAGGCTCAATCTACCGACTCCGGTTCATCCCATGAATGGTATACATTCTGAACATCGTCATTATCTTCGAGAGTGTCAAGCATTTTTCTCATGTTCGTTATCTGCTTTTCATCTGTTAGAGTCGTGGTCGTCTGCGGTATCTGCAGCGCCTCGGCCGATGCTATCGTATACTTGCCCTCAAGCGCTTCTCTCACAGCTCCTACCTCAAGAGGCGCAGTCTCGATCTCTATCACTCCGTTTTCTATAGTGACGTCCTCTGCTCCCGCTTCAAGAGCGTCCATCGTTATCTCGTCCTCATCGATCTCTCCGTCCTCGTCCTCAATGACGATTATTCCCTTGTTATCGAACATGAAGCTCACACAGCCGGTAGTTCCCATGTTGCCGCCGTACTTTGAGAATGCTGCGCGAACGTCCGCCGCAGTTCTGTTCCTGTTGTCAGTCAGCGTTTCGACTATAACGGCAACTCCGCCCGGACCGTAGCCCTCATATGTGATAGCCTCATAATCCGCGCTGCCCTCCGCGCCCGACGCCTTCTTGATGGTCCTCGTTATATTGTCGTTAGGCATATTGTTTGCCCTTGCCTTCGCTATAACGTCCTTAAGGCTCGAATTGTTAGCCGGGTCCGGCCCGCCGGCCTTTACCGCAACAATAAGCTCACGCGCTATTTTTGTAAAGATCTTGGCGCGCTGCGCGTCATTAGCTCCCTTTTTTCTCTTTATTGTACTCCATTTTGAATGACCTGACATGTCATACACTCCTCGTATAATATATTTCGTCCGCGATCAAAATGATGCGGAATAGCTCTTCCGTTTCCGCGCCGTACAGCTGCGCACAGCGCCCATGAAGATAATTATATCATAGCTTGGTGAGATTTTCAAGTCTTTTTATTCAAATTATGAGTTTCAGTGAAAAAATTTCTGTAATAACTGATTTTTGCCCTTCAGTCCGCACGATCCTGCGTCATTTTAACGAAATTTCACACTATTAGAGATCTGCTGATCAGTTCCTGACTGCAGCTCCTCAAAGCTCCCGACAACGCCCATCGTTCATCGGTTACGCTGAAAATTCCGCCTCTCTGCTGCCGTTCGGGACATACAACCATTTTTCGGTATGGCAGTCCGTAAGCTGAGTGACATTACCATCGCTGTCCACTTTATACAGATACGGCTTCTGCCATGAGACGCGGCTGAGACGCATTATTGTCACCGGCTTGCCGTATCGGTGCAGCCCCTTGTTGGGATAGACCGTTTCCGATTTCTCGACCGGTTCCGTGACCAGCTTTAACTGACTCTGAGGCGTCATATATACAACCCCGTCACCCAGCAGCTCCGAGTTAATACTGATACCCGCTATGTCATTGCTGACTGTCTTTATTTCACCGGTCTCGTAATTATATGCTTTCAGTTCCATCCTATCAGCCCTCAAAAAACTGCTGCTGACCATGGTCCATCCATCAGACTGCGCTTCTTCAGGGATATACAAGATATGATCTCCTATCGTATCAAAATACCTGGCAGGACCGAGACTCACTGTATCTCCTCCGAAGCTTACACAAAGCTCGTTGTCTTTCAAATGTCTCACTATCTCCGGATCTCCGCCCTCGCTGATGATACGCGTATCCTCCTGCTCATATGGCACATATTCGTCCAGCTGCTCCTGCCTTATGCTGCCATCGCTCAGGTCGAGAATATGGTATGTTCCGTTCCATATCTCTTCCTCGGTAAGATATCCGATCTCGCCCGTCAGCTCCGCATCCTCATATATGAAGCCGAAGCACTCAACACATCTCAATGAAAAATCATCATCATTTACGTTGTAGTATATGATGCCGTCAAGATACCGTGTGTTTGTACAGTCGCTGTCGCCTACGAGCAGCTGCTCATTCTCACCGTTCGAGTCGATCTTGTACAGATGCCCGTTATCGTTCCAATTCGCATAGTATATCCACCCATCAGCGGCGCGGCGCTCCTCCCGCGGCACAATAAAGCCGTTCGCGGCTATCTCTGAGATTTCTTTTTCACTGTACTCCGGCGCTATAAGCTCAGTGCCGGCCATCGAATAAAGTCCGCTGTACGCGGGCATGAAACGTGATGAATAAACGTATACCCAGCCTTTCTCGGTATTGAAATCGTATACGATATACGGGATCGTATACAGAACACTGCCTGTCTCCGGATCGTAAACATCTGTTTTGTCATTGAAATTCACCGCGAACACAAGCTTCTTTCCGCCATATTCACAGCAAAACAGCTTCGAATATACATCCGATTCTAATTTCAGCAGTTCTTTTTCACCATCTGCTATTATATAATTTTTATCCCTGTAAAACTCCGAAAGACCGCAGTCATATGTCTGTATCAACTGTTCTGTTTTATCCTCTATACCCTCATCGTCTGAGTATATCAAGCGCGGTATAGCTTTATAAAGCCTGTAGGCTGCCGCTATCCCCTGCTCTATCGTCAGCGGCTTATCCGGCTCAAAGCTGCCGCCGCCTGTGCCGGACATGATCTCCGACTCAAGTATTGTATTTATAATAGCCTGCACCTTTACACTGAGACCATTCAAGTCAGAGGCAAGCAGTCCCTGTTCTTCCAGAAACTCAGCTGCATCCTCCTCTTCCAGCCATACCACACCTGAACCATAGTCTATAAGGCCTATATTTTCCAATGCACTGTAAAGTATAACAGCCGCATCGCTACGTGTAATAGGCAGCTCCGGATAAAACAGCCTGTTTTCCTCATCATAAACACTGTCATTTATAAGTGCCTCATATATATAGCTATATAGCCTGTTTATATCCGGATATTCGAAGCAATCGCCAAAATGTTCACTATTCTTATCCTCCTGCAATCTTCCGGTATCATACAGCACGGAGTATACCACCTCCGCGAACTCGCCGCGCGTCATCACACGCGTGTAATCCGATTCATCCTTCAGTCGTTCCGGCAGCAGTCCGTCACTGACGAAGCCGCTCACCTCCGCGTATGCCCATGAGGACAGGTTTATCCATTCCGCCGCGCCCGCGCTCAATGGCGCGACCGCCGTCAGCAGCGACAGCACACACACTGCCGCCGCCGCTTTTATCATTGACCTGTTCATTTCTCCGTTCTCCTTTCCTGCTTATCAGCCATACTGCGAAAAAAGCTTCTCATCGGCTCCGTTCGGAACATAAAGCCAGTATTCGGTATGACAGTCGGTAAGCTGTGTAAAGTTCCCGTCCGTATCGAGCTTGTACAGATACCGAGGTTGCCATATATTCCTGTTCATGTGCATGATGAAGCCGACCTCTCCGTAGCGGTGCAGTCCCTTGTTCGGATACGCCGTAAGCGCCTCTCCGTTCACTATCCTCCTGTACTGACCTGTTGACTCCAAGATGCTCATCACACCTGCTGAGGGCCCGGTAGGATACATATAGCTGTCGCTTATGAGTTTTTGTTCCCCAGTTCTGAGATCATACGCGATCAGCCTGCCGCCAAAGCCGCTCCTGTTGAGCGCGCCTATATAAGCGACACCCATATCATCGAATTCCGCAGGAGTGTAATACAGGGTATCCCCGTCACGGGATATGGCCGCTCCTTTGCCCAGCTCCCTGGTCTCTGTCTCTGTTCTCACATACAGGCTCAGATCGTCTCCTCGGAGTATATCGTATCCTCCGCCGCTAAGATCATCATAGCGTGCAGGCTCATCAGATGTTTCTGCCGTTCCGTCAACTATTTCTCCTGCATCTCTGAGCTTCTCCTGAGTTATCTCGCCGGTGTCAAGATCGACCACATGATAAGTGCCCCCGCCTAACTCCTCAGGTGTTATGAAACCGACCTTGTTATTGTAAAAGGGATCATAAAAGTCCGTTTCATCCTTTATCATAAACCCGTATGTAACAGCCCTGAGCTCGCCGCTCACGCACGTCAGCTCGTTTCCGTCGTACATATATATCGGCGAGCTTCCTGTTTTCTGCTCCTCTTCGCTGCTCGTGAATAGTATCCTGTCATCATCCGAAAAGGATGAGATCACATTGGCTACCGGGAAATCTGCCACTGTCTTGTATTCCGCCTTGCCGCCGTTTATCCTGAACATTTTCAGAGTATAGGCGCCTATGTTTATCGGCGTCTTTTCTCCTGTGACCGTGTTCGTATACTCTATCTCTACAGGATCGTCCTCTCCGTACAGCTTCCAGCCGCCTGTCATCTCAATATTGCCGCCGCCGAATGACATGACCGCGTCTAATGTCCTGTGTCCGGATATTGACGTTCCTATGTCAGTCTCATCATATACCCGGTCGTTGAAACCATGCTGTCCCGCCCAAATGAATGCTGCCGGTTTTTCAGACACCTTATACAGTCTGCTCCCATCCGTATCGGTACAGTACAGGCAGTTATCCTCATTAGCTTGGAAATACAGCATACCGTCTATGTAATCCGTGTTATAGCAGTCGAGACCGTCAACGAGCAGCTTTTTGTTTTCACCGTTGGAATCCACCTTGTACAAATGACCGTTGTCGTTCCAGTTTGAGTAATATATCCACCCGTCCGCCGCGCGGTACTCCTCCTGCGGCACGCTGAACCCGTTCGCCGCAAGCTCAGTCAGCTCCGTCTCGCTGTACTCAGGTGATACTATCTCATTTCCGTCAAAGCCGTAAATGCCGCTGTAGGCCGGCATGAACCGGGACGAGTATACATAGACATATCCCTCATCAGGCCTGAGCTTATATGCTATATACGGTATCGTATATAGGAACTCACCTGTCTCCGCTCTGAACACGTCCGTCTTGTCGTTGAAGTTCACGGCAAACACAAGCGTTTCACCGTTATAGTCACAGCAGAGCAGCGTTGAATAAACGTCCGACTCGAACGTCATAAGCTCTTCTCCGTCCTTTCTCAGGATATAGCCGTTTCCGTCCCAGATCTCCTCCGCGCCGTTCTCATAGCTCTGTATCACCTGTTCCTCAGCACTGTCAAGTCCGTCATTGTCAGGGCGGATCAGCCTGGGCAGCAGCTCGTAAAATCTGTAAGCGATAACGACCGCCTGTTCAACGCTCAGCTCTCCTTTAGGTTCAAAGCTGCCGTCTCCCATATTCGTCATGATACCGTCATTTACGATATTGGCAACGGCATATCTGGCATGATCGCTTATCTGGTCCGCATCCGATATTCCGTTTACCGGAATATCGATGAACATCCCCTCGGCATTATACGCTGTCCGATACATCCCGCACATCTCCATAGCCCGCTCGATCAGCACGGCCGCATCCTCGCGCGTTATGTTCCTCTCGGGGCTGAAATTACCATTTCCGTCACCCTCGACTATCCCGTATCGGTAGAGCTTGTTTATATTCGAATATTCGGCGCAGTCGGCGAACTCTCTGCCCTGATACGCGTCATCCGCAAATCTGCCTGTATTATACAATATTGAATACACAAGCTCTCCAAGCTCCCAGCGCTTTATCGGACGCGTATAATCCGAAACTCCGCTCAGCGTCTCTGGCAGCAGCCCATCGCTGACGAAACCGCTCACCTCCGCGTATGCCCACGAGGACAGGTTTATCCATTCCGCCGCTCCCGCGCTCAATGGCGCAGATACCGTCAGCAGCGACAATGTACATATTACCGCTGCTGCTCTCGTTATAAGTCTTTTCATCCCTGTTCACTCCCTTCTTCCTCGATCTTGCTTTTAATCATTTAATATAAATCCTCTCACAAGTATGTCGTTGTCAAAATGAAGCACAGCCTCCGCTCCGCCGTCAAGCTCATAGGTCTCCTTTAGTCCTGAGGATGTGCTCTCCCCGGCTCCGAGCGTATCATACACAGCCGTCCTGCTGCTGCCTATCGTCACTGATGAAGCGTCACTTGCGTTTGCAGCAAATGCCGTAGTTCCCATCATCATAATTGCTGCCATGATAACTATCTTTTTCATAATACATTACCTTTCCTTTCTATCTCCTCACGTGTTATTAATTGTAATATAATTGAATATTTTTACTCTCGATATGTTTAAAAACAGCGCCCGCCCGTACAATAACGCATTTTGCTCATTATACGGGTGAGCGCCCGCCGCTGTTAGGTTACCCATTTATCCCTTTTTATACCTATCGCTTTGACCTATCATATCTCCCTGCGGCTTCTGTTCAGGCTGCTGTACATATACACAGCGTGAAGTATCACCTTATCTCCCAAAAAAGCTTCTTCACTCCTCTGCTACGCTTCCGCCGGCCGGCTCTGACGCAGTCTCCGTGCCGCTTCCGCTTTCCGCTGTTTCTCCGCCGCTTATTATGTACCCGGTCTCAAGCTCACCGCCGTCATAATGGAGCACCGCTGTCCTGCCGTCATCAAGACTGTAGGTCTCCTTATTACCGTTAGCGCTTACGCTCTCAGGCTCACCCAGCGAGGAATATATATCCTCCTCCGGCGGTACCGTCTCCGGCTCCGGCTCTGCGGCTGTCTGCTCCGATACCGCAGTGTCGGTCTCTGCTGCCGCATTTGTTTCGTCTGCTGTTTCCGCCGGAGGCACGTATGAAACAGATCCGCTGCTTTGGGTATCGGCCGGAATGTTCTCCCTCACCGTGCCGCTTTCCTGCGTATCCTGTGCGCTTATCGACTGCGTACGCGTATCAGGATATTCAGGCTGCTCGGTCTCAGGCGCCGCCTCAGTCGGCTCAGGCGTGCTTTGCTGCGTTACCGTGTCTATGATGACCGGTACGACCTCTACAGGCTCCGGCGTTGCAGCCACATCAACGGTATTCTCTACCGCTGTTGAGACCGCATCCGTCAGGCACAGGCTTGAGACGGTTACACATGCGCACACAGCGGCTATGAGCCAGACCGGCTTCTTTTTCTTCCATGAGGCTATCCGCCTCACCCTGCGCGCTACCTCGTGCTTGCTGTTGCTTACTCCGGTCGCTCCGGGAATGAACCGTGTATGCTCAGCCGCAGTTTTTACAAGCACCATAGCATATTCCTTTTTGCTCTCCGTCAGCTTCATAACGTTATCATCGCAGTACATCTCTATGTCACTGCGAAACCGCTTGAACGCCAGCCACACGACCGGATTGAACCAGTTCAGACATATCACCGCCGCGGCTATCAAGAGCTTGATGTTATCCTTGTTCTTATAATGACACAGCTCATGCAGCATTATCTGCCGCTGTTCATCAGGCGAATATCCGTCGGGTAGAATAACGGTATCCCTGAGAGTCTGCGCGAACTCGCCGCGGCGAAGCTTTATATCATCGCCTATGCCGAGCATCGCCTTCAGATCTCCGAGTATCCTCAATGATGTTTCATCATCGACTGTATCAAGCTTTGAAGTTCTGTACCTGTGCAGCAGGAACACTGTCAGATACCACAGCGCGAGAGCCGCCGTTCCAATGCAATAGATAAGCGCTATGATATTTCGCACATCTATATGCATCTCCGGCTGCTGCGCGGCTATCGTTCCGGCTGAAACGGCTACCCCCTCGACCACGTTATAAATACTGGTCCTGGCAGGTATGCTCACATTGCCTATACAAAAGATGACCTGAACCACCGGTATGATCCATATGCCGCAGTGCGCGGCCGCGGAAAGCTTCTGACGGAATATGAGCTTGATAAGCATCACAAACGCTGTGATCACCGTTACGCGCAATGCCATCGAGATAAACAGAGAATATATCGCACTGTTCATAAATCAATCCTCCATTTTGTCTATAAGCTCCATAAGCTCCTCAGCCTCTTTGTCAGACAATTTCGAGTCCTTGACAAGATTTGAGAACAGCATCCGCACCGAACCGTTATATATCCTGTCAAGGAAATGTTTCGTTTCGTCACGGCGTGATTTGTCCTCATCCACCGCAGGATAGTACATTTTTCCGTGCGGCGATTCCTTCGTATAAAGCGCTCCCTTTTGAGTGAGCCTCAAAACGAGCGTCTTTATGGTAGAATAGCTCCAGCCGCTGTCAGCGAGAGCCGTCCTTATTTCGCCTATGAGACTTCCCGGCTTTTCCCACAGGACCTCGAGCACCTTCCACTCCGATTCGGAAATGTTCTTTACACTTTCCATATCAAACCTCCTCACCCGAGTTTACATTTGTAACTCTTATATATAGTTTACACCTGTAACCTCGTTTTGTCAAGTCTTTTTTTGAAAATTTTTTATTTTTTTCAAAATTTATCACACTGCAAGCATGACACATTAAAAGCGGCAAAAACGGCCACGCTGTACGTGACCGTTTTTACCGCTTATTATATCGAAAAGAGTGTATCAACCATTATTTATTATTGGATGACGCGATGATCTTGTTCGCAACATCCATCGGAGCCTGCTCGTATCTTACAAACTCAAATGTGAACGTTCCGCGTCCGCCGCTCATAGCTCTAAGATCTGTAGCATATTTATGCATTTCGGACATCGGCACCTCCGCCTCAACGAGGTTAAGACCCTCCTTGTCGCTTTCGCCCATTCCCATGATCCTGCCGCGGCGCTTGTTTATGTCGCCTATAACGTCACCCATGATATTCTCAGGAACGTAGCTCTTGAGATAGCCTATCGGCTCAAGGATCACCGGTCCGGCCTGCTTCAAGCCTTCCTTATATGCTATGGAAGCAGCTGTCTTGAACGCCATTTCCGACGAGTCTACAGGATGATACGAGCCATCGAGCAATGTAGCCTTCAAATTAACAACAGGATACCCTGCCAGAACGCCCTTTGCGCAGCTCTCCTGCAGTCCCTTCTCTATAGCCGGGAAATAGTTCTTCGGAACGCTTCCACCGAATACCTTTTCCTCAAACATCAGCTCCTCGGTAAGACCCGGTGAAAATTCTATCTTGACATGACCGTACTGACCGTGTCCGCCGGACTGCTTCTTATGCTTGCCTTCAACAACTGCCGTCTTTGTTATCGTCTCTCTGTACGGGGTTATAGGCTCCTCAAGGATAACGTTTACACCATACTTATTCTTGAGCTTGCTCACGATAACATCTATATGCTGCTCACCCTGTCCGTTTATAAGGGTCTGCTTCGTTTCGGCGTTATTGGTCACCGTAAAGGTCGGATCCTCGTCCATAAGCTTTGTAAGCCCGCTTATGATCTTTTCCTCATCGCCTTTGGCCGCAGGCTTTACAGCCAT
>CAJFVT010000112.1 GCA_904420525.1 uncultured Clostridia bacterium | reverse complement strand
CGCCGAGGCCGTGAGCAGAGGCTATAAAAATATAATAAAATACGGCGTAGCCTTCAAGGACAAGATATGCTTCGCCGTTGCGGGATAAGATCAGAGCCGGAGCTGCCGCGTTAAGGACAGCCCCGGCCCTTTTATTTATCAGAGACCGCTGTAACACGGCCGTATTTTTTGTCAAACAGAATTATATTTTCGATTTTCTCACCGCCGCCTAAAACATTGTACGAAAAACGTTCGGCCTGTACCGTCTTTATTATCTCCTTCAGCGGCACACCCTCATATCCCGGCAGCCGCCCCTCCTCCAGCGCTGACTCTATCATTGCAAATCTCCGCTTTAAAAGAGTTCTGTCAAACGGCTCGGCCGCCCATTGGGGCGTCGATGGATTATTTATATTTATAAAAAAGTCGAGCTTAAGAAGATCCTTGAACAGCGCATCATCGTACATATCCGCAAGGGCGGCATAGAGCGAGCGCTGCGACATGCCGGTCCCGAAATATCCGCGAGCCTCAAAATACATCGCTATGTCCAAAAACATAGCATAAGGCGTATCATACCGTCCGGAGAGATATCCCAGCGAATGCTCAAAGCCGCCGCTGTTATAATATCTGTCAAGTATCACCTCGACCCGCTTCAGCTCCGTCAATTCATCATATGACATATAGTTATTGGCAAGCACCTCATACGGCGGCTCGTCAGTGAATTTATACCCATGCTTTCCCGCCTCTTCCCGCAGCTTCGTACCTCGCAGCAGCTTCAGGAAACCAAGCTGCAGCACATCCGGGCGCATAGCCATGACCTCATTGAACGAGTTCACGAACGAGCCGTGATCCTCATACGGCAGTCCCGCTATAAGATCAAGATGCATATGCACATGCCCCCTGAGCCGCTCCGCCGCGGCCGCGATGCGTTGGATATCGGCAGGACGGTCTATTGCGGAGAGCGTTTCCGGGTTCGTAGACTGCACGCCTATCTCCAGAAGAAATCTGTCCCTCGGAGCACGCCTAAAAAGCTCTGCTGTTTCATCATCTATAAGCTCCGCTGCGATCTCGAAATGGAACTGAGTCCTGCAGCGGAGTGATGACAGGTATTCGATCAGCCCGGCCGCACGGCGCCTGTCAGCGTTAAATGTGCGGTCTGTCAGCTTTACGACACGCGCTCCATGCTCCGCAAATAGCGCAAGCTCGCGCTTTACCGTTTCGATATCCCTAAATCTCACGCTGTGAACGGTAGACGACAGACAATAGCTGCACCTGAACGGACATCCCCTGCTCGACTCGTAATACAGCAGCTTATCCCTGTACTCGTCAAGCTCCCGGTCAGTATACGGGAAAGGCAGATCGTTTATGTCACATACAGGCGGTCTGTCCGGCTCTTCGACGATCCTTCCGCCGTCACGATGCGTTACTCCGCGCACAGCCAGTCCCGATCCTATAATGTCCCTGAGCGTTTCCTCTCCCTCGCCGCGGATCACCGCGTCAATAAAGGGGTATTTTTCCATATAGTATACGCTGTCAAAGCTGACCTCAGGTCCTCCGAATACTATCGCCGTATCAGGAGCTATCTTCCTGAGCGATCCGGCCGTTTTGAGTATGAATTCTATATTCCAGATATAGCATGAAAACATGACCATATCGGCGCGGCGCGCATATATCTCCCGCACAGCGTCCTGAACGCGTTCATTTATAGTAAATTCGGCTATATCGACAGCGTCCTCCCCGACATATGCCCGGAGCGCGCGGACGCCCAGCGCCGTATGGATAAATTTTGCGTTTACAGCGGCAAGCAGTATCCTCATAGATAGACTTCCGGCTTGAGTATACCGATATACGGCAGATTTCTGTACCTCTCGGCCAGGTCAAGACCATAGCCGACAACGAACTCGTCCGGTATCTCCTCTCCTATGTACTCCACCTCCACATCGGCGACACGGCGCGATGGCTTTGAAAGCAGGGCGGCTATCCTAACGCTGGCAGCGCCCCTGTCCTTTAAATTCTTCTTCAGAAGAGCAAGCGTCCTGCCGCTGTCAACGATATCCTCTATTATCAGCACATGCTTGCCTGCAATATCGTTTTCAAGATCCTTCTTTATCCTTATAACTCCTGAGGACTGCGTACCTGCGCCGTAGCTGGACGCCTGGATAAAATCGAGCCGCACGCACATATTGAGCCTGCGTATAAGATCGGCAGTGAAAATAAGGCTGCCCTTTAAAACAACAGCGGCGATGATATCGGAACTGCCGTAATCCCTGTTGATCTGCTCAGCTATCCTGTCCGTGATATCTGAGAGCTGTTTCTCGCTGAACATTATTTCTTTTATGTCGCTATGCATCGCTTTCTCCTTTCGTATATTGGATCCGATGATCGAGAAATGTTCGTTTCACGATCCGTCAAGCAAAAGTAGCAATCGCGAAGCGCGGCAGCATTTCACAATTGCCTGTATATATTGAATTTTTTACCGCACCTGACTATTAATACTATCGTCCTTCTTCCCCATATTACGCAATTATTTTGCCGAAACGGACAAAATAATATAGGGGGTGATGACATATAAAAAGGCTTATTTCTTTGATTTTTATATTTCTTCTGTACGGCTCGGCCGCAGCCGCTGCTGATTTTGACACTGTGATCTCAAAAAACATAGACGAACACGGTATATTTGACGGCAGCAGCGGGATAGTGTGCTGTTCCGCCGCTGAAAACACACTGGCGATGGTAACAGTCTCCGACGGCTCATTCATATTCACGCTGTACGGCGCGGAAAATGAGATCACCGACACCCTCACCATACACACAGGCGGAAGAAGCTCCTACCGTATAAGCATCGCCGATTACGGCGGTGAGCTCGGCGCTGCGGTATATACAAACTCAGTCCCCGAATATTTCCGTCCCATAAACGACACTCTTACTCTTACGGCGGACCGTCCGCGCTCAGAGCTTCCGGCTGCCGAGTACAAAAAAGGAAAGATCACCGCGCTTGCCGATCCGTATGACGTTTACGATACTCTGAATTCTGTCAAGCTCCAAAAGATATCAGCGCTCAGATACGGCGATGCCGCGCTGAGCGGCACAGACTCGCAGGAGATCCTCTTTCTTATAAAGTCGGCAGCCGATATCATGGACTATGACAGCGTCAGCTCAGATCTGGACACCCTTACCCGGCATGTGCTATATACCCATGAAAATTTCCGGCTTATAAGCACGCTTTCGCCTGAAAGCGGCGAAACAGGCTCGGATCCCTCCATCCGGCTCTGCAGCAGCGGCTTCATTGAGGACGCCATGTACACGGCATTCCGCAAAACACCGGAAAAGCCGGCAGTGAATATGCTTACATCGCTGGGCTACTGCTTTAATGACGGCAGCTACTACTATACAGGCGGCTACAACACATATTTCGCTACCGACGTCAAGGATCTGGTACGCGTACTGAAGCTCACGGACGATACCCTGTTCGTCATATTTTCGGACACCTATACAGAGGGCGGCAATGCTCCAATATTTGAATACAGCACCGCCGTGGTATCAAGAGACAGCCGGGGCTTCTATCTTAAGCAGCTTCATATGGGCGGCGATATAGAGATACCCCGCGAGATCATCCGGACCTCGGACAGCGGCAGTGAAACCGCGCAGCGCAGTCTGCTGCCCGCAGCCGTTATCGCCGCGCTTACTGTCCTTGCCGTTATCGGTATACTGATATGGCTGCGGCTCCTGCACCGCTGAACCCCGGCGGCGCGGGAGATCCGTTTATCCTCAATACGGCGGCAGCAGCTGCACAGGCATCCATGACTCACCCCAAACGAGCTGGTCGCTCACAAGCGGCGACTTGTTGAAATACATCCGCTCGCCGTCTATCAATCTATAGCCGAGTATGATCGCCGCTATGCCGGCCGCGGCTATAAGGACCCAGGCAAAGGTCTTGAACAAAAACCAGCCTGTCGACTTCCTTCGCCGCCGCTTTCCGGCCTTCTCGATAACTACAGGCTCCGCGTGATCCGAAACCTCCTCACGCATCTCAAACGAACCGCATTTATCACAGAACACAGCGTCGTCATCAAGCACGGCTCCGCATTTTGAACATATCATGAAGCCTTAAGCAGCTTGTCAAGCTCGGCCGAGATCGCGTCCCTGTCAAGCTCCCTGCCTATAAATACGAGCTTGATCATCCTGTCACCGACCTTTTCGTCCCAGTTATCCATGATCGACGGATCGTCCTTGACAAACTGCTCCAGCTGCTTTTTCGGCGCCGACGCGAACCAGCGTCCGTTTTCCGACATCTGTATCTGCTTTCCTGCCTGCTCAAGCACGAACGACATATCATTGTCGCAGTCTATCCATATTATGCCCTTGCAGCGGATAACATTCTCAGGGAAGCTCTCATTCAGCCAATTGCGCAGCTTTACCATATCAAACGGCTTTCTGCGGCAGTATACGAATGAGCCGATACCATATTCCTCCGCCTCGCCGTGGTCGTGATCATGATGATGATGGTGTCCATGCTCCTCGTGATCATGATCGTGATGGTCATGATGGTGATGATCATGATGGTCATGACCCTCATCCTCTCCGCCCTTTTCGAACTCGTTTATCCAGCCCGCTGATTCGAATGTCTTTTCAAAATCAAACTGCTTAGTGTCAAGCACATCCTTAAGATCGACATCGGCATAATTTGTTTCGATTATCTTTGCCTTTGGCTGGAGCGCGCGGACTACCGCTCTTACCTTTGCCAGATCTTCCTTTGACACCTCGTCTGCTTTATTTATTATTATAGTTGAACAAAATTCTATCTGCTGTATGAGAAGATTTTCAATATCCTCCTCATCCACGTCACCCATAAGCTTATCTCCGCCGCCGAACTCGTCTACAAGCCTCAGAGCATCGACAACCGTGACCACGCAGTCCAGCCTTACGAGCGGAGGTATCTCACTGCCCGGCACTGAGCCATCCATCATCGATATCGTCTGCACTATCGGCAAAGGCTCGCATATGCCGCTTGCCTCGATAAGGATATAGTCAAAATTTCCGGACTGCGCCAGCTCTGCGATCTGCTTCATCAGATCCACCTTGAGAGTGCAGCAGATACAGCCGTTTGTGAGCGGAACAAGGCTGGAATCCTCCTCCTGCACAACTCCGCCCTTTTGGATCAGCGATGAGTCGATATTCACCTCTCCGATATCGTTTACAATAACGGCTGCCTTATAGCCCTGCTGGTTCGACAGGATATGATTCATCAGTGTCGTTTTTCCGGCTCCGAGATATCCGGTCAGTAATGTTATAGGTATACGCTTCATTTCAGATCATCCTTTCCTGCTTCGCGGCTCACGCGATAACTCCGTGCCGCTCGTAATCCTTTACTTCCTTTATCCTATTGCTCCCGTCCACGAATACTACCTTGGGCCGGAACGTTTTCGCTTCCTCCTCGCTCATCTGAGCATAGGCCATTATTATCGCGGTGTCG
>CAJFVT010000111.1 GCA_904420525.1 uncultured Clostridia bacterium | reverse complement strand
AAGTATAAACAGTGAGTTGACAACCCACATAAATGTCAGATCATATAAATAGGTGAAGCTTGTTAAGGCTTCATGTTCACAAAAATTCACTCATTCAAAAACCGTGACCGTAATCTTCCAAAGCATTGACATTCCCATTAAGGTATGCTATACTTAAATTATAGATCAACTTCGGCTGTGTACCAATTTTGTCGCATAACGTGTGATACAATGTATACGTATTCAAACATAGCCGCAGAACAATACCGAACAAAGAGGTGCTTGTAATGTTTGGAAATACAGATAAACCCATCGAAAAAACAGTAAATGACACTTTCGGCATAAGAAGCTATGTTGATGGCTTATGCAGATTTATTTTGAACTGCGACACTCCCATGACCATTTCCATACAGGGTGATTGGGGAAGCGGAAAAACAAGTATGATGAATATGATTGAGCGATAATATGTAAAATTGGAGGGATCGAATATGTACAGCATAAATGATATAAATTGTTGGATTGTAAACCTTAAGCCTTTTGATGATAAAATCGTAAGCAATGATATAATAAGAGAATTTCAGCTTAAATGTATCGAAAGCAAGATATTCGGCATAGGCTGGCATATAAACGGATTTACCGGCACTCTTGAAGATAATAAAGATGCCTTTTTGGCTGCATATAGTGAAAATGATGCGTATAAGTCCATTGTACGTGCAGTGAATAATATGAGCAAGATCAAGGAAGGCGACTTAGTTATTGTGCGTCTCAGAAACGCTCATTATTACATAGGAATGGTGTCCGATAAAGCGTTTTATAAAAACGGTATTGGGGGAAATGATTACTTTGATGAAATATTGTCTTGGATGTGCGGTGTTCATGAATGGGTCGAATTTCAAACGGATGAAATACTGCCATCGGAAATCGTTGGACGTATGTCTATGCGCAGACAGCCTACATTGTCCATAGTGGCAAATCACAGACAAAAGCTGCTGATAGGGGCTGCGTTTAATATTTTGTCGGAGCAAAAAATAAGCGGTGTATCAAGGATAAATATTTCTGTTGATAATTTTGCAAGATCGCTGAATTATGCAGAGCTGGAGGATCTTGTATGCAGCTATATTTACAGGGATATACAAAGACAATATCCCGAAAATAATTATATACTTCTTCCGTCATCGTGTAAGGTCAGCCGTCCGTTGTATGAATTTATCTTTGTGTGTCCCGGTGAGAAGCCTATTACATGTCAGGTCAAAAATGAGGCTGTGATAGACCTTGAAAAGTATAATGATGATCATTACAGAAAAATATATATTTTTTCGGATCAGGGATATGTAAACGAAAAATCAAAGCATGACAATGTTGAAATAATAGACCGAAAAAGATTATTTGATACCTTGCTTGACAATACTGAATATATACACAGGAAGTTATCCGAATACTACACGTTTGATGGAACGGGCATTGATTTATAAGGAGTTTCAAAATGTACTCAAAACAGCCGAAAAAGCTTCTGATAATCAATATTCTTGATATATTGAAACGATATACGGACGAAAATCATCGTTTGTCGCAAAAAGAAATTGTAAAACTGTTGGAAAGCGATTATGATATGAAAGTCGACAGAAAATCCGTAAAGCGTAATTTAATGAATTTAATTGACTTCGGATATGATATAGAATACAGCGAATAAATCAGAATCAATAAAAACGGCGAGGAAGAAACTATATATACAGATTGGTACTTAAATCGTGATTTTTCCGATGCCGAACTTAGATTGCTTATAGACAGCTTGTTATTCTCAAAGCATATTCCGTACAGTCAGTGTAGGGAGCTTATAAAAAAACTGAGCGATCTGTCAAATGTATACTTTGACGTGAAGGTAAAGCATATACGCACATTGACGGAAAATATGCCGATAAACAAGGAATTATTCTATACTGTTGAAATTCTCGATGAGGCGATCAGCAAGGGCAGGAAGGTGGAATTTACATATAACTCCTACGATGTTGATAAGAAGCTTCATCCGCGCCGAAAGGATAGGTATGTTGTAAATCCTTATCAAATTGCTTCAACAAACGGGCGGTATTATTTGATCTGCAACTATGATAAGTACGATGATATTTCAAATTATCGTATAGACCGTATCACAAATATCAAACTGCTTGACGAAAAAGTGAAACAGAAACCATTGAGTTGGACGCTTCCAAAGCATATGGCGGAGCATATTTATATGTTTGCCGGAAAAAGCGAGTATGTCGAATTTCGCGCAAGCAGGGATATCGTACCTGAAATTATTGATTGGTTCGGTATTGGAGCAAGCTTTACCGAAGTTACAGATAACAAAGTGACAGTGCGAGTAAAGGTAAATCTTAATGCTATGCGTCTGTGGGCATTGCAGTATGCAAAACATATCGAGGTAGTTTATCCCACGTCTCTTAGGGAAGAAATAAAATCTGATTTAAAGGAAGCATTAAAAAAATATACAACTTAAGGCAGTCTCTAAAGCTCGGCGATACGGCTCGGCATTTTACCGTGCTTTTATAAAGTACATTGGAATGACTCCGGATAAATTCAGACATACTCATAATATGAAGCCTGATAAAAAATCATCTGAATAAAAAATACAAGAGCCGGGCATCTCTTAATGAGATTTTCCGGCTCTTGCTATTAAATGTTTTATTTGCTTAAAAGCCGCTTATACTTCGGCTATCACCGTGTCAAACGGCGCGACCGTTATCGTTTTGTCTCCGCTCTCGGTCTTGACTGTCGTTGTCTGCTCAGCATCGGAGTTATTTATAACTACGAGCTGCCTGCCATCCGGATAGTAACAGCACTCGGTATAAACGTTGTCGGTGAGATAGTTCTGATCGAGACTCTCTCCCGCAGCCGTAAGTATTAGGTTCAGGAGCGTTCTGTTGTTGATCTCGCCGTGTCTGAAGCTCGACATATACACGCCCATGCCTTTGCCGAACTTATGTGTCGTAACTGTAGGAACTCCGTCCTCAGCCATAAGCACCTTTGTGTCAGCGTCTGTTATATACGCATTCTTCCTCGGGGCTATAGCTGTTCCGTCGCATACAGCCGCGCTTTCCTCTGTCTCAAACGAATATCTGCCGTGGCAGATCCTTGCGCCTGTATCCTCGCTCATTCCGAGAACATGCGCCATTCTGAAATATGTATCATAGCCGCAGACAGCCGAAGGCTCATTTATGCCTATGAACGCGCCGCCCTTTGCTACCCATTCGGTCAGCTTTGTAACGACCTCGTCATCCTTCCACTTCTCGCCGCCCGACCATGCGCTGCCCGCAAAGCCGGCGTTTATAACAACGTCAAAATCATCAAGTCCTCTTTCCTTGAGCTCGTCAAAGCAGATAAACTCAACATCCAGCGGCATTCCCGAAAGCGCCTCGATAACGTTTATAAGGTCGACCTCCGGATGCTCATGATAGTGCCCGGAGCAGGTCCATGAACGCATCTTTCCCCAGAAGGTGAGGACTGCCACTCTCGGCTTAAGCACATACGGCTTTCCGGCATTGTGGAATTCCTTTATCATTCTGAACTCATCCGAGATCTTTTCTATATAGTCCTGAAAATCCGGGAACGGTATAGTAAGAGAGAGATATCCGCCAAGACCGATCCTGTCTATCTTTGCTCTCAGGAGAGCGCGTCTTACGTTTTTCCAGTATCCCTTTGCCTCAAGTGTCGGATTTCCGCCCTCCATAAATGTCGGAGCACCACCGAGACCTACCGGGAACAGATACGGGTGAAGTCTGATCTCATGCGTTTCGACAGCGTCAACTCCTGCGCAGAGTCTTGCCTCGAAGCCGTTGAATACGCACTTGATGAGTCCGTCAAATCCGAAATCCTTAAATCTCTTGCCCCACGGCTCAACGCCTACCCATGAGTCATCGTAGAACACATAGGCCTTTTTTCCATACGAATGAACGAGATCAACGAGCTGCTTCCCGAAATCGACAACGAAATCGTTTATGAACTCCATCCAGTCAAGCTTTTTGCTGTCGCAGGTCATATGTGTAGCATGGAGATCACCCTTGTTTATAAAATCCTCTGATGTGATCCTGTAGCCGTACTTTTCTTCAAACTGCTTGAGCGCAAGAGGTGAAACCGTGAAATCATACGAAGCCCAGTCGGAAAATCTCTCCCTGCAGCGCTCGTTTGAGCCCCAGATCCATACAAAGTTATAGAACATCGAGGTAAAGCGCACGACCGTTGTCGCCGGATGCGTTTCACACCAGTTCTTCATCCAGTCAAGCATATACTGCTGTGTCTCCGGATACCTCGGATCTATCTGCATCAGATGTTCCTTATCCCAGTTATTGGTCGTATGGTTGTACATCGAGATCTCTTCCCATATCCTGTAGGCAAGGAAATTGACCGTATACTTGTGCCATGGAGCAACATTGTTAACAGTAACAACGCCATCGGCATATTCCCAGTCCGCCACCTCTTCATTCGTTGTTCTGTCAAATACCTGCCAGTAGGCTTTTGACTCCTCGGACTCGTTCACTCTGAACTGCTCACTGAAGAAATCCTTCATAAGCTCTATCTTTACCGATGTGCCCTCGGCAACGACAGGATCCGTCATAAGGAAGGTCTGCTGGAGCTTGTCAAGGTTCTGCTTTGCCCATTCGTTATGATCTCTTATGATACAGATCGTTGAATAAATGCCGTAACCGGCATTTATTATCTCCGGCGAAAGCTCTGTGCCGTCACTGTCTCTTATGACGTCGGCGCCCCATTTTTCAGCCATCTGCAATGTAAGCTCCTCATAGCCGCTTTCTCCCGGAAGCGTAAATCCGCCCTTTGTCTTTCCCATATCAAAATCCCTCTCTTTTATTTATTATTTTTTACCCTCAGGGGTATCAATATCCTCTATGCTCAGGATATACTTATCTATCCATTATTGTAACACAATTTCCCGGCTTTGTAAACAGTGTAAAAAATAATAACTTTATTTTAAACAAAAAAACATTTTATTTAAAGTTAAAAATATTTGAGGATCCTGTTTAAATATCACAAAAAACGGTATATATATTATAGTCGGGGCTTTTTCAGCGCCCTGAAAATACAGATGAGTAGAGGTGATCATATATGATTGTTACTATTGCCAGATGCTACGGAAGCGGCGGCAAGGAGATCGGCAAGTTGCTTGCAAAGTCGCTCGGAATAAGCTATTACGGCCGCGAGCTGCTCGAAATGTCAAGCGGCGATGACGGCGACGTGCTGTACGGATGCGATGAGAGCTTTCAGAATTCATCATTTGAAAAGGTGGACGAACAGTTTCGTATGCAGTCCGACGCGATCCGCCGCATCGCGGAAAAGGAATCCTGCGTGATAGTCGGACGCTGCGCCGATCACGTTCTCAAGGACCGCGAGGATATAGCAAAGGTCTATCTGTACGCACCGCAGCGCGAATGCATGCGGCGCATAATTCGCCTTTACGAGCTGAACCCCGACGATGCGAAAAGCCTTATACATTCGATGAACAAAACGCGCGGAGATTATTACTTTCACAACACCGGGCAGGTCTGGTCCGATCCCACGCATTACGATCTGTGCATAAACACCGCCGGGCTTGACCATGGTCAGTGCGTTGAGCTGATAACCGATTATCTGAAGCTGAAAAAGCTCATATAACGGATCAATCAGTTTTTACAGGTGTTTAATACAATGAATTTCAACGCAAAATGCGTTTTATTGCTTGACACAAGCAGTCTATTGTGGTGTAATAGATATACTAAAAGCAACAAAGAGGTGATTTTATGGCAAATGTATCAAATGTAAGCTTTCGGATCGACAGTGATCTCAAAGCCCAGGCGGATGCGCTTTTTTCACAATTAGGCACGAATATGACGACCGCATTCAACATCTTTTTGCGCCAATCGGTACGAAAGAGCTGCATCCCATTTAACATAACTATAAATACGCCTAATTCCGAGACGGTCGCTGCAATACTTGAAGCGGAACGTATGCTGCGCGGCCCTTCTGTAAAACGGTATGATATCGAGGATGCGCTCAGAGAATTAAAGACATGAGTTTACAAGTCATCTGAACAACAAGGTTCAAAAAGGGCAGTATTAACATTGGCAAGGACCGGAACACACAGTGATCTATTCAATAAATAATAAAAAATGAGCAGCTGCATGAGACATAAGACCGATTTGCTCATAATATCGCAGTGTTGCGGAAGATACATTGTATTTTTTTGACATGTCTGATATTTTCATTGAGATGCTCCTTTCGTGCAGCTCTTTAGTATATATACGTGTCCGTTCAGCTCTCTCTGCTGTCTATTTTGATCATGCCGACTCCCGCAAAAAGCAATGTCCAGCTTAAAAGCGCCGCCACTCCTGTCACCAGATTTCCCGACAGAATATTTGTGCCGAGCAGAGATCTGTACACAGCCATCGGAGATATAAATAATACTGCTGAAAGCTGCGGCAATACCCAGCCCAATACCGTCAGAGCATATCATAAAGCTCATCAGCGGCAATGCTATATATATCACTCACGACAGCACTGTATATGCGAAATTCGACATGGACAGCTTTATAATAAATCCATTTATATTGCTTGTAAACGCGGCAATTATGATAATGATACCGGTCATCAAAGCAAATACAGGGATAATTTTTCTTTTCTTTAATTTGTATAATTCAAATGATATGCTTTTTTTTATACAATTCACTCCTGTATATTTGAAATATAATATTCCTCCACTGAACCATAATCTCTTAGAACATCATCTATATATTCCACTCTTATAAGCTGCCCGTCAGAAATAAGACCTATTTTTGAGCATATAAGCTCCATTTCATTTGCAATGTGGCTTGAGATCAAAATCGTCTTTCCCCTTTCAGCCTCGCCTTTTATTATCCTTCTTATTTCTGCCGTTCCGATTATGTCAAGTCCGTTTGTCGGTTCGTCAAGAATGTACAGCTCCGGATTTTCGATCATAACACCCATCTTAGCCCTAGCGCTTTTATGCTCAGCTCCGCCGAATATTTCAAAATTTCCGGAATTTTGCCGTAAAAGTCCAGCGAGGATCTTGAATGTTGTTGTCTTTCCGCTTCCGTTAGGACCAAGCAGTCCGAAAACTTCACCCTTTTGTACAGTAAGATTTAGATCCTTTATACCTCTGCCGTTTCTGTACAGCTTTGTCAGACCTTCTGTCTTGATAATATCCATTTTGGTCACTCCTTCCCCCTGCGAAAGGGGGAGCCAATACTGCGCTAAAACACATTATCAACTCCATGTCATTTTTAATCGTCATGCTTATCTGAAACAGCTACTTCCTTGCCGGTTGTGTCAACTGCACTTACTGTGGTATTTCCTGTGTCAGAAATATCGATCTGTGCTGTTAGGACATATCCTCAAATTGTTCACCGCTATTTCCTGCTGCTTATGTGATCCGGAGCTTGTAAGCCGTTATCGCTGAATATGATAATGTTATCGTTGCTGTCAGATCCGAGACATATTTGGATACTTACATTTTTATTATATTTGAGACTGTTTTCAACCAAATTGTCCAATACTCTGTTCATCTGATCCATATCGACCATGGATGTACATTTTTCACCTTCGCAAATAAACGAAATATCACTGTTTTTTCCTTTCAGCTCCGGCAACAACCCCTCAGCATACCCCTGAAGATATGTTTTCAAGTCTATCAGAGACTTATACATAGGCATATTGTTTGTCTCGAGCTTTGAAAAATAAAACAGCTTGTCAAGCAGTCCATCCATAGAGCATGCTTTTTTATAGGCAATATCAAGATACATATTTTGCTTTTCGGGAGTATTTGCGATCCCGTCCAGCATTCCCTTCAAATATCCCTTGACCGATGTCAGCGGAGTTCGCAGGTCGTGTGAAATATCTGTCACCATCGTTATACGCGCATTCTCATATGCAAGATTTTTTTCGATCCCCTCTTTTAAATGCAGCTGCATTTCGTCAAAGGCATCACACACCTCTTTAAATTCATCATCGCAGCTATAATCGATAGGCTCATTAAGATTTTCATATCTTATTCTATTCGCTGCTCCTATCAGCGTTTCAACGGGTCTCATTATACGTTTTATTGTCAATCTGGTAAATAACGCGCTCAATATCAAAATCAAAGCTATCGCTGCCGCGCCTACGGTCAAAAACATTATAAAAATCGTATTGATCTCTTTCTTATGCATCTTGATCCATTCACTGTCCTGAGATTCGCCATGTTCATTCTCGTGAGTATTTTCAAGAACGATCTCTTGGCCGTTTCTGTCAACAACAGTAATACTTTGCAGATCATCAAATCTTTTAAAATATGTTTTTTCAGCTATATTGAACATGCCTGCAAATATCATCATCAGCATAAGCAATGAAATAAAAACGATCGCCGCATTTGAAACAAACAGCCGTTTTCTTATAGTCATGCAAATATCACCCCTTACCCGCTCCCGCTGCTTACGCAATATACAGCTTTTCTAAACAGTTTTTATTTTATCATAATGATCTGAGTATTTACAGTATATTTTTTAAAAAAAGGCTAAAATATTTCTAAATTTTTTCTAAACGCAGGCTTATAGGAGACGGCAGCCGGACCTCTTAGATCCGAATAGAACAAAAAGCTGAGCAAACAAGCATTTTAGATCGCTCATTTGCTCAGCCTCGTTATCATCTCATTATTATATCATTTCTCGCCGGACCGTTTGAAACTATCTTTATCGGCACCTCAAGCTCCTTTTCAATGAACTCGATATAGTTCCTGCAGTTTTCCGGAAGCTCCTCATAGCTCTTTATTCCGCGTATATCCGCTTTCCAGCCCGGAAGCACCTTGTATACCGGCTTCGCCTTTTCAAGCTTTCCTGTGGTCGGGAAATCGCGTATCACTTCACCGTCCACCTCGTAGCCCACGCATACAGGTATCTCATCAAGATAGCCGAGAACATCCAGCACGGTAAACGCCACTGCGGTTGTTCCCTGAACACGGCAGCCGTAGCGGGATGCCACACAGTCGAACCAACCCATTCTCCTAGGTCTGCCGGTGGTCGCGCCGTATTCGCCGCCGTCGCCGCCTCTGCGTCTCAGCTCGTCAGCCTCATCGCCGAATATCTCAGACACGAACGCTCCCGCGCCTACAGCTGATGAATATGCCTTTACGACAGTGATTATCTCCTTGATCTCATACGGCGGTATGCATGCTCCGATAGAGCCGTAGCCGGCCAATGTCGATGAGGATGTAGTCATCGGATATATACCGAAATCGGGATCCTTCAAGGAGCCGAGCTGACCCTCAAGCAGCACCGTTTTTCCTTCCTTAAGAGCCTTGTGCATATACTGGACCGAATCTATAACGTACGGCTTTATCATCTCACCGTACTGTCTGCATGTCTCGTACAGCTCGTCCGCGTCTATGAGCGGCTTGTGGTATATATGCTCAAGCATAAGGTTCTTTACCTCAAGCACATTCTTTATCTTTTCTCTGAGCCTGTCCTCCTCGAACAGCTCCCATACCTGAAATCCGATCTTGGAGAACTTGTCTGAGAAGAACGGAGCTATACCCGACTTCGTTGAGCCGAACTGTCTATCTGAAAGACGCTCCTCCTCATAGGTATCGAACAGCCTGTGATAGGGCATAAGCACCTGTGCGCGCTCCGAAACCACTATCTTCGGGCGCGGCACTCCCTTTGCGACGATCTCCTCTATCTCCTTTATGAGCTGCGGGATGTCAAGCGCAACACCGTTTCCGATCATATTGGTAACGTTCTGATTGAACGAGCCTGAGGGCAGGAGATGGAGCGCAAACTTTCCGTAATCGTTCACGATCGTATGACCCGCGTTCGCACCGCCCTGAAAGCGCACTACTATATCGGCATCAGCCGCCAGCATATCCGTTATCTTGCCCTTGCCTTCATCTCCCCAGCAAGCGCCAACTACTGCTTTAACCATATCTATATCAATCCTTTCCTCCGTTTATCAGACGTTGATCTCCACCTCGATGCCGAGCAGCTCCTTGTTCCTTTCAAGGACCGGATACACACATTCGCTGAGGAAATCCGTTACCTGCTCCGGCGCGCGTCCGACAAAATTCTCCGGCTTCATAACGGCGTTGATCTCATCAAGCGTGAGTCCGAACGACTCGTCCGCCGCTATCAGCTCGGCAAGATTGTTGTCCTTGCCCTCGACCTTTACGGTCCTGCCGGCCTCCATTGAATACTGTCTGATCTTCTCATGAAGCTCCTGACGGTCTCCGCCCTTCTTGACAGCGTCCATCATGATATTCTCCGTAGCCATGAACGGTATCTCAGCCATGAACTGCTTTCTTATGACCTTATCGTAGACCACAAGCCCGTCCACAACATTTATATAAAGACTCAGTATCGCGTCCGTTGCAAGAAAAGCCTCCGGAACGCTTATCCTCTTATTCGCACTGTCGTCCAGAGTTCTCTCGAACCACTGTGTCGATGCGGTTATGGCTGGATTGAGCGCGTCCACGATAACATAACGCGCGAGAGAGCCTATCCTCTCGCTGCGCATCGGATTGCGCTTATACGCCATAGCCGAAGAGCCTATCTGCGACTTCTCAAACGGCTCCTCTATCTGCTTCAAGTGCTGCAAAAGCCTTATATCATTTGAGAACTTATACGCGCTTTGAGCGATCGAGCTCAGAACGTTCAGCATCTGAGAATCGAGCTTTCTCGGATAAGTCTGTCCGCTTACCGGGAATGTGGACTCATAGCCCATCTTCGCGGCGATCTTTCTGTCAAGCTCCTTGCACTTCTCATGATCTCCGTCAAAAAGCTCCAGGAAGCTTGCCTGTGTTCCTGTAGTGCCCTTGCAGCCGAGCAGCTTCGCCTTTGAAAGCTGATACTCCACGTCCTCAAGATCCATCATAAGATCCTGCAGCCAGAGCGCCGCGCGCTTGCCCACTGTAGTCGGCTGCGCCGGCTGGAAATGCGTGAATGCAAGACACGGGAGATCCTTGTATTTATCGGCAAACTTTGAAAGCTCGCCTATAAGGCACACCAGCTCCTTTTTGATAAGCTGCATAGCCTCTGTCATTATTATTATATCCGTGTTATCGCCTACATAGCAGCTTGTAGCTCCTAAATGGATGATCGGCTTAGCCTTCGGACACTGAACGCCGTAAGCGTACACATGCGACATAACGTCATGGCGTACTTCCTTTTCGCGTTCCTTGGCTACGTCATAATTTATGTCGTAAATATGCTCCTTCATCTCAGCTATCTGTTCATCCGTTATGCCGAGTCCAAGCTCCTGCTCGCTCTCAGCAAGCGCTATCCACAGCTTGCGCCATGTGGAAAACTTTTTGTCCGGCGAGAAGATGTACTGCATCTTCTTTGAGGAATACCTCGAATTCAACGGGCTTTCGTATGTATCGTTAGCCATCGTATTTCTCCTATCTCTTTTATTTGGCACAGCCTTTTGAGGCTGTGAAAAAATTT
>CAJFVT010000110.1 GCA_904420525.1 uncultured Clostridia bacterium | reverse complement strand
CAGGGTTTTTGAATGAGTAAACAAATTGTAAACAAAATTTAAAATACATATCGCTTTAAATATGATATAATCTATTTGAGGTGATGTTACATGAAAAAATTAAGCTTGATGGAAGTTTTAGAAGGAATAGAAGATACTCGTAGAGATAGAAGTGTTATGTATCCACTACATGAAATATTGATTATTATGCTTTTAGCAGTTATTTGCGGAGCTACTTCATATGCAAAGGTAGAGATGTTCGGAAAAAGCAAACAAGAATGGCTAAGTAAATTTTTAAAGCTTGAATATGGTATTCCTGATGCATGTACTTTTCGTAACGTGATAAAAGAAATCGATACAAAAAAGCTGCATGAGTTATTTTGTGAATGGATGAAAAGCGTAGTTACTGAATTGACCGGCGTTATAGCTATAGACGGAAAAACCGCACGAAGAACAAAAGATGCTTCAAAGCGTCCCCT
Organism: uncultured Clostridia bacterium; assembly: GCA_904420525.1. Classification (GTDB taxonomy): domain Bacteria; phylum Bacillota; class Clostridia; order UBA1381; family UBA1381; genus Ornithomonoglobus. The sequence goes on along the minus strand of CAJFVT010000110.1, from coordinate 9,482 downwards.
TCATGTAGTGAGTGCATTCTCTTATGAATGCGGTTTAGTTATGGGACAATTGGCATGTGAAGAAAAAAGTAACGAAATAACAGCTATACCTAAATTACTTGAAATGCTTGATATAAACGGCTGTATTATCACAATAGATGCTATTGGTACACAAAAAGATATAGCAAAAAAAATAATATCAAAAAATGCGAATTATATTTTAGTGGTAAAAGAAAATCAAAAATCACTATATAATGATATAAAACTATATATTGATGATATTCGTAAAGACGCAGATGTCATCTCAAGCGAATCATACCATAAAACCGTAGAAAAAGGTCATGGTAGAATAGAGTCAAGAATTTGTGTAATATCTGAAGAAATAAATTGGCTACACAAAAAAGAAGAATGGGCAGGAATACAAGGAATAGGAGCAATATATTGCCAAATAGAAGAAAACGGAAAGAAATCTAAGCAAAATCATTACTTTATTTATAGCTGTAAAGGATTATCAGCTAAAGAAATTCTGAAGCACAAAAGAAGTCATTGGAGTATTGAGAATAATTTACATTGGGTATTGGATATGGCATTTCGTGAAGATGAAAGCCGTGCAAGAAAGGACAATTCGGCAGAAAATTTCAATGTTTTACGCCAAATTGCCCTTAACATACTAAAAAGCGAAAAAAGTTTCAAAGGAAGCATAACAGATAAACAATTTAAGTGTTTACTGGATAGCAGATATCTGGATAAAATTGTAAACAAGTGGGTTTGTTCATGATTTATTAATAAAATTCACAAAATGTTAACTCGTTCAAAAACCGTGTGAATTTTCCCGTTTTTACTTGACATGAGGTGATAATAATAGTAAAATAATTATAACTGCAATTATTAGAAGCGAAGGGATTGGTAAACAATGATAATAACTACATCTCCGAAAGGAACGGAGGATCTTCTGCCGCAGGAGAGCTATAAATGGCACTACCTCGAAAAGAAGTTCGCGGAAACTGCCGCTGTGTATAACTATAAAGAGATACGCGTTCCGACCTTTGAGCATACGGAGCTGTTTGAGCGCGGCGTAGGCGATACGACAGATGTGGTCGAAAAGCAGATGTATACGTTTAATGACAAGGGCGGCAGAAGTGTTACGCTTCGTCCGGAGGGGACTGCCTCTGTTGTTAGAAGCTTTCTGCAGAACAGCCTTTACGCGCTTCCGATGCCTATGAAGATGTATTATAATATAGCGTGCTTCCGGTATGAGAACAAGCAGAAGGGACGGCTCCGCGAATTTCACCAGTTCGGCGTGGAGGCGTTCGGTGCGGAGGATCCGACGCTTGATGCAGAGGTGATCTCTCTGGCGCTCACATTTTTGGATTCAGTGGGACTCAAAGAGCTTTCGGTCAATATAAACAGCATAGGCTGTCCTGCCTGCCGCAAGGCTTACAGCGAGGCGCTGAGGGATTATCTGCGCCCGCATTATGACGAGCTTTGTGACACCTGCAAGGGCAGATTTGAAAGAAATCCGCTCAGGATAATCGACTGTAAGTCAGAGGAGTGTCAGAGCATAGTGAGCGGAGCGCCGCGGCTGCTCGATTATATATGTGATGACTGCCGCGCGCATTTTGAAAAATTCAAGGCGTGTCTGGACAGTATGGGGATAGGATACACGATAGACCCCGGCATAGTACGCGGGCTTGATTATTATACAAAGACTGTTTTTGAGATAATAAGCGGTGATTTCACTGTGTGCGGAGGCGGCCGTTATGACGGGCTTGTAGAAGAGCTTGGAGGAAAGCCGTGTCCGGCGATAGGCTTCGGACTGGGTATAGAAAGACTGCTCCTGCGACTGGAGGAGACAGGCGTTGAGATACCGAAGGAGGAGCCTGTAAAGGTGTATATCGCTCCGCTGGGCGAAAAAGCGGCGGAAAAGGCCCAGGGCATCGTTTACGGACTGAGAAAGGCCGGTATAAGCGCCGATACTGACCATATGGGCAGGGGGCTGAGAGCGAGTATGAAATATGCCGATAAGCTCGGCGCTCGGAACACAGTCGTGCTTGGAGACAATGAGATAGAGACCGGGGAGGTCAATGTGAAGAATATGGATACCGGCGAGCAAACAGCCGTAAAGCTGGAGCTGCTTGCGGAATACTTGCAATAAACGGAACAGAAAGGGATTTGTTAAGATGGATACGATGAAGGGACTAAAGCGCACGAATTACTGCGGCGAGACAGAGGGAGTCGGCAGTTTGGCAGTCGTTGGAGGCTATGTGCAGAAGATACGTGATATGGGCAATCTTATATTTATAGATCTGCGCGACAGAACTGGGATCGTTCAGCTGGCGTTCGATGATCACACCGACAGAGCGGTGTTTGAGAAAGCAAAGAGCTGCCGCGGTGAATACGTGCTCATGGCTAAGGGAACGGTCCGTGAACGTGAGAGTGTGAATAAAGATATAAAGACGGGGAATATCGAGATATATGTGGATGATCTCAGGATACTTGCAAAGGCGCAGACTCCGCCGTTTGAAATAGTGAATGATACAAATGTAAATGAGGAGCTCCGTCTCAAGTACAGATATCTTGATCTCCGCAGGAGCGTTCTGCAGAAAAATATAATGCTGCGCGGTGAGATCGCAAAGGCCGCGCGTGATTATTTCTACGATAACGGATTTATAGAGATAGAGACTCCTATGATGATGAAGTCTACGCCTGAGGGCGCGAGAGATTATATAGTCCCGTCGCGTATACATCATGGGAAATTTTACGCGCTGCCGCAGTCACCGCAGATATATAAGCAGCTGCTTATGATATCGGGATTTGATAGATATATCCAGCTTGCGCGCTGCTTCCGTGACGAGGATCTGCGCGCTGACCGTCAGCCGGAGTTTACACAGATCGACCTTGAGATGTCGTTTGTGGATGTGGACGATATACTGGAGATGGCTGAGGGCTTTATAAAGTATCTGTATAAAAAGGTGCTTGATGTTGATATAGAAACACCGCTGCCGAGGCTGACATACAATGAGGCAATGGAGAGGTTCGGAAGCGATAAGCCGGATACGAGGTTCGGTATGGAGATACAGAATATTTCGGATGCGGTAAGGGACAGTGAATTTGTTGTTTTCAAGTCAGCGCTTGAAAACGGCGGTTCGGTAAGAGCGATAGTTGTGCCGGACGCGGCTTCTGTTTATACACGCAAGGAGATAGACAAGCTTGTCGAATATTCAAAGGGGATAGGCGCCAAGGGGCTTGCGTATGTTCGCTGGGTGGATGACGAGCCTAACGCGAGCTTTAAAAAGTTCTTTTCACCTGAGGAGATAATGTCGCTTATGGATACATTGGGCGCTAAAAAGGGTGATGTTGTGCTTATCGTTGCTGATAAGGACAAGGTGGCCCTGCCTGTGCTCGGCGCGCTGAGACTGCGCACTGCCAAGAAGCTCGATCTGATCCCGAATGCATGGAATTTCCTGTGGATAACTGATTTTCCGTTCTTCGAATATGACGAGGAGACCGGTGAATGGGCGGCTATGCACCATCCGTTCACGATGCCTAAGGACGAGTGTATACAGTATCTTGACAATGCGCCTGAAAAGGTTATCGCAAAAGCGTTCGATCTGGTACTCAACGGAACGGAGCTTTCAAGCGGCTCTATCCGTATAAACGATTATGAGCTGCAGCAGAAGATGTTTGAATCGCTCGGTCTTACAGATGAGGAGATCGAGGCTAAGTTCGGCTTTTTGGTAGACGCTTACCGTTACGGTGCGGCACCGCACGGAGGAATGGGTATCGGTCTTGACAGGCTTGCAATGCTCATGGCGGACTGTGACAGCTTGAGAGACGTTACGGCCTTCCCTAAGGTACAGAATGCGTCTGAACTGATGTCCCAGGCACCCGGAAGTGTTGACGATGCGCAGCTTGAGGAGCTGGCGATAAAGGTCACAGACAGTGAATAACAGCGAGCTTTGAGGGGACTGCTGCATCAACGCGGCAGCCTCTTAAAATATATATTTCTTTTTGAAGAGGAAGATGATCATGATTGAGGTTAGGGATCTTGTTAAGCACTATGGTGACAAGCGCGCTGTAGACGGTATTTCATTTACTGTAGAAGAGGGTGAGATACTGGGCTTTCTCGGACCGAACGGCGCGGGAAAATCCACTACTATGAATATACTGACCGGATATATCTCTATGACTTCGGGCGAAGTAAAGATCGGCGGTATCGATATACTTGAGGATCCGATCGGGGCAAAACGGCTCATAGGATATCTTCCGGAGCAGCCGCCGCTGTATCCGGAGATGACGGTAAAGGAATACCTTCAGTTTGTGTGCGAGCTTAAGGGCGTTAAGGATATAGCTGCCCAGACATCCGAAATATCGAAAAAAACCGGCACAGCGGACGTTATGGCAAGACGTATAGGAAACCTTTCAAAGGGCTACAGGCAGAGAGTGGGACTTGCCGCGGCGCTTGCGGGAGATCCAAGGGTATTGATACTCGATGAACCTACTGTAGGACTTGATCCGGCACAGATAATAGAGATACGAGAGCTTATCCGTTCGCTCGGAAAGGAGCATACTGTGATACTTAGCTCACATATCCTTTCGGAGATAAGCGCGGTGTGCAGCCGTGTGCTTATAATGGACAGCGGACATATCGCAGCGGAGGATACGCCGGAGAACATAAAGCGGAGGGCCGGAGGCTCTGTAAGACGAATGATCCTGCGTATAGACGGCTCCGACGAGGATATTTGTGCCGTGCTTGACAAATTCAGCTTCAGCTATGAAAAGCGCGGGACTGATGGCGAGTATGAGATCACGCTCGGTGACGACAGCGGCAGCGATATAGGCAAGGAGATATTCTTTGCTTTCGCGGACGCCAGGCTTCCGATACTTATGCAGAGAGAAGAGGAGATATCTCTTGAAGAAGCTTTTATCGAGCTTACCGGGAAGGAGGACAAGAAATGAAAGCGATATTCAAGCGTGAGCTGAAGGCATATTTTACATCGATGCCCGGATATATATTCCTTACTATGTTCCTCATACTTACCGGTGTGCTGTTCTATTTGAATAATGTGTATTTTGGATATGTGTCGGTAAAGAATTTTTTCAGTCTGCTGACGACCTGGGCAATATTTATAATGCCGCTCCTGACCATGCGTCTTTTTGCTGAGGACAGAAAGCTGAAAACGGATCAGCTGCTGCTTACGGCGCCGGTATCGGTAAGGTCGGTCGTTGGCGGAAAATTCCTTGCGGCATTCTGTGTTTTCCTTGCCGCGATGGCTGTGACGCTGATATATATTGCGGTGATATCCTTTTTTGGGACTGTGAACTGGGCGGAAACGATAAGCTGCTATGTGGGCTTTATACTGCTTTGCGCGGCTATACTGGCTATTGGTTCCTTTATGTCAGCACTGACAGAATCACAGATAGTTGCGGCTGTTTCGACCTATGCTGTGCTTATCGTTACGGTGTTCCTGGGAAATATCGCCTCGGCTGTGACGGGTGTTTTAAAAACGGTGCTCCTATGGCTTTCACCTACGTGGAGGTTCCTGGATTTTGCGATGGGGATCCTTGACCCATCGGCGCTCGTTTACTACTTAAGTCTTACTCTGCTGTTTTTGTTCCTCACGGTCAATGTTACAGAGCGCAGAAGGTTTCGGTAAAGACCGGATCCGGAAGAAATGTGCGGAACGATGGTCCCGCGGTGAGATAAACTGATTAAAGACAGAGAGGAACTGAGTCTATGAATAAAAAATACAGAATCATATCATGGGTAAGCGTAGCTGTGGCTGTGGCGCTGCTTGTGCTTGTAAATGTGTTTATGAGCGTTCTGACGGATAAGACGCAGATAAAGATCGATCTCACTTCAAATAAACGCTATGAGCTTACAGATGCAAGCTATGAATATCTCGATACTTATACAGCGGATACTGTGATATATATTCTTGCATCGGAAACAGAGCAGGACACAAATGCAAGAGCGATCCTTGACAGGTATGCTGCCGCAAACAGTCATATAAAAATAGAAAATGTGGATATAACGGAAAATCCGTCCTTTGGCCGCTCCTATGTGAGCGACGGTGAAACGCTTACTTCGAATTCGGTCATAGTCGTTTCCGGCGACAGGTCCAGGGTGATAGAGAATTCCGAGTTCTATGCTGTGGAAAACGATTCGATAGCGGGACTAAACGTTGAGTCGAAGATAACCTCGGCGCTCAAATATGTGTCCTCTGACGAGGTAATAAACGCGTATTTTACTACGGGTCACGGCGAGATAGACTTTGCCGGGGCAAAGGAGGCGCTTGAGGCGGAGAACTATGTAGTAGCTGATGTGGCAACGCTGACGGAGAATATTCCAGCGGATGCCTCGCTGCTCGTAATACCCAGGCCTATGAACGATATGACCACTGCCGAGATCGCAAAGATCGACGCCTTTGTAAGAGCTGGCGGAGCGGTGCAGGTATATCTGAGCGGAGAGTGTTCAGGGCTTGCCAACCTATATTCATATCTTTCATCGGTAGGGATAACGGTAAATGATAATGAGATAGTTGAGAGCAGCTCAAACGCGGTAAGCGGCGGCACCGGCTCGTATCTGTTCCTTTTGGATTATACAAGGAACGATGTAACGAGCGATGTCATATCCAAGGGTGCAGTATCCGGCTATCTGCCTTTTGCGAAATCGCTGAACGTCCTGTATGAGAGCTCGGGAGCAATAACAGTAAGCGAGTATCTTTCAAGCTCGGAAAATTCATATACGACAACGAACTTTGAGCAGCCTACGCGTGACACTGCGGACTATAACGGCTCATCGAGCGTGGCGCTTATGTCTGAGAACAGCGAGACCGGAGGAAAGGTGTATGTAAGCGGTACAACGATGCTTTTGTCGCATTCGGTCGCGGACGTAAACGGTACCGGCCTTGCTAATATAGAGTATTTCACGGCTCTTACAAATAATATGACAGGCGCTGGCGAGGCTTTTGTAGTCCCGATCAAAACGGTAGGAGCGGAAACGCTCACAATGAGTGCGGCCACGCAGCGCGTGCTGTTTGTTGTAATAGTGATCCTGGTCCCGGCGGCGGTGCTTGGGACGGGTATAGCGGTATTCTTCAAAAGGAGGAATATGTAATGAACAAAAGCGTAAAAGGTCTTATTATAGGCGGCGCGGCGGTGGTAGTTCTCGCGGCTGCAACGGTCGTTATGCTCGTCTATGACCCGGAAAAGGGAAGTGAAGTGACTCAGGATCCCGGTTCCGCAGTTCAGACTATATATGAAAATGAAAACGCGGAAGAGATCGTAGTAAAGACAGCTGAGCATGAAACACGTTTTGTGCGGACAGGTGATGACTGGACGATAGACGGTTATTCGGTCGATGATCTGGATCCGTCCAAGGTCATTTCATTCGTGTCTGATGCTGTGCGTTATTCAAGCGACACAGTGATCCGGGATCCGGAGGATCTCGGAGAATACGGACTTGAAACTCCTGAGGCTACTGTAACAGTTTCCGGCGGCGGTACGAGTGACGTTATAGAGATAGGCGGCAGGAGCGCGGTCGAGGATAAGTATTTTGCTATGTATAACGGCATTGTGTTCACTATCCCGGCGTCGCAGTATACGAAGCTGATAAGCGAGCCGTCATATTTTACTGAATTCACAAGGGTGTCGATAGACCCAAACGCTATAAATGAGATAAGGATACAGAAAACGGACAGAACGATAGATCTGTATATACCGGAGCTTACGCGTATGGAGGGAAATGTATGGTATATGCGTGAGCCGTACGAGATGATGGCAAACGATACGTTTATCGACTCAGATATACTTGAGCAGATAGGCTCGCTTACTATGTCACGTCATGCCGAAGCGCTGGGGGAGGTGCGCGCGGTACTCACCATAACGGCCGGATCGCAGAGCTATGAGTTCAGAGTTGGCGAGATAGACGGAGGCAGTGTGATGGTCGGTTATAACGGCGGGATATACAAGGAAAGCTCGTCGCTTTTAGGCTTTATTGACGCTGACCTGTTCAATTATGTGAATAAGCTTGTGTCATATGTGAATGTGCTCGATATTTCGGAGGTCATATACGAATATGACGGCAGCACGCACAGCATAGAGGTGTCAGGTGATAATAATGATCTGTCGTTCAGAGCAGACGGAGCGGACCGTGACGCATCGGAGACGCAGGATGTATACCGTGAGACTATAGGTGTCTCGGCAAATGCATTTTATGACAGCTCCGCTCTCGGTGATACGATCTTGAAGGTGACCTTCCGCGGCAAGAACGGTGCCGGGGATACTGTTATGGAATACAGAGCTGTCAATGAATATAACGCCGCGGCACTCAAGAACGGAGAAGCATATCTGACAGTCGGTATTACAGATATAAATAGTCTTAAGACAAAGCTGGAGGATTATTTTTCACAGTCTGAATAAAAAATACAGGCGCATAGTCTGAAAAAAATAAAAGGAGTATGGAAAGATGGCAAATTTATGGGAGGGAGAGATCCCGTTTAATGACAAGGAAAACACCTTTGTTCCGACTATAACCGCTTATCCGGCGGAGTCAAAGGGAGCGGTAGTAGTTTTCGCCGGCGGCGGATATGGAATGAAAGCGGCTCATGAAGGTCCGGTCATGGGGGAATGGCTGCAGTCGATCGGGATAACTGCGTTCGTTGTGGATTACAGAGTAGCGCCGTACAAGCATCCGGCTGAGATATCGGATGCTATGCGGGCGATACGCTTTATCAGGTTTTATGCCGAAAAATATGGTATAGACCGGGAAAAGATAGCGGTAATGGGCTTCAGCGCGGGCGGACATCTTGCCGCCTCGGTATCAGTGCATTACGATAAACAAATGTATGAGCCTACCGACCGTATAGATAAGGAGGACTGCCGTCCAAACGCGTCGATACTTTGCTATTCGGTCATTGATATGGGAACATACCGTCACGACGGATCGAGACAAAACCTTCTTGGAGAGCATCCTACTGAGCGGATGACAGAGTTCATGTCGCTTCATAAGCATGTAAACGAGAACACGCCGGAGGCGTTCATGTGGCATACCTCTACGGATCAGGCTGTGCCGGTAATGAATTCTCTGCTGTATGCGCAGGCGCTCAGCGCGGAAAATATCCCGTATGAGCTGCACATATACCCATTGGGCCGTCACGGCTTGGGCGATGCACACGAGATACCGTATGTGGCAAAATGGCAGAACGATCTGCGCGAGTGGTTAAAGCTCAAAGGCTGGAGATAAGAAAAATTATAGCAGCGTATTCGTAAAGATGAATGTATACCGTCGGATACGGCACTAATAACAGTGCCGTGTACCGCGGTTTTTGTTTGCCGTACGTCACATATGCCATACATATGCGCTTTCGGTTTAAGCATATTTGTATGACCTCCTATGCTCTGTTTCGCGCCATTTTAGGAACTTTGGTATATCCACATACCAGCGTTCACCCAGCTTGTACGCCGGAAAGTCCTGCGAGTGTACCAGCTTTATAGCTGTT
>CAJFVT010000109.1 GCA_904420525.1 uncultured Clostridia bacterium | reverse complement strand
CGCCCTTGTTCACAAGCAGCGCAGCCGCGCCGTTAAGGCATATTATCCCAGAGCCCGGCTCACCGGCTATAGTATAGGTCTCAAGCCGCGCGCCGTTCGTAACGTCCACAACAGCGACCTTTTCATATTCGAGTATACCTGCTGCCGCCATCAGCTCCGGATCTATAGTTATGCTGCCTACATAATCCACCTCAGCCTGCGTTACCGTAACGCGGTGGATCTTTCCCTTAAGCATCGTAAGCTCCATTATATTCTCCTTTCGTTACTCTATGATAAAATTATCTATAAGCCGCGTTTTCCCGATATATACCGCCACTGCCGCAAGGAGCGGAGCGGCCGCTTCCTCAGCATCCTCAAAGCTGTCCATATTCACAGCCTCAACATAATCTATCCTTGCGAGCGGTTCCCTTTCTATCTCAGCTCTTATCGCCGCCTTGACAGCCGCGGCCGATCTCTCGCCCTCGTCTATCATCTTACGGCCCTTTCCGAGCGCGCGCGAAAGACAGAGCGCCGCCTTTCTCTCCTCCGGGCTGAGATACGTGTTCCTTGAGCTTTTTGCAAGCCCGTCCGCCTCGCGGACTATCGGACAGCCGACTATCTCGATATCAAAATCCAGATCCTTTACCATTTTGCGCACAACGCATAGCTGCTGCGCATCCTTCTGCCCGAAATACGCCCTGTCGGGAGTCACTATATTGAAAAGCTTTGATACCACCGTACACACTCCGGCAAAATGCACCGGACGCGACTTGCCGCAGAGCACCTTTGTTATCTTGTCCACGCTTACGGTCGTGAGCGGAGCATGGTACATCTCCTCCGGCTCAGGATTGAATATCAGCGAAGCGCCCGCCTCATCGCACAGCGCCGCATCCCGATCGAGATCCCTGGGATACGCCTCCAGATCCTCGTTCGGACCGAACTGAGTGGGATTTACGAAATCGGAAACGACCACTCTGTCATTCTCCCTGACCGCCCTGTCTATAAGGCTCTTATGCCCCTCGTGCAGGAAGCCCATAGTAGGCACAAGCCCGATGCTGAGACCGTCCCTTCTCCATGCTTTTACATGCTTTCTTACCTCATCTATAGTTTTTACCACCGGTATCATATCATTCAACTCCTTCCGATAATGCCCTCTGCTTACCGCTGTACAGCTTCTTTATCTCATCCATAACAGCCGCGTCCGCCTTGAACGTGTTCTGCTCCGCCGGGAAGCTGCCGTCCTTGACCTCTTTTATATATTCTCCGAACGCATTTTTCATTACCGAGCCGACATCGGCGAATCTTTTTACGAACTTAGGCGTAAAATCGCCGTACATCGAGAGCATGTCCTGATATACCAGGACCTGACCTCCGCAGCCCGCGCCCGCGCCTATGCCGATCGTAGGTATGCTCAGCAGTCCCGAAACATACTCCGCCAGCTCCGCGGGGACACATTCGAGAACTACCGCGAAAGCGCCGGCCTCCTCTACGGCAAGCGCATCGTCTATAAGCCTCTGCGCGGTCTTTATCGTTTTGCCCTGGACCTTGAAGCCGCCGAACGCGTTAACGCTCTGCGGAGTGAGCCCTATATGCCCGCACACCGGTATCGACGCCTTCACTATCGCGCGTATATGCCCGGCAAAATCCACGCCGCCCTCAAGCTTGACCGCTCCGGCTCTGCCCTCCTTCATGAGCCTGCCGGCATTCTTCACCGCGTCATAGACCGAGGTCTGATATGACATGAACGGCATATCGCATACGACCAGCGCATTCTGTGCGCCCCGCGATACTGCCGCGCAGTGGTGGATCATATCCTCCATTGTCACTGAAATGGTATCGCTGTAGCCGAGCATCACCATACCGAGCGAGTCGCCTACAAGTATAGATTCTATGCCCGCGCTGTCAGCCAGCCTTGCGGTCGAATAATCGTATGATGTCACCATCGTGATCTTTTCGCCGCTTTTTTTCATTGCCGCAAGATCTGCGGCTGTGATCTTTTTCATATTTGTCCTCCATTCAATACCGCCGCGCCGTTTCCCGGCGCAGCCGATGTCCGATCCGTTCCCGGTACCGGCATCTTTGTCCTTTTCCGCGCTCTCTGCACTGAATGCAGGAGCCCGGCGGTTTATTCGCATCTTATATTTTACCACATGATCACATAAAATACAATAGTCAAACAATATAAAAAACCGCCGTTTCCGGCGGTTTTATCTGAAAATCTTAATTGATCAGGGAATCCGTTCATTCGTGTTATCATCACTCTTCAACGCTTTGCGCGATTGCTTTCTTATATTCAGATATAATAGCGTCTTCGAGCTTAAGGCGCATTTCGCGATTAATCGGATGCGCTATATCCTTAAATTCACCTTCCTGTGTTTTTCTGCTCGGCATCGCCGTAAACAGTTTATCCTGTCCCTCAATAATTTTAATGTCATGTACTACAAAGGAGTCGTCAAAGGTTACAGATACCACCGCTTTCATTTTGCTTTCAGCTGTG
>CAJFVT010000108.1 GCA_904420525.1 uncultured Clostridia bacterium | reverse complement strand
TTATTTTTTCGACTTTTTTTTCATTTTCTATTTACAAATCTATGATTTTATAATAAAATTATACTTATATAATAATCTCGCTTTGGCGGGCGGAGCATCAATGAAAATCTGCGGCATATAACGCAGCGGAAAGGCGGAGGAGAATGAAAAAAAAGAACAGGGAATTATCAAAGGCGGCATTTGACTTCAATGCGAAAATGCCGTGGTCACAGGCGATACCGATGGGACTGCAGCATGTGCTGGCCATGTTTGTCGGCAATCTCACACCGGTACTGATCATAATGAGCGCGTGCGGGATAAGCACAGGCGAATATGCGGCGCTTCAGGTCAAGATACTGCAGAGCGCGATGCTGGTCTCAGGCATAGTAACGTTTATCCAGGTGTTTTCGATAGGCCCTATAGGCGGCAAGGTGCCGATAGTTATGGGTACCAGCTCAGGCTTTATCGGTGTTATGAGCAGCGTGACACAGGTCATGGGCGGCGGGGTCATAGCCTACGGCGCGATACTCGGCGCATCGCTTATAGGCGGCTTATTTGAAGCGGCGCTCGGAATGTTCATAAAGCAGCTAAGACGCTTCTTCCCTTCGATCGTGACGGGCACGGTAGTTATAGCGATAGGATTTTCACTTATCCCGGTCGGGATAAACTCGTTCGGCGGAGGCAGCGGCGCCGCAGATTTTGCGTCGATGGAAAATATACTGCTCGGACTTTTCGTGCTTGCGGTGATACTTGCGTTCAAGCACTGGACAAAGGGGATAACGAGCTCATCATCTATCCTTATAGGCATAATCGCAGGATACATAGCGGCGTTTGTCATGGGGCTGTTCCTTGACAGCACAGGCACCGCGGCGGATGGAACGGAATATGTAAAGGCATGGGCTTTGAACTGGGATGAGGTGCGCGAGGCCGGGTGGATATCGGCTCCTTCGATACTTCCGGTGAAGCTCGTGTTCGATCTCAGAGCGATCGTGCCGATATGCATAATGTTTATAGTTGCCGCGGTCGAGACCATCGGCGATATATCAGGCGTTATGGTAGGCGGAATAGGACGCGATGCGACTGACAAAGAGGTGTCCGGCGGAGTCCTCTGCGATGGTCTTGGTTCATCATTCGCCGCGTTGTTCGGCGTGCTGCCCAACACGGCGTTCGCCCAGAATGTTGGTATAGTTACGATGACAAAGGTGGTAAACAAATGGGTCATAGGCTCAGGAGCGGTATTTCTTGTGCTGTGCGGACTGATCCCTAAGCTAGGAGCGATCGTTTCGGCGATGCCGCAGCCGGTGCTGGGCGGAGCCGCGGTAATGATGTTTTCATCGATAATCGTAAGCGGTATACAGCTCGTGACACGCGAGCCGATAACGGCGCGCAATCTTACGATCATTTCTGTCGCGCTGGGTGCTGGCTATGGTATGGGCGCGCATGGTGATTTCTTTGCACAGGCACCGTATATAATCCAGCTTGTGTTTGGCGGGTCCGGCATAGTTCCGGCGGCGTTCATAGCTATACTGCTCAATATAATACTGCCTAAGGAAAAAAAGAAGCCGTCAAAGACCGCGGAGGCGGAGACGGCGGAAAAGGAGTAATGCCATGCTGTCTATTGCCAATTATAAAAAAGCTGAAAGTCTTGAGGAGGCGTGGGAGCTTAACCAGAAGCGTTCAAACAGGATAATAGGCGGAATGCTGTGGCTCAAGATGGAGAATATCAGGATCAACACGGCGATAGATCTGTCCGGACTTGGACTTGACCGGATCGAGGAAACGGAGGACAGCTTTTCTGTCGGCTGCATGACGCCGCTTCGGGAGCTTGAAACTAATGAAGCGTTCAACAGATATACCTGCGGTGCTGCACGTGAGGCAGTGCGGCATATAGTTGGGGTACAGTTCCGAAATCTGGCTACGGTCGGCGGAAGCATTTTCGGCCGCTACGGTTTTTCTGATGTGCTGACTCTGTTTTCGGTGCTCGATGCGCAGGCGGAGCTGTACAGGGGCGGGCTTGTTCCTATACGCGAGTTTGCGGTAATGAAGCCTGATAATGATATACTTGTAAGGATAATCGTAAAAAAGACGGACGCGGTATTCACGTACAGGTCGGTGCGCAACACCGCAACGGATTTCCCTGTGCTTACCTGCGCAGGCTCATACAGCGGAGAAAGACTTATGCTGGCGGTTGGCGCAAGGCCGGGAAGAGCGGCCTGTTTTGACTATGAAACAGATCTCAGCGGCGCGGATGAGGCTGAAAGGATAGCGTGCAGTGTCCGTGAAAAAATAGTGACCGGCAGCAATATGCGTGCCGGAGCAGAATACAGAAAACATCTCGCGGGCGTGCTCTCAAGGCGCGTATGCGGAGATCTTGCAAAGGAGGCCGGTATGAAATGGATATAGAGGTCACCATAAACGGAAAAAAGCATCGTGATGATATAGAAGCGGATCTGCTGCTTATAGACTATCTTCGTTCGCACGGCTGCTACAGTGTAAAGCGCGGCTGTGAGACCTCGAACTGCGGGCTTTGCACTGTTTTTCTGGACGATAAGCCTGTGCTTTCCTGCTCTGTTCTCGCGGCGCGCGCGGATGGAAAAAGCGTGACCACGCTTGAGGGACTGCGCAGTGAGGCTGAGGAGTTCGCCGGATTTATAGCCGATCAGGGAGCGGAGCAGTGCGGATTTTGCAATCCGGGCTTCGTGATGAACGCTGTCGCTCTGTTCAGGGAGGATCCTGAGCCTTCAGAGGAGAAGATAAAGGAGTATCTTGCAGGGAACCTCTGCCGCTGCTCCGGCTATGAGGGGCAGCTGAGGGGGATAGAGGAGTATCTGAAATGGAAAAAACAGAAATGAAGGCGGTAAATAAGCCGGTCCGGAAAAAGGACGCTATGCAGCTTCTTATGGGTATGCCTGTATATACTGACGATATAGCTCCGAGGGACTGTCTTATAGTAAAGCTTCTGCGTTCGCCGTATCCGAACGCGGAAATAGAGGAAATAGACACGGCCATTGCCGAAAAGGTGCCGGGAATAGAGGCTATATATACCTGGAAGGATGTAGATCAAAACGGCAGGCGTTTTACCTGTGCCGGGCAAACGTACCCGGAGGCAAGCCCTTATGACCGTCTTATACTTGACAGGCATGTGCGGTTCGTGGGCGATGTCGCGGCGATAGTTGCGGGAGAAAATGAAAAATGTGTTGACAGGGCGCTATCGCTTATAAAGGTAAGATATAAAAGACTTGAGCCGGTGCTGGATCTCAGAACGGCAAAGGACGGAGAGGTGCTTGTGCATCCTGAGGATAACTGGGTCAGCATGGCGCCGGTCGGCGCGGACAACAGGCGAAATCTCTGCGCGCATGATGAGTGCGGCGAAGGTGATATAGATGAAGTGCTTGCCGGGTCGGACATAGTGATAGACAGGGTGTACCACACGAAGGCGGTACAGCAGACGATGATGGAGACCTTCCGCACGTTCTGCACGATAGATACATACGGACGGCTGAATGTAGTAAGCTCGACACAGATAGTTTTCCACTGCAGAAGGATCATCGCGAACGCGCTCGGTATACCCAAGTCCATGGTGAGGGTGATAAAGCCGCGCATAGGCGGCGGCTTCGGAGCAAAGCAGACCTCTGTATCGGAGATATATCCAGCGTTTGTGACCTGGAAAACAAAAAAGCCGTCAAAAATAATTTTTTCCCGGTACGAGTCAATGATCGCTTCAAGCCCCAGACACGAGATGGAGCTGCATGTAAGGCTCGGCGCTATGCGTAACGGGAGGATCCGCGGCATAGACCTGTACACGCTCTCCAACACAGGCGCTTACGGCGAGCATGGGCCGACAACGGTAGGGCTTTCGGGGCATAAGTCGATACCGCTTTACGGAAAGGCGGAGGCGTTCAGGTTTATCAGCGATGTCGTTTACACGAACTATATGTCCTCCGGAGCCTACCGGGGCTACGGCGCGACACAGGGGCTGTTCGCAGTTGAATCGGCAGTCAACGAGCTTGCTGAAAGTCTGGGCATGGATCCAACGGTCATTCGTGAGATGAACATAACTCATGAGGGTGAGAGGATGCCGGCTTATTACGGTCAGATGAATACGAGCTGTGCTCTCGACCGTTGCCTTGCCAGAGTAAAGGAGATATCCGGCTGGGATGAGAAGTATCCGGCACGTGATATGGGCAACGGCAAGGTGCGCAGCGTGGGGATAGGTCTCGCGATGCAGGGATCGGGCATAACGAGCGTTGATGTCGGCTCGGCGATACTGAAGCTCAATGAAACAGGATTTTACACGCTGACTATCGGCGCGGCCGATATGGGAACCGGCTGTGATACCACGCTTGCGCAGGTCGCGGCGGAGGTGCTTGAATGCAGCGTGGACGATATCGCGGTGTTCGGTGCGGATACGGATATATCGCCTTATGATTCCGGCTCGTATGCGTCAAGCACGATGTATGTGACGGGCAAGGCGGTGGAGCTTTGTGCAAGAGAGCTTCGTGAGAGGATCATATCAGCCGGCGCGGAAATGCTCGGTCTTGATCCGGATAAATGTATTTTTGACGGAAAATGCGTGTACAGCGCGGAGGACATGAGCAGAGTGGCGGAGCTTTTTGAGATAGCAGCGGCTTCTATGTGCGGAAGCAACGATACGCTTGCAGTAACGAAAACACATTCGTCGGATATATCGCCTCCGCCGTTCATGGCAGGTGTAGCTGAGCTGGAAATAGATAAGGAAACGGGCGAGACAAGGGTGATAAACTATTACGCGGTAGTGGACTGCGGGACTCCTGTGAACCCGAACCTTGCCAGAGTTCAGGCAGAGGGCGGGATACTGCAGGGGATAGGCATGGCGCTCTCGGAAAACGTTACGTACCGTAACGGGAGAGTGCTTGAAAATTCTCTTATGCAATACAAGATCCCGACAAGAGCGGATATAGGGCATATACATGTAGAGTTTGAAAGCAGCTATGAGAACGAGGGTCCGTTCGGGGCAAAATCTATAGGCGAGGTGGTAATAAACACTCCGCTTCCCGCTATAGCTGACGCGGTGTTCAACGCCGTTGGAAAGCGGTTCTATGAGCTTCCGATAACGCCGGAGCAGATAGCGGCGGCATTTGCCGAACGGGAGACCACCTATAATTTTAAGGAGAAGCTATGAAGATATTAGAGGACAGGATAAGAAAAGACGGACGGGTGAGAGCAGGGAATGTTCTCAAGGTCGACAGCTTTATAAACCATCAGATGGATATAGGTCTGTTTGAGGAGATGGCAAAGGAATGGAAGCGCCGTTTCGATGGCAAGCCTATAAACAAGATACTGACGATCGAGGCAAGCGGTATAGGCATCGCGGCGATAGCGGCAAAGGAGTTCGGAGTGCCGGTAGTGTTCGCCAAAAAGTCAATGAGCGTGAACCTCGACGGCAACAACTATGTGACACATATACAGTCGTTCACGCATAACAGGACATATGAGGTCATAGTTTCAAAGAAATATCTCGGCCCGGATGATCATGTGCTGATAATCGATGACTTTCTCGCAAACGGATGCGCGCTCATGGGCCTTCTTGAGCTTATAGAGGCGGCAGGAGCATCGGTAGAGGGGATAGGCATAGCCATTGAAAAGGGCTGGCAGTCCGGCGGGAAAATGATACGTGAAAAGGGGATACAGCTCGAATCGCTCGCGATAGTGAAGACCATGGACGCGGAAACGGGCGAGATAACGTTCGGCTGAATTTGTACGGATCAAATGAACAGCCTGTGCGGCAATGCGTCAAAGCATACCGGGACAGGCTGATTTTTTTTTGTGGCAGATCCGAAAAAATTTCCGTTACTACTTGCAAATACAGACGAAATATAGTAAAATAGAACTGATATGCTATTTCACGGTGCAGCGCTGTGAAAAGAAAAGAGATAAGAGGTGACTTTATGACTTCAATTGTTTCTATCGTGGTATTGGCTGCGGTATTCGGCGGTGCGGTCTGGCAGCTATACCTGAAAGAAAACACATCAGAATTGAAACGAACTGAAAATAATGCAATGTATATAATATCCGTTATGATAGCGGGTATTGTTGCAAACGTGATAGGCGCTGTGTGCTATTACGGGCATGAAACTGATATGTCCTGTTTCATAGGCTGGTCGGATCAGCTGTTCAAGGACGGGCTTAGGCAATTCTACCTGTCGGAGGGCTTTCACGACTATCCGCCTGGGTATGTCTATGTCATGTACCTGCTGGGCGCCGTCAAGAACCTGCTGGATCTGCAGGGGACTGGCTTGCAGCTATTTATAAAGCTCCCGGCCATAATAGCTAATATGGTGACCGGATATATGGTATATAAGATCGCATCGAAAAAGTTTGGGAACGATGTTTCGGCAGTGTTTGCCGCGCTTATTGTCCTGAACCCGGCATATATCCTGGTAAGCGCTATGTGGGGTCAGGTGGACAGCATACTGACGCTGTTCTGTCTGCTTGCGGTATATTTCACTGCAGAGAAGCGGTATACGCTTTCATATTTCATGTTTGCAATAGCTGTGCTTATAAAGCCGCAGGCGCTCTTTTTCACGCCGGTGCTTATATACGGCATAATAGATTTCGTGCGCTCTGAGGAATATACCAAGGAAAAGCTTATAAAAATACTTCTGAGCGGAGTAGGAGCAGTTGCGTTTATGTTCGTGGCGTTCATGCCGTTCGGAAATGATCCGATACACGGGATAAGTGTTATAATAAACCAGTATGTCGAAACTCTAGCATCGTATCCGTATATGACGGTGAACGCCTTTAACATATACGGCGCGATAGGCAAGAACTGGACGGGTCTGACCACTGCGGGAAGCATCATCGGCTACTGCCTGATAGGCGTTGTGGTCGCTTATTCGGCATACGTGTTCTTCAAGAGCAAGAGCCCGGACAAGTATTATATCTCAGCGTTCATACTTGTTTTCGGAACGTTCATGTTATCGGTAAAGATGCATGAGCGCTATGCGTTTCCCGGCATGGCTATGCTGATGCTGGCGCTTATTGCAGTGCCGAACACAAGACGTTTTCTCATGTTCGGACTGTTCTCGCTGTCGCAGTTTTTCAATACTGCATGGATACTGCTCATATACCAGAAGGATATAAACACGTATTTCAGAAGCCCGGTGGTAACAGTCGCGTCAATTATAAATATAATACTTTTAGTCTATTTTGTATATGTGATACAAAAGGACTGCGTGAACTATAAGGAAACGGTGGCTGTGAAAACCGGCAGGGTGAAGTCCTCATACAGCAAGGCGCAGCAGCAGAAAAAGAATACGGCTGCGAATATCGGACAGGGTTTTTCGTTCAGAGTCAGCGAGAAGCTGGCAAGGATAACAAGGTTCGATATTATCGCAATAGCTGTGATAGGTGTTGTTTATTCGCTTATCGCTCTGTATAATCTTGGTGATATGTACGCTCCGGAAACAGAGAACGTAATAACCGAAAATGCTGTAACAGTCGATCTCGGCAGCGAGCAGCGTATAGCGAAAACGGAGTTCTATCTAGGAGCGA
The DNA here is from genome assembly GCA_904420525.1 of uncultured Clostridia bacterium. Lineage (GTDB taxonomy): Bacteria > Bacillota > Clostridia > UBA1381 > UBA1381 > Ornithomonoglobus. The sequence continues at coordinate 4,287 of CAJFVT010000108.1, read as the reverse complement.
GAAATCTGCAGGAGGACAGGATCCTTGACATAACGTATTATGATGAGAATATGCAGGAGGTATATACCGAGAGCAATGATTCTGGAGCCGTGTTCTGCTGGACGATACTCGACGTTGACAAGACGGCAAGATATATCAGCCTTTCTTCGAATATGTCTCCCGATGATGAAGAGAAGCTTACCATAAAGGAGCTATGCTTCCTCGACGGCGAGGGAAATCAGCTTGAGCCGGTGAACAAGGATGATGAGAGCATAGCGAATATGTTCGACGAGAAGTGGAAGATGGCAGAGGGCAAATCATTCATGTCTGGAACGTACTTCGATGAGATATATCATGCGCGTACGGCATATGAGTTCATACATCATCTGTCCGTGTACGAATGGACTCATCCTCCGCTCGGCAAGGTGCTTATAGGCATAGGCATATTGATATTCGGAATGGTGCCGTTCGGCTGGAGGATCGTGGGCACTGTATTTGGAATATTCATGATACCGGTGATCTATGTATTCGCAAAGAGGCTTTTGAAGCATTCATGGCTGGCGGCGGTAGTGTGCCTGCTGTTCACGTTCGACTTCATGCACTTCGCGCAAACGCGTATCGCAACGATAGACGTGTACGTGACCTTCTTCATAATGCTAATGTATTATTATATGTATAAATATTATAAGCAAAGCTTCTACGATACGCCGCTAGCAAAGACCTTTATCCCGCTGGGGCTTTCTGGGATTTTCTTCGGCTTTGCGGTGGCGAGCAAGTGGACGGGTCTCTATGCCGGAGCGGGACTTGCGATAATATTCTTCTATACGCTCTATGAGCGGTACACGGAATATAGGATCGCGATGCGTAATCCGAACGGCAGAACGGGCGATTTCGAGCATAAAAAGGTCATAGCCTCGTTTAAGGGCAATATGATAAAGACGTTGCTGTTCTGTGTCGGATTCTTTATTATAATACCCGCGGTCATATATACGCTTTCGTATATACCGTATCTGAATACGCCGAGCGGACACGGACTCAGCACCATAATAGACAATGCGCAGTCGATGCTGACCTACCACAGCAAAACAGTTGTGGACTCAACTCATCCGTATTCATCGCACTGGTATGAGTGGCCGATAATGTATCGTCCTATATGGTATTTCTCGAATACGCTCGATAACGGACTCAAGCAGGGAATAAGCTCGTTCGGAAATCCGGCGGTATGGTGGCTCGGCATAGGCGCATTCGCATATATGACAGCGCTCGCGATAATCATCCCGCTCAGGAAGCGAGGTTATTACGGATTGAACAAGTATGCGTTCGGCGGGATATATGCGCTCGTATTCGCGCTTTGCTGTGTTGTGGCGTATACGACCGGAGCCGGGAATGAAAAGCTTGTGCGTCAGTTCTCCAGCATCGTGTTCTATTCGGCGGTCATGGTGGGAGTGTTCATGATGGTGCTTACGTATGACTACAAGCTGAAGCAGACCTCCAACAGGATACCGCTGTTTCTGGTGATAGCGTATCTTGCGGAGCTTATGCCATGGATGGCAGTAGTGAGAACGACGTATATATATCATTATTTCCCATGCGTTCCGTTTATCGTACTCATGCTTGGGTACACGATAAAGACGTTTTACGATAACTGCGCGGGCGGAGTCGCTGTCGAGCTGTCATTATTCAAACGGAAATTGAGCACGGGCGCAAACAGAAACCAATGCACTGTGATAGCCGCGGCATTCGTATATGCAGCAGCGGCGATCGTGCTGTTCGCGATGTTCTATCCGGTGCTCAGCGGCGCTCCGTGTGATTATTCATATGCCGAGAACTGGCTGAAATGGTTCGATTCGTGGGTACTTCTGTGATGATTTAAAATAGGGGACTGTCGCTTTTAGCGCAGACCGCTAAATAGCTTTATAAAGCCATTTAGCTACGAACAAAACACACCTCTCGGAGTATCCGTATACACCGTCGGGTGTGTTTTGTCGGTTCTGCATCTAAAATCGAGCAGCCATGTGCGTTTCTTAATGCGACAGCTCCTCTTTTAAAATATGAAAGGATTTAAAAGGTCATAAAATGAGAATAATAAAAAGTGAGGAAATAACGCGCGCGGTAAAGGAGATGTGCATAAGCGCCAATTGTCATCTGAACGGTGATATTCGACGCGCGCTTGAAAAGGGAGTAAGCACGGAAAAGTCGGAGGTAAGCCGCGGCGTGCTGGAAAAGCTTCTGCAGAATGCCGATATTGCCGACAGGAAGGAGGTCCCGATCTGTCAGGATACAGGTATGGCTGTATTTTTTATAGAGATAGGAAACGAGGTGTTCGTTGATGGCGAAACGATCGCTGAGGCGGTTAACAGAGGTGTTTCAGAGGGATATACGGAAGGATATCTGCGAAAATCAGTAGTCCGAGACCCGCTCGACAGAGTGAATACGAATGACAATACGCCTGCGGTAATATACTATGACTTTGTAAAGGGCGACAAGCTAAAGCTGACGTTTGCGCCGAAGGGCTTCGGGAGTGAGAACAAGGGCGGGATAAAGATGCTGAACCCGTCCGATGGTGTCGGCGGCGTTATCGATTTCGTAGTAGAGACAGTCAGAAAGGCGGGAGCCAACCCGTGTCCGCCGATGGTGGTAGGCGTCGGCATAGGCGGAACCATGGACAAGGCCGCGGTGCTGTCTAAAAAAGCGTTGACGCGTGATATAGAGATAAGAAACAAAACTCCGTATTATGCGGAGCTTGAGGAAAAGCTGCTTGACAGGATAAACCTGCTGGGTATAGGTCCGCAGGGAATGGGCGGCACAACGACTGCGCTTGCGGTCAATATAGAAACATATCCCACGCATATCGCCGGACTGCCTGTTGCGGTTAATATAAACTGCCATGCTACAAGGCACGCTGTGCGTGAAATATAACTGAGGCCTGAGCTTTGCTGTTCAATAAAACGACAGGAGCGGCCGTTTATTGAGGAGATATATGAAAATAAAAGATAAAAATACGATTTCAGGCCGAGGGAACGGATGGGCGCTCATGCCGGTGGCGCTGTTTATAGCACTCTATGTGGGCGGCGGTATAGCCCTCGGAGACTTCTATGCTATATCTATGGTGCTTGCGCTGCTAATAGCACTGTTTGCGGCGATAATGCAGGACAGGGGCGAAAGCTTTGAGCGCAGGCTAGGAACAGCCGCTTCAGGAGCCGGAGATCCGAATATACTTATAATGTGTATGATCTATTTGCTGGCTGGCGGTTTTTCAGCGGCGGCAGAGGCGGCGGGAGGCGTATCGAGCACAGTAAATCTGACTCTTTCCTTCATACCGCCCAATTTCACAGTGACAGGGATATTTATAATGGGATGTTTTATTTCCATGGCTATGGGTACCTCGGTCGGAACAGTCGCGGCTCTTGCGCCGATAGCGGTGGACATAAGCAATAAAACCGGTATATCCATGCCGTTTATCATAGGATCGGTAGTATGCGGCGCTATGTTCGGAGATAATCTCTCGTTTATTTCCGATACGACAATAGCGGCTGTACGCACGCAGGGCTGTAATATGAGAGACAAGTTCAAGGCGAATTTTCTGATCGTGCTTCCGGCTGCGGTCGTGACCGCGGTGCTGTTCTATGTTCTTGCCGGTGAGAGCGGCTATACTCCGGATGAGGAGCTGCCGTATAATATATGGCAGGTGATACCGTATCTTGGAGTGCTGATAGGCGCGCTGTTCGGTGTGAATGTGTTCGTTCTTCTAACGGGAGGCATTGCCGTGTCGGCCGCCGCAGGGCTGATCACCGGAACCGTGGAGCCGGCGGAGCTGCTGCCGGTGATAGGCAGCGGAATGGCGGACATGTACGAGATAGTTGTGATCGCGATACTGGCATCGTGTATGAGCGCTATGGTAAAAAAGAACGGCGGATTTGAATGGGTGCTGTCATTCGTGAACAGGCGGATGTCGGGACACAGAGCCGCGCAGTACGGGATAGCGCTGCTTGTTGGACTTTTAGACCTTGCGACAGCGAATAACACAATAGCGATCGTCCTCGCAGGACCGATGGCGAAGCAGATCGCGGACCGCCGCGGTATCGCGGCAACGCGCAGCGCATCGCTGCTGGATATATTCGGCTCTGTAGTTCAGGGAGTCCTGCCTTACGGAGCGCAGCTGCTCACAGCCGCGCAGATAGCAGGGATAACGGCTGTGTCTATCCTGCCGAGTATGTTCTACCCGTATCTTATGTGCATAAGCGCGGTGCTGTTTATAGCATTTTCACGGAAATGAGCAGATGCTGGAATGAAGTATGCGCAGACGAT
>CAJFVT010000107.1 GCA_904420525.1 uncultured Clostridia bacterium | reverse complement strand
TGTTTTATGCAGAAAAATGATTTCTGCGCGCACAAAAGTGCGCGCAGAATAAGATCAATCCGTTATTTCCTCTGCTGACGTATCTGCCGCAGCTCCTCCGAAGCTGATGCCTTCTATATGGATATTTACCTTTTCAACAGCCATACCTGTCATAGTCTCAACACTGTTCTTAACATTTTCTTGTATCTCCCACGCCAGTTCCGGAATCTTTACACCATATTCCACTACTATATACAGGTCTATTATAACGCTGCTGCCGGTCATATCAACACGCACACCCTTTGATGCGCTCTTTTTTGCACCGAGACGCTGCGCAACACCGTCCACAAAGGATGTATACATACATGAAACGCCTTCTATTTCCGATGCGGCTATTCCTGCGATAGTTGAAACGACCTCAACTGATATTTTTATATTTCCGATCGTCTCTTCTGCATCATCAGCCGCCTCAGGCTCAACCACCGCCTCCTCTGCTTCTTCAGCTTCCGCAGGCGCTGTCTCCGGCTCTGCAGCTTCCTCTGTCTCGTTCACAGTCTTGATCTCTTCGTCCATGTTCAATCCTCCTGTTCTGTGAATGTATATTTTTAAGCTATTATAATTATACCACATCCAGCTCCGGATTTCAACATGAAAACTTCAAAAATGCTGTTTTTTTATCCCTTACTACTGCACCTCAACTATCTTTACATTGTCCGCCGTTATCGTTGAGCAGCTGGTTACTATATCAGTAAGCTTTGAAACATCCTCACCATCCAACCCTTCACTCCTTACCGCCAGGGTCGCCATCCCCTCGTTTATATATGCGCAGACCTCACTGTAACCCTTTGCGGAGGCGATGCTTTCTATCTGATTTTCAAGCTCTATATCCGCAGCGCACGCAACCAGCTTTTCACCCGCGAGAGCACGGGTCGCTTCGTCTACCGATGAATCGGAGGATGTGGCCTTAAGCATTTCTGTTGCCGCCGCTCTTGCAGACTCACGGTTCATTTTCGCCTCCTCAAAATACTTAGTCTGCTCAGGAGCCGTAGTTTCCGATGTGTCCGTTCCCTCCGCTTCTCCAGACGTTTCCTCTGCTTCAGCTGAGGCATCCTCTGCGGATCCGGAGGTGTCCTCTGCCGCGCCGGACGCTTCCTCCGCAGCTGCAGGGGTCTCCTCTGCCACACCATTGTTCGACGAGACCATTTCCGCCTCGCCAAGCGTTTTACCGGTTTCCACATAGCTTTCGTTATCGCGCACTCTCACTGTATCCTGATACGACCAGTTAAGATACCCTGCCATGCCTATAAGCACAACAAGGGATGCGGCAATGATTTCTTTTTTCTTCAATATCATCATCTCATCTCCAAACAAATTCCGCTGCTGCGGTTGATTTTTTCAGTCCGGCACGGAAGCCTATTTATCCGCGCCCTCACCGCGCGTATACACGCATACACGGTTCGCTCCCGCGCCGGTCACAGCCGTGACCGCCTCCTTTATCGCCTGCCTTACGGACGGATCTCCCGCGCCGTCCGCTATAACTATTACACCTTTCACCTCGGGATATATTTCGCGCGTTACCATAACGTCACCCCCAGACGTTACCGCACGCTCGTTCTTTCCGTCGAACGCGATGTCCTTTTCCATTGTGGACACATACGATATCATAACGGATACCCGTCCGGCCCCGTCTATCTCGGATAAAATCTCACTTAATCTTTCCTCCTCTCCCCTGTATTCAGATATCTCGGCGCCGGTCTCGCTGCTTTCCGGTATACCGCTTGAGATCGCTATAATTATGATCCCAATTATTAATATTACAAGCATTATGCGATTATTCCGGCTTTTTAATATTTTCCCGATACCCTTCATATGTAACCTCCGAAACACCATATACCTCTCTGAGCCTCGCAAGCACGGTATTGTCTATATTTTTCCCATAAACCTTCATGCTTTCAACCCCTTCTATCTCACCGGCATCGTTTACAGCTATCTCCGCCTCAACTATGCAGTCACGGTTGAACTCAGATTTCAGCCGTGCTGCCGCGTCCTCCTCAACACGCCGTTTCAGCTCCGCTTTTATCTCACTGCGCAGCAGCGCATCGCCGTCCGCCTCGCTTACCTGCGTCTCCCAGCTAAATCCCTCAAAAACGTTCTCATGAAACAACGTGAAAACGGGCTGCGCAATACACATTACCACTACCAATCCGGTAGCCATACCCACATATTTCGCCCATTTCTCCGGCGCTATCATGTTCACCACCGCAGCGATCACCGCCGCCGCGGCAACAGAAATTATATATGTCCTCACACAGTCACCTCCTCCACAGCGCTAAACGCCTGTGGCTGTAAGTATTATACATATGTTTATCAAAAATAAAACGGCCGTGAGTATTACCGTACCGAACACCGATGTGACCGCTTCGCTCACATCCCATATCATCGATGAGATACGGCTGTCAGTTACAGGCTCGACCATTGCCGCGGCAAATTTCAGCAGCAGCTGCATTATACCTATCTTTATGACCGGCGTTATACATATGCCGCATATTATGATTATCCCTGAGATGCCCGCCGCATTTTTCAAAAGAGACGCGGAAGATGCAACCGTTTCAAGCGTGTCCGACAAAAAGCCGCCTACTACCGGCACAAGGCTCCCTACCGCGAATTTTATAGTTTTAGCACCAACTGCATCCAGCGCCGCTGTTGAAAACCCATAAACAGCGTTTATGCCTGTGAACAGGGTTATAACAAATGCCATCAGCCATTTCGTTACCGACCTCACGATCTTTATAAATCCTGAGATCCTGGACTTGTCCCCTATATTTCCCGCTACCGCCATTACCGCCGAAAACGTCATAAGCGGTATCAGGCATTTTTCTATCACTATTGACACAACATATACCGCCGCCGAAAGCACAGGCTCAAACGCCGCCGCACTCGCTGCCTTGCAGCAGGTGAACAGCATAAGGATCAGTACCGGAGTCAGCTTCGTCATAAAATCTGTCATCTGAGATATGACCTCGGTACCATATGACAAGGCTGTGGAAAAGCATGAGAGCGCCAGACCGCTTATGACCGTGAAAAATGTGAAAAACGCCGCTCTGCCGGCCGGGCTTTCACCTAATGACGAATTCAGCGTACCCACAGTCGATGACAGCATGGCCATGACAAGGATCACCGCCGCATTGGCGGCAAAGGTCCTTATCTCCGCCATAATACCGTTAATAACATTATTCAGTATATCTACCGGATCAAGTGAAAATCCGCCGCTCATGATCTCAGAGGCATTTTCCTCAAACGCCTCATATCCGTCTATATACGGCACAGTGAATGCTTCAGCTCTGACGGCAAATATAAACATGATCATCAGCGCAGCAATGGCTATCCGTTTCATACGCTGTTCACCACCTTTATGCAAAGCTCCATAAACGATGCCATTACAGGAAGGGTAAGCGCAAGAATACATATCTTACCCGCCGCTTCGATTTTTGAAGCAACGGCATTCTCTCCGCTGTCACGCAGGATCTCTGCGGCAAACTGTGAAATGTACGCCGTACCGACCACCTTGGCTATTACCGAGAAATACTTTATATCTACCCCGCACTCTTCTATAAGCTCTCTCAGCCCGCTCATTATCTCTCCTATCCATTCGATAGTCCCCGCAAGCACAGCCGCAGAAGCTGCCAGAGCTATAAGAAGAGCAAACTCAGGTGAATGTTTTCTCACCATGAGCGAGAGCATCCCTCCGGCAAAGCCTATCCCGATCACCCTTATAATCTCGTTCATAGGTTGAATATCCGTTTTATCGATTCGAACAGAGTCCCTATCTGTTCAGTTAATATAAACAGCACCACCACAAGCCCGGCAATTGTTATCAGCAGCGCCTGCTCGTCCCTTCCCGCGCGCGTAAGCAGCTGATTTATTACCGCAACAACGATCCCCACCCCCGCAATTTGAAAGATCAAGTCAATATTCATGCTACATATCCTTTCAGCTACATCAGCATGAGCACCGCAAAAGCACCGGACAGCACCCCGCAGCCCCTGTATACCCTAGTAAGCCGTGTACAACGCTCACCCGCCTCTGCAGCATTTTTTGAAGCCAGCTCCGATGTTCTTTCTATAGCGCGTATCTGCCCGTTTATATCGCTCATTCCTAGCTCCGGTCCGAGCGCGCAGACAGTGTCGATATCATTGTCTGTAAGTGACGCTGCATCCGCTACAGCTGAAACCGCATCATTCCACGCGCGTTTTATCCCATATTCGCCGATCTGTCCGGCACATAGCTTATACATCCCGTATAAACGCTCATCGGCACTCATTCTTCCGAATATATCTTCAAGCTCGTATTTCCCAAATACTATCTCTGTTTCAAGCACAGAAAGAGACGTTACAAAGCTCTCTAGAAAATCACGTCTTCGCCTTAGTCTGTCTGCCGCAGAAAATCCTACCCAGATGCAAACCGCGCATATCAGCAGCGCTCCCATAAGCCTAATCATTTTTCCTTATCTCCTCAACCGTTCCTGCTCCTAACCGCTTCGAAAGCACCGCTGATATCTCAAAAAGCTCAGCTGTTTCTGCCAGCTCGCGCCGCTTCATGATCTGCTCTATGCTCCTGCCGTGCGCTGACGCTATAACAGCAACTCCGCTGTTCATTATGCTCCGTACAGCTTCAGCATCCGCTCTCGTGCCTATCTCATCAGTTATTATGACATCCGGCGACATTGAGCGCAGCAGCATAAGCATTGCCTCCGCCTTCGGACAGTTATCCATGACCGATGTCAGCCCGCCCAGCTCAAACGCGCTCCTGCCGCCATGCATAGCCGCGATCTCACAGCGCTCGTCCGCTATCGATACAGCAAAGCCACGCTGCGACAGCATCCGTGCTATATCCCTTAGCATCGTTGTCTTTCCCGCTCCTGGCGGAGATATTATGAGCGTGCTCCTTACTGTGCCGCCAGATAAAATATGACCCGATATCGCGTCTGCCGCGCCTATGACCTCGTTCGCCAGTCTAATATTCATTGCTGAGATATTGCGTATGAACCCGACCGAACCGTTGTCCATCACAGCCGTTCCGGCAATGCCTACTCGGTGTCCGCCTTCTATAGTTATATACCCGCTTCGCAGCTCATCCCTGACTGAATACAGGGATGATCTAGTTATGCGTTCCAGTAATTCCCCCAGCTGAGCGCCCGTTACTGTCACAGCACCCGCAGGGCTGCGCGACAGCACTGATCTCGGAGTCAGATAATAATCACCGTCCGGGTAGCGGATAACGAACGGCTTACCTGCTATCAGCCGTATCTCTGACGCCTCATCAAGATTTACTCCGCACATATATCTTCTTAGCTGCACAGGCAGCACGTTTATGATACCTCGTCCACCAGCGGCTGTCTCATTTATTGCTACATACATGTCCCTTTTCTCCTTCCGGATATTACCGCCGCTTCTATCAGCTCACGGCGTATGTTACATTGTATTAGCTGCCGCGCTCTTTTAGAACGAAAACGTCCCAATGCAGCAGCATATTTTACAGCCAAATAAGTAAAAATAATTTTCATTTTTAAAATACACTGATTTAGTATGAATAAACTTTGCGGAAACCCTTGACTTTTACTCCTCATTATGCTACAATATACTAATACAAAAACAGTATATAAATACTGCCGTGTTCCGCGGCTTGAATATATACCGCGCGGAACGGGATACTAAAATAAATACGGCGTTACACGCCGCGATTCATAAACGAAAGAGGTGGCATTTTTATGCTTACGCTTAACAATATAGTCTGGACTGCCCCGGAGGGCACTCAGGTTCTGAAAGGCATAGACCTGACTATTCCCGAAAATAAGCTTGTTGTGATAACAGGTCCCAACGGCGGCGGGAAAACCACACTGGCAAAAATGATCGCAGGACTCGAAAAGCCGGATTCGGGAAGAATACTCCTCGATGGCACCGATATCACCGATCTTGACATAACGGAACGTGCAAAAGCCGGAATAAGCTTTGCTTTCCAGCAACCGGTACGCTTCAAGGGACTTACTGTTCTGGATCTGCTTGAGCTTGCTGCAGGCGGCGAGCTTTCGGAGCAGAAGGCCTGTGGATATCTTATGAGAGTAGGTCTGTGCGCAAAAGAATATATAAACAGAGAGGTCAACGACACTCTCTCAGGCGGTGAGATAAAGCGGATAGAGCTTGCTACAGTGCTCGCACGCCATACCCGTCTTTCCATATTCGACGAGCCTGAGGCCGGGATAGATCTATGGAGCTTCAATAATCTCATAGATGTTTTCAAGGATCTGCAAAGCTCGCTGAACGGCTCAATGATAATCATCTCGCATCAGGAGCGTATCCTGTCCATCGCTGACGAGATAATTGTGATCTCGGACGGCCGCGTATCCTCCAAGGGCTCGGCTGATGAGATCCTTCCAATGCTCCTTGAAGGCAGGAGAAACGATAACTGCCCTCGCCGGAGCGTATATAACGGAGGTGACAATAATGAATGAGATAACAAAAGAACTGCTCAAGGCGGTATCAGATTACGATGACGGAGGCTACAAGGACGCTTACAGTATACGCGAAAACGGCTGCTGTGTTGAAAGACGCTCTACAGAGCATATCAAGATAGACAGCAAAACTGATGCCCCCGGGCTTGAGATACATGTACTTCCGGGTACAAAGGGAGAACGCCTTTCGATACCGGCATGCGTTACGCATGGAAACGTAGATGACCTGGTCTACAATGATTTTTACATCGGAGATAACGCGGACGTTCTGATCATCGCAGGCTGCGGAGTTCACGTGTCACACGGTGAGCCGGCGCGGCACAACGGCATACACCGTTTCTTTATCGGCAAAAACGCCCACGTCATTTACCGCGAGAACCATGTAGGCACCGGGCGCGGCACAGGCACGAAAACTATCGATCCGGTCACAGACATAGTGCTTGAGGAGGGAGCGGAATTCGAGATGGATTCGCTCCAGCTCGGTGGTGTCGACAGAACACTCAGGAAGACCTCCGCGGTAGTCGGCAAGGATGCAAAGCTTATAATCCGGGAGAGGATACTTACCGACGGCGAGCAGAAGGCGGTCACTGATTTTGAAGTCGAGATGAACGGTGAAAATTCCAGCGTAAACCTCATATCACGCTCAGTTGCAAAGGGCAACTCACACCAGTCCTATCATTCAAAAATAGTAGGAAATGCGCCTTGCGCAGGTCATTCCGAATGTGATGCGATAATAGCAGACAACGGCAAGGTAGATGCGGCTCCGGAGCTTTCGGCAAACCATGGCGATGCGGCGCTGATCCATGAGGCCGCCATAGGGAAAATAGCCGGCGAGCAGATCGTGAAGCTGCGCACTCTTGGACTCACCGAAGAAGAAGCGGAAGCAAAGATCGTTGCAGGATTTTTAAAATAAAAGAACAGCCCCGGCCGCAGATCACAGGATCCGCAGCCGGGGCTGTTTGCTCTGTTGCTTTAACCGATCTTGATCGTTTTCGGTCTTCTTTGCTCAAAATATGCTGCATATTTAAATCCGGCAAGCATGGCCATTTCCTCGGCCGTATCTATGCCTTTCCCCAGATCTCTTACACAATGCGCATCAGACCCGAAGGTTATATACTCTCCTCCAAGCTCCCTGAAAAGCTTTACATACTTTATTTCCGGGAAGGTCCTTCCGTATCTCTGCCTCAGTCCGGATGTATTTATCTCCAACGCCCTGCCGTTTTGAGCAGCATTTTTAAAGATCATCTCAATTATATCATCATACCGCGAAATGTCTGTCTTTATTCCATAATCTCCCTCAATATAACGAACAGGATATGTAAGATGCGCCAGAACATCAAAATCTATATCACAGCACATTTTATACACTTCCTTAAAATACATCTCCAAAGCCTTATCTACATCATAATCAGCCGGATCCGTAAAACAGAAATCCTCCATATCCGGTACCTGATGCATAGATCCGATTATAACATCGTAATCCCTGTTGCCCGTTATAACGGCTGCTGCCTCATGGTCAAATGTCGCCTGCCCCAGCTCCACGCCTGCCAGAAGTTTTATCTTCCCTTCCTGCTTGATCTTTTCCTCCAGGATCGCCTCAAGAGAGCCTTCAGCCAGCTCCTTGTTGCCATACTGTCCCCTTTCCGTATGCTCATAGCTCGCCTTGTCATAAAACCTATTGCACTCACAATGATCTGTTACCGCATAGACCGAAAGACCCAGCTCCGCCGCACGCGCCGCCATCTCGGCAACACTGCCGCTGGCGTCCGTTGAAAATGATGAATGTGTATGACAGTCTAAAATCATTCGTTTTTTCCTCTCTTCTGCTGTAATGAACGGGACTCTTGCCCTTTTTAATTATACAGCATAACGGACGCCTATGCAACAGCAAATATGTAATATTTAGTTCAGATCATGTAATATTTATTTTAGATCGACTGTTGCCGCATTATCATAGTCAAGCTCTATATAGTCCTGTCTGTAGACCTCAAGCGTTGTGAACTTCTCGGTGATCGCCTCCGCGCTTACCTCCTCACCCGCGGGGATAGGCGCTCCGTTCTCATCAAGCGCATCGTAAATATAAGATGCAGTGTATGAATCGGTATCATAGTGTACTGTCGTTTTCAGCATACAGCCAAGTTTTCCGCCCGGCTCTGCATTGTTTCCAATGTCATCAACGAGCCTGAAACCGGGATCGTACATCACAAATCCATCCTTGTAATAGTCTATATCCACACGCCCGTCGGAGATGCGTATATCCGTCACAACTACCTTGCCGTTACTGCTTACCTCGAACGTCATGGGGTATGTGCCTATTTGCTGCTTTTCACACCCGACATCACCCTCAGGCTCATTAAATATTACCGGCACTATGCTCATCTTCTCTGTATCCGCATCCGCTTTCAGGAACTCGAATGAGTTGCTGCTTTCACGGTCAGAATAAAACGCAAGATCAGTATTAAGCACATCAAGGAATTTGCCGTTTTCATCGCAGAGTGCAAATTGGTCGACACGGTATATGTCCGAATGTTCATTGCCCATGGTAGTGAGCATTAACTGATTGCCGAACGGCGAGAATATCACCCTATCGATAACACAGTTGTTTGCCTCGAAGGGTTTGTTTATCTCTACAGTCTTTGTTGC
>CAJFVT010000106.1 GCA_904420525.1 uncultured Clostridia bacterium | reverse complement strand
TGCCTTGTGGTGTTTGCGCGTCCTGACGGACCGGCTTGTCATACCGGCAGCCGTTCTTGCTTTTACAGACGTATTGAGAACGGCGGGCTTGTTGAGGATACAAAGCAGGCCGGAACAAGTGATATCCTGATGCGTGAGCAGGCAGTTATAATAGATAGGAAGAATAATCCTGAGGATGGATCCTATACGAATTACCTTTTTAATAAGGGTGAGGACAAGATACTTAAAAAGGTCGGTGAAGAAGCGGCGGAGGTCGTTATTGCCGGGAAGAACCGAGATAAGGACGAAATAAAGTATGAGACAGCAGATCTGCTTTATCATCTCTCGGTAATGCTTGTTGATAACGGTATGACGTGGGCTGATATATTTGAGGAAATGGAAAATCGCGCACAATGAGTTTGAGCTATGGGAAAATATAATGAGCTTATATCTGATCGATCAGTCTGGCTGAGCGCTACTCCCACAGAGGCGGCTCTTGCGCTGCCGTTTCATATAACAGAGGCCGGGCATTTCTGGGCACAGAGCGGCTATAGAGTCAGCCGTGATTATCATGAAAGCTTTTTGCTGATCCTTACAGTATCCGGGAGCGGGTGTGTCAAGACGAACGAAGCGGAATTTGAGCTTGGTGAGGGATGTGCCTGTATTATAAATTGCCGCAGCGCTCACGAATATTTCTGCACCGGCAGCTGGGAATTCTATTGGATACATTTTGACGGCGCGTCTGTGGCGGCGATGCTTAAGCTTTTATATCCCAATGGCTCATCAGCTGTGGATATTACGTGCTGTACAGGCTTTTATGATACTGTTTCACAGATAGTATCTGAAATAGAGCTTACTGATATAGAGAGCTGTTTCAAAATGTCGAACAGAGTTCATTTGATGGTAACCAAGCTTATATCAGCAGTGATCCGCGGCGGGGCAGTGCATGGCAGCGGCAGTGAAATAGGTGAAGTCATCGAGTACATACACAAAAATTATAAGGAGCAGATATCTGTCGATGATATGACTGCGGAAATACATATGTCCAAGTTCCATTTTATACGTATGTTCAGGAGAGTTATGGGAGTTACTCCGTATAGTTATCTGACTAATTACCGTATAAACAAATCAAAGGAGCTGCTGCGATCAACAAGTATGAGCATATCTGATATAGCCGGTGAATGCGGTTTCCTTGATCCGGGGAATTTCATAGCGCAGTTCAAAAAACGCACATCTCTGCGTCCGCTTCAGTACAGGCGTGATTTTTCTCCATAACAGCTATATCTGAAAAATCTCTTTGTTTGTATATTTAGACGAGCAGAGGGGGGTCAGAGATGAAAGCAGCGGCAGCTGGGGACTTAGTCCTAGTCTGCCGCTGTGTTTGTTTAAAATCTCTTTATTTTCTTTGTAGTATTTTTTTCAAATTCGACATCTCGTATCTTCAGAGAAGTTATACGCTTGTAAAGAGGCATGTCCTTGTTGAAATCATCAATTATATCCTGCAGACTCTTATTTATGTCTGTGATACCGTGAGCCTCTGCATACTCGGCATCGGGGAATATCTCTGCTTCGATATTCTGACCGTTCTCTCTTACAAGCACCTCTTTTACAAGGTCATGCTTGCTTATCGCGTTTTCCAGCTCTTCAGGCGAGATGTTCTCTCCGTTTGAAAGGATTATCAGGTTTTTCTTTCTTCCTGTTATGTACAGGAAGCCGTCATCGTCCATGCATCCTAGATCGCCTGTATGGAGCCAGCCATCCTCATCGAGAGCTTCAGCTGTTTCCTCGGGCATTTTATAGTAGCCAAGCATAACGCTTGAGCCTTTTACGCATATCTCCTCATCGACAAACTTGATCTCACAGTTAGCCAGCGGCTTGCCGATCGAGCCTGTTTTTGCGTATACCTGGTTATTGGTGCTTATAACAGGCGAGCATTCCGTCATACCGTAGCCCTGCATTATACTTACTCCGTATTCTGCAAAGAAATCTACCAGATCGGGATTAAGATAAGCTCCGCCGCTGAATATGATCTTGAGATTGCCGCCGAATACCTTCTGCGCTATCATTTCCTTTGGGATATTGGGATCAACATCTCTCAGCTGCCCATATATCGTTTCGATTATGAGCGGGACCAGCAGCATTATTTCCGGCTTGAACCTCTGCAAGTTCCTTGCGAAATGCATCATCGTATCATTGATGCATATGCAGCTTCCGAGCGACATACTCTTCAGGACTCCGGCCGTCAGACAGTATGAATGATGTATCGGCAGGACCGACATTGAAACCTTGCCGGGGTCTATGAAAACGACACAGTTTTCAACGTTCTGTGCAAGATTGCGGTGAGAAAGCATAACGCCCTTGCTCTTTCCTGTTGTTCCGGACGTATACATGAGCGTACACATTTTATCCGGATCTATCTCTTCGTCATAACAGCCCATACATTCATCGATAAGCGAGGTGAGCGAGTACCCGCCCTCAAGCAAGGCATTGTCCTGCATAGCTATCATGTATTTGACCTCAGGACAATTTTCAGAAATGCCGTCTGCCATAGCTTTTTGGGTCTTGTCGTATATGACCGCAGAAACGTCTGCTCTGTTTATAAGCTCGTACAGCTCCGCCGGGGGCAGTGATGAATCCAAAGGCACTGCAACGCTGCCGCTGTCAACGATGCCTAGATAGCTCACGATCCATTCATAGCTGCTTGCGCCTATGAGAGCGATGTGTTTTCCGGTAAGTTCGAACTTGTCAAGCATTCGGCTTACAGCCTCGCTCTCCGCTTTAAGTTCAGAATACGTCTTATCTTTAAGCTCTTTGCCGCTTATAAATCTAAACGCCGTCATATCACCGTATGACTTTGCACAGTTAACAACAATGTCCCTGATAGTGTTTAATGCCATGTTAGCCTCCATTTCCTGAATCATGCTTCCTTTGTCAGCTTTTCAATGTACTCAACCGCTTCTCCTACAGTTCTGAGCCCGCGGACTTCGTTTTCATCTACTACAATGTCATATTCCTCCTCAAGATATCCGAGCAAGGACATGAATTCAAATGAATTAAGACCGAGATCCTCAATAAAACGCGTATCCGCTGTTATTTCGTCCAAAGGTGTGTCTACATACTCTCCAAGCTTTTCCTTAAGATCCTCAAGCATTTTTTATTCCTCCTTGATTTGTTTTCCGGGCAGTAAAGCTGTCCGGTATTGTATTTCAGGCAAATAACTTGCCTATTAAACCATTTTTATAATATCTCCTATTGAAAGATCAGGATGCTCAACTCCCATGAAGATTATTCTCATCAGATAGTAATAGACCTTTTCAACATCATCTCGTGAAAGCTCTGACTCCTGATATTTGAAGAAGAACTGAAGTCCTGCGTCAGGGCGGTGCATTACTGTTAGATAAAGCTTCTGTACTCCTGTTCCGTTACTCAGCCATCTTGACTTGAACGGGATCCCCTTGAGATTTGGGTTTTGCAGACGAACCGGGAGCGGCTGATAGGTCAAAAGCATTCCTTCATATGTCGTATGCGGCGGCTGTCCGAATCTTTCGGCAAACTTTTTCGCAAGCGCAGCCTGATCATAGTTTGAATGACGGTAAACCTGGTTTTGGAAATCCTGGATTATATATATGCCGTCAAGAAACTCTGTATCCGGTTCTATTACAGTTCTGCATGGGAACCACTGAGTTCTGCTTCCACCGCTGAAGCGTTCGAGCTTTGTTGAACGGCGTGAAACGAAATTTCTTATGCTTATGTCGGTCTGTCCGTCGTTCATTTTTGAGAGATAAGTTCTCAGTCCCATGAGCAAAAGATTAGTCATGGAAACATTGTTGTTAAGGCAGTATTCCAAAAGCCGCATTGAGGGCTCAGGCTCCAGATCAAATACCGCAAAATTCACGCGTGTATCCTTTATCTCTCTGTCTGCCCATCTGATCGTAGGATCGTTGTGTTCCTTGCGTGTTTCTTCAAGCTTCCATGTGCCTGTGACGTCTGAGTACAAAGGCTCGCCCATATCCAGGACCTTGTCCCAGAATTCGCTGTCGCGTGCTACTTTCTTTTCAGACTTTTGCCGTTCCAGATCTTTTTCCAGCGCTTCAATATATGAAGGCAGAGGCTTAGGATAAGGTGATCCGAAGCAGTAATGGCAGTACAGCTCCATTATGTCATTGATCATAACGATGACTGCGCTCGAATCAGCAAGACGATGGTCTATCTTAAGGTACAGGCCTTGGTAACCATCGGGCATTTTGAGCATTTTGATCTCGGCCATCGGTGAATCAGGCTCAGAAAAAGGCTCGAATGACCATTCGTTAAGTTTTTTTTCAATAGCTCTTTCATCGGTTTCGCTGAAATCTATGAGTTGTATATCGCGCGTGTCACGCGGTACGATATACTGCATAACATCTCCGTTTTTGTCAGGCTTTGTAAATCGTATCCGCAGGCATTCATAGCGTTTGAATTCCTCTTGGATACATTTTTTTAGCAGATCAAAGTCTATCTCTGTCTGCAGTGTTGAGCAAATACAGATATTGATGACCTGAGATGTGCCGAATTCCTTCGCCAGATCATGCTGTGTAGCCTGAGCCGCAGCGAGAGGATAGTATTTTACCGCCATCGTTGATCCCTCCTATAGGCTTATATTGTTTATAATTATATTATAAGTATAACACAAATAATTGGATTTGTATATAGATTTTAGCAACATTTTTAAAAAAATTGATGTTATTTTATTATATGCCTCATCAAAATACCCTAAAATCATATATAATATACTCTAATTATATATTATTTTACACAATTCATCAACAAGAAAAACGGACAAAAAGTTATAAAATTCAGTTAAAATGTACTAGGGCGTATTGAAGAAATAAAAAAAGCTGCCGTTATTCAGCGGTCTGCATTAAAATCAAGCAGGCGTATGAATCATTAAAGAGGCAGCCACATATCATTTCAGTCAGCATGCAAATAAAGCGGGGGTCGAAAATCAGCCCTCCGCCTTGATTTGCTTGTAATATCGTTTGAACTCCATATTTCCGCGTTGGAAAAAAATGCCGAATACCGGCATATAAGCGGTTAGTTGATCCACGCTGAATATAAGGGTCAAACCATATAAAAGATCCCCAGAGTAACCGTGATTAAAGTCAAAGTTTCTACCTGCTAACGCAGGTGGGTCGCTTCCCGTTTGTTTTACATGTCCACTGGCAGTCACACAAGGTGAAAGGAGGCGTATGCGCCGCATTCGGAGTAAGCATCCCTTTTAAGATGTGTTGGTAAAAAAAATGACTGATCCACGCGAAACCCCAGGGCTTCTTTACAATTATATTATACCACAATGCGACATAAAATACAAGAGTAATTTCATTACATTTTCTTTACAAGAGTATTACCCATGTAAAATATAAAAAGCGGTGATCATTCTGCGTTATAGAATTCTTCATCGCGTCTTACGAACTCGTCAAAGGCACGCTGTAAAAGATCCTCATCTTCGACCATAACGAGCTCAGCGTCATCGCTGTTTATATCGCCGTCCACCATCATGATAAGCACGCCGTCATCTTCTGCTTCTTCTGCATCGTCAGGAATGACCTCGGCTAATGCAAAAAATACATGATCCTCAAATTCGAAAACATCCAGTGTCTCAAATTCTATTTCAGCGCCGTTTTCATCCTCAAGTATAATTATATTGTTTTCCATAATCCGTTGTATGCCTTTCTGCCCGCATAAAGGGGAATGACAGATCTGTAACACAGACCGAATATGAGTTTGCAGGCATTTTTTTATATCCCTAATCATATTGTAATATATTTCTCATCAAATGTCAATGCTTTTTATTTATTTTTTGAAAGATAGCTTTCAAGAATAAGACATGCCGAAACAGTGTCAATAATATTCTTGCGTCTTTTTCCGCGGGTGTTTGTTGTATTGAGATAGCGTGCCGCTCCCATGGTAGTAAGCCGCTCATCGACAAACTCAATTTTACCGCTGTATATTTCGCTCAGCTGCTGTGCAAATTTGCGGGTAGCATCGACTCTGAAGCCTTCGCTGCCGTCCATGTTTTTTGGCAGACCGATAACGATGGTTTCAGGATCATATTGGTCTATTATATCCTTTAAGTCCTCTAACAGCTTCCTTTTTCCAGTATTTTTGATCGTTCCTACACCTTGCGCAGTGAGACCGAGAAGATCGCTTACTGCTACACCTACACGGGAGTCGCCATAGTCTATACCAAGAATTCTCATGCTAAAACCTCGTTTCATAAATCAATGGATTTATTTTATCACATATGCATGTCTTTTTCAAGAGAATTTTGAATAAGCATGTTGACTTTTTT
>CAJFVT010000105.1 GCA_904420525.1 uncultured Clostridia bacterium | reverse complement strand
TTTTGCACAATGCCTTTATTATGCGATTTTTCATACCTGAGTAGTAACTTTAAAAGTATTAACTTATCATGTTGACTATATGTTAGCTTTGTGGTACAATATTTTCTGAGGTGATTATAAAATGCAACAAACCAGATCTGAGATAGATATGTGCAGAGGACCGCTGCTGCCTTCGATACTTATGTTTGCCCTGCCGCTTATGGCGTCAAGCGTACTCCAGCTGCTGTTTAACGCAGCAGACGTTATAATTGTAGGGCGTTTCGCCGGGGAGAACTCTCTCGCGGCAGTGGGATCCAACACATCATTGATCAATCTCATGACTAACCTGTTTCTCGGACTTGCGACCGGAACGAACGTGCTTGCGGCACAGCTCATAGGCGCAGGCAAGCACGGCAGGCTAAAAATGACCATACATACATCGATCTCTCTCGGCATAATAAGCGGATTGCTGCTGACCATAGTAGGACTGCTGTTTGCAACGCAGATCCTTGAGCTGATGCAGACCCCTGCTGAGATACTCGGGCTTTCCGCATTGTATCTGAGAGTCTACTTCCTGGGCATGCCGGCTATGATGGTCTATAACTTCGGCAGCGCAATCCTGCGCGCAAAGGGAGACACCAAAAGGCCGCTCTATTTTCTGCTTGCCGCGGGCGTTATAAATGTCATTTTGAACCTTATATTTGTCATCATATTTCATCTTGACGTGCTTGGCGTCGCCCTGGCAACGGTGATCTCGCAGTTCATATCGGCAGGACTCATACTCCGAACACTCATGCGCGAAAAGGGCGCTTTCAAGGTGAGTCTCAGAAGACTTAAGCCTAACGGCGCGACAGTGAAAAGGATCCTTCGAATAGGTATTCCGGCCGGTATACAAGGTGTAGTATTCTCGCTTTCCAATGTAGTAATACAGTCCTCTATAAATTCCTTCGGCGCAACGGTCATGGCCGGGAACGCTGCGGCGGCAAATCTTGAGGGCTTTGTATGGGTCGCAATGAATGCATTTAATCAGGCCGCTCTAACTTTTACCGGTCAAAATGTAGGCGCTGGAAAATATTCAAGAATAAACAAGATCGCGCTGACAGCTGAATCATGCGAGGTAGCAGTCGGACTTGTATGTGGTATAGGAGTGTTTTTACTGTATGAGCCGCTCCTTGGTATATATTCTGATTCTCAGCCGGTCATAGACGCGGGATATGTACGTCTGCAGTATATATGCGCAACATATTTCCTCTGTGGTCTTATGGACTGCATCGTAGGATCCATACGAGGCATGGGAGCTTCCATAACTCCTACTGTCGTATCTCTGCTTGGATCCTGTGTTCTAAGACTCGTATGGGTAGCAACCATATTCCAAATACCGCAGTTCCATTCACCGGAGATACTCTATCTTTCCTATCCTGTCTCTTGGATCATAACATTTGCTGCACATTTGGTATTCTATATCATGCTGCGCCGCAAATTCCCGGCTCACGATGCCATACCCGCGGAAAGCCGCGCCATTTGAGCCGCGCACAAGCACATGCGCTCTCTCAGCCGAAATCAAATCCTGAGAGAGCGCATTTTTGTTTATTATGCGGAAGTCTCATCTATATGCATTGCCGGATTTCTTTCTTAATATAGAAAAAAGCGGCACTTTCGTGCCGCACTGCGTTATGCGATAACTGCCGCTGATAATCCTACAGATTAGTTATAATTGATATCCTTCTTTTCAATTCTGAGCGATTAAATATTTTAAAGGGCCAAAAACTATCAGCGATCATGATCACATAGCTGATCATACCGTCTATAACGCATATAATAATTTTTTCGCAAGACAGACATCCATTTGAAAAAAAATTATTATCGTATTTTATAAGTACTCACTCATAAGCTTTTTCAGCATATTTATTGAGTCGCTTTCAGAATATGTACAGTTGTCCCAAACATATTCAACAAAATCGTTCATGATACCGCATATTGATGGATTTTCAAGTATCATAATACTGCCGCCTCCGCTGCGCGGTTCAGGACTTGATAAATACAGCGTACCTCCGTCAGTGTATACATACGGCCGTCTTATACGACCATATCTTAAAAATCGTATACCAAATCTTCCGCCGCTGTTTTCCGAGCGTTCTGCGACTCTTTCAAAATACACTCGAAGCTGCCTGCAGTTCATAGGCATAAAATGCTCCAGATGATCATGAGATATCCCGGTGGCCAGCATATGCCTTATATGCGCCTCGGTAAAAAGAAATCTTCGTCTGCAGCCGCTTTTGTTGTCCTTATCCTTTTCCCGCTCCTCAAACAAATCTATAAGCTTCCTCACATACGCATGCTCCGGCGGGAAACCAAAATAGTTGATATCCTTGAACATTTCCATTAGTATATCCATCGACAAATATCCAAAGCACGGGGCGCCTTCACTGACAAATGTATTTGACCTGTAAAGGCACTTATTGCTTGCCTCCAAAAGCTCAATGTAGTCTGACACGCGATTTGTCTGCATTCCGAGCAGCTCTCCGCGTTTCCTTACATAAGCGGTGTTTCCCAAAATGTGATCATACAGCTCCTTCGTGATAGGCGTGTCGACAAAGCTGCAGCCGTCCTCCTTTATACTCAAGTTTACATAATTATATTCATTCTCATATGCCGTAAGCATAAAAATTCCCTTATGATTATAAGAATCATTTATTATCGGAACATAATTCTTATATTTCCACATAGTGATAAGCGAAAGTATCTCATATGCAGTCTGAACTCTTCTGTTATGCAGCTTAAGATAATTATGCACCTTGAGATTACTGTTCCAGTCAAGCAGACTGATAACATCACCAATAATGCGTTCATCGTCAATATTTACCATAACCACAAGCGCATCACCCTTTAAATGCTCCTTCAAAACAGACTGAAAACTGATCTCTCCATCAGGAGTCTCGATCATATATCCGCCCTCTATCGTTTCATTATAGCATTTAGAAAGTATCGATCTTGTTTTTTTATAAAAAGAACTTACGCGCTCACTGCTCAATTTTGATATTATTTTGTGTTTTTCATCCCCTGTCAGCTCAATATGCTCCATCATACTGCCGACTATTTCTTTTGTTTTTTCCTCGCTGTAATAATCCTCGAAAAGCCTGTATAATGTGCTCCGGCTTTTAAGTCCCATCTCTTTGGACAGTGAGGACACCGAAACACCCTTTTCTTCCAGCAAAGCCTTAATATACTCACCTACTGCCAAATCAGCTTCACTCCATCCGCATTTTATGGATTATTATTAATAATACCCAAAATTAACGACTTGCGACCATTAATTATTATCTGTATTATACCAAAAAGCAAACGGTATGTCAATACCTGTCTCTATATTCGCACTTAGCGACACCGTATTTTTTGTTGAAAAATGGGGCTGTCCGTTCAGCCCCATTTTAAATGCATATTTCCCCTTATTTATACGTAATTATTTTGATATGAGCTCCACTTTAACAGCATTGTCATAATCAAGCGTATAATTATTATCTGCGGCTACCTCTAACCAAACCAAGCTCTGCTCAAGATTTTCTTTATTCAAGCTGCCATCTGCCGGCAGC
Organism: uncultured Clostridia bacterium; assembly: GCA_904420525.1. Lineage (GTDB taxonomy): Bacteria > Bacillota > Clostridia > UBA1381 > UBA1381 > Ornithomonoglobus. The sequence continues at coordinate 6,248 of CAJFVT010000105.1, read as the reverse complement.
GGCATCCTGCCGTTATCATTGAAATCAAAATAATGATACGTATATGTGTATGAATTTGTATCGTGATGGACCTGATGATCTGATGCAGGCATATTTCCGAGCTTGATATTATCCCCATTTTCATCAAGAAATACAAATTCAGGCTCACCCTTTACATATCCATCTTTGCAGTAGTGAACATTGATGCTACCGTCTTCGATAACGACACCTGTTACAATTATTTTTCCATATTCATTGATCTCATAAGTAAGCGGATATTCACCTGCTTTCTGTTTAATTTTACTTTTTCCTTTGTTCGCATGCTTTGTAGGAATAAGAGTAAAATACTTCATATCTGCTTTACCCTTCATAAATTCAATAGAATTGGAGTATTCCTTGTTTACCTCGACCGTTTCAGGCAATATCTCAATAAAGCTGCCGTTTTCATCAGCTGCCGCTCCTGCAAGACTAGATATCAGGATATCAAGAAATTCTCCATTATCATCCTGCATTGCCATGTCCATGACTCGTCTCGCGCCCAGTCCGCCGTTGCTATCCGTCACGACAAATTGGCCGCCAAACGGTGAAAATATTACCTTTGAGATCTTACCGACCGCATCATTGCCGTCAAAATCCGGATATATAAACTGTTGATCCGGTTCATAAATAATATCATAAAAACAGAAACGGCTCAACCCCTTTTTAGGAATTAAGCCGTTTCTGTTTTGTGTTTTATGAGACTGACCTAATATAACAGTCCCATAAACTTATATACTACTTTGCTTCAACAACAGTTTCTATGATATTTCGTCCCTTATGTATCCTATACTTGACCGTTGGAATGACCGTCTTGTTATACAGCAGATTTGTATTCGGCGCTGCCGCGACCGTCATAGGCACTCCCCCGCCTGAATCACTTGACACTCTGCACTCTGAAAATCTATTTTCAGCCCATGCGGTATTCCCTTCAATACCGCATCTAAACACATCATTGTCCCTGCATGCTACCGCAAAGCCTCCATCATACGCCATGCAGTCAAAGTCAGAATCAATTGTATGGATACGCCTGTGGATAACTTCACAGTCATTGCCTGTACCTGCTATGATCTCTGTCCGGACGCGTATACCGCGCATAGGCGACCAGTTAATTACAAGCCCAGCTTCATTCAATGAAAAGCTGTAATTGAACCGGCGTTCGCAGAATACTCCGCCAACATCAAAAACAAGCATATTATCGCCGCATGCCTCCGAGACTGACAGATCGCTGTACTTTACATTGAACCCGAATTTCGTAGAATATACAAACTTAAGATATTTAGCCGGTATCTGTCCGCAGCCTAATGAATCATGCGTTCCGCCGGGGTAAGCGTATACCTCGCCTCCCGCCCTTTGAACAAGCATATCAGCTCTGAGCATGAGATGCACCTGGTCAAGCTCAGGCATGGGCGCGTTATCTGCGTTCCAAAATGGATCACTCTCCGGCAGAGCCAATACGGCAAAGACCTTAAGCCCCCACATAGGTGAGCCGGGCGCATTATAATGCTCGGCCATTATAAGATCTTGATACCTATAGCCTATAGTAAGCACCCCGCCGTTATCAAAGATAGGCGCGCTCATCCAGTCCTCAAGGTGTCTTGAGATCATACCCTTTATAACGGAAATATCAAATGGAAGTACGTCCGCAAACACACAGGAGCTCCAAAAAGCCGCCTGCGCAAAACGATATGTAAGCGAGCGCCCGTATGGCAGCGCTCTGCCGCCGTCAGCGAACCAGTATATGAAATCCTCCGCGAACAGCGCAGCGCGCTCCCTGAATTTCCTTGCATACGAATCGTCCTCAAAGCTTGCATATATAAGCGAATAAAAGTGGATCGCCATCGATATATAATAATCCTTCTGGTGCTGAGGTCCGTCCATATACCAGCCATCACCCAGATAGAAATCATCAAACCGTGAGAGATCCTCATCAAGCCTTTCTTTGCTGTACTTTTCACCCACATGCTTGAGAGCCGTATTTACAAGTATCCTAAAAAATCTCCAGTTACTGTCACATACCTCATGCGTATTGATCTGCCACAGCCAGCGGCTGAAATCACTGCGTGTCTTGTCCGAAAGCGGTTCCCAGATCACTTCCGGCACAGCAAGTATGCCGTATGCCATAGCAGCCATTTCAACGTAGCGCTGATCACAGTCTCCGCATTCACCCCAGTATCCCTTTGATTTCGGATCTGTCCCTGTAGCTATACCGCGTCTGTAAAGCTCGGCAAGACCATCCTTATCTCCGCCGCCCCGCCAATACGGGACAAGACCCCATAGAGGTCTGGAAAAAGTCTCAGCTCCGCACGCGGCATCCGAGTACCACGCCGCAGAGCTGCCGGCACACGGCATACTTATATTTTGTTCAAGCATACCGCGTACCGGTTCAAGAATTTTCATCAATAACTGCTCATAATCTTTTTTTGTATTCAATTCCATATCTATTCTGTCCTATTATTAAAATCACTTGACATTTGCAAGTGTATTATAAACAAGCTGCAGGAACTCTGCACGCGTAAGCGCATCATCAGGTCTGAATGTGTCAACGCTTCCATCTATCACCCCGTAGCCTTTCAGGATCGCTGTTACGCCGTAATTTGAAGTTATGTCGATGTAAGGCTGCGCATATATATCCATGGCTGCGACAGTTTCCAGACCCTCGCACTTGATTATCATCTCTGCCGCTTCAAGTCTAGTTATTTCTGCGCTGTCATCCTTTTCGATATATTCATTTGTTCTGCTTCCAAACACTTCAGACATTATTTCTTTAACGTCTCCCGCTGTTACATGTGTATCAGGTTCAAGCGCGCCTCCCTTAAAGCCAATTCCGCTCGCCGCAAGCTTTTCCGCAGTTTCTTCTACCCAATGTCCGGCTACATCTGTATACTCAATAGTATCATCGCCGGTCTCTTCATTTCTATAATCAACATCTGCCCCTGTTACGGCGTTCTTCATAAAGCTGTCGGCTATATACGCCGCCTTTACCCCATCCGGAGTATCTATATACTTAAGCTCTGCAAATAACGGATCCGAATATATCAGCTCATCAACGTCTGCAAACGTATCCGGAGACGCATATTCAGCTGTCTTATATATCTCAGTTGACGGAATATAAGCACTGTATCTTATTCTTCCATTATCATTACTCTTATATATACGAGCTGATGCGCCTTCTACCTTCACTCCGTTTACCTTGTAATCAAACACTGAGCCTTCAGCTTCTACAGTATCATTCTGATCTGTAGCTTCAGCTGAGCTTTCCTCATCATACTCAAATACAGAACCATTTTCCGGTGCAAGCATCTCTATGAGCATCTTAGCTGAAGCACTGTCTCCGAAGCCATAGCCGGCAAGCTTTGTAGTATCCTTTTCCTCGGGATCTATTACTGTATTTATGCTTATTATATCGCCGTTGTGCGCATCCATTTCAACGGACGTATTTTCCGCGCTGAAATAATACGCATATCTGCGTCCGGAATTCACCTGCAATGATGTATATTCCGGTTCAAAATCCAATCCGGTCCGCTCTTTTATTAAAGCGACCGCATCCTCAGCAGAAATAAGCCCATTCAGCACTGCCGTCTCTCTCATCTCGCTCTCGCTCAGTTCCTTATAAGCGCCACTGCCTCCGCCGCTGTTTGCATCAGCTGTAGCCTGCTCTGCAGCGCCGTATGCCACCCTATATTCTCCGCCGACATCTAATACTTCTCCGGTAACAGCATCAATAGCCTTATCATCTATGCTTCTGTATGCCGGGAATGCATACAGCGTATCATCCTCAAAATATGTAAGATAATCTGTCCTTATACCTATTTTGTTCTTATAAAGCTCAGCCGCTTCCTCCTGATCTATGTATTCGGCAGAACCGGGATCCGTTATCTCCGGAAGCTCTATATTCATGTCAAGAACCGAGTAATTCTTGTCCACAGTTATACTTCCTACATACCTGTAATATTCTATACCGTAAAACTCCGCATTTATATTGTACGATATGCCCCCATAGCTGTAGGTGCTGCGTTCAAGGCTTATGATATCTCTAAGCTCCGGATCAGCCTGAACGAGAAAATCCCTCGCCGTTTCCTCCGCTTTTGCATCGTCCATAGAAAGCGCGTCATAGGAATCACGTTCGCTGTCCCGGTCATTACTGCTGTAATATGATATAAACCCATCACTGCTGCAGTTCACCTGTATACTCTTTTTATCATCCTCTGTCGACCACGAAAACGAATATACCGTTTTCCCATTACTTTCATACTGACCCGAATTCTCAAATTCAGTATAGCTCTCAGGTATATTCAGCCTGTTTTTAACGCTGAGAATTATCTCTTCGTATTCTGCTCCCGCCGCGAATGAAACAGGCATAGCTGCGGTAAACGCAGCCGCCGCGGTCATTACCGCTGTTATTGTTGCTGTAATCTTTGTGTTCATCAGATTCCGCCCCTTTCATTTTGTTTGATCCATCAACAGTCCGCTTCTAAACGTCTGTTGATACTTCTCTTTTATATTAATACTGTTCAGACTTGGAAAAGGTTGCAGATTTATCAAAAATTTTTTTATTTTATGTTAAGATCAAGCGATCTAACAAGGAAATGCACCCTGCGCATATTTATCGATGTGAGCTCTTCTATCGTATTCCTTATCCTATGCTGCGCTTCGCGGCAAACCTCAAAAATATGACAGCCATACCGGAGCGTTGCCGTTATATCCATGTGTACGCCATGACCTGTTTTCCGCACATTTATATTGTTTATCTTAACCATCCCATCGACCTTCATCGCCTCGTATATAGCCAGCTCTATAAGCACCTCGTCAGCTATCGAGTATTCTCCAAGATATGAAAAAGTCGGCCGCACGATGGATTTATCAGCGTCCGCGTTTTTTTCCTCTATATCAAGATTGCGCTGAAATCTCCTGAGCGGGTGCAGAAAATATCCCGAAAATTGCTTCTGTATCTCAAAGGTCGGGACAGGTATAACATGTTTTCCATCCTCCAGACGCATTCTGTTAGCCATGGACATCTCCTCCGGACTGGCTACCTCCTCTATATGTATAAATTTCTGTATCGGTCCTACCTCAAGCCGCTTTGCGATCTTGACCGCCATACCCTCGGATGTTCCAAGTATCATAAGTTTTTTGATCCTGCTTTTTTTTATCGCCTTTTTCATTTCCGCCGCATATACTGGCGGGATAAAAAGCGCATGCTTGACAGACGCTATACGCGTTGCCTCGCGCTTCGCCGAAGTACCCGCGATAACCTTTCCGCCCGAGATCAGCAAGCCGTCATCTATCATGCCGTCTGCCCCATTGTCCTTCGCGACCATTACTGCTCTGTAGCTTTTGCCCGTTCCGCTCGGACCGACAAACGCAATTACATCCATATATTTTCTCCTTTGATATTTATACAGCGGCGGCTGTCGCTTTTAGTGCAGACAGTACGCTCGATCCCTAATGCGACAGCTTCCGCCTTTGCCGGTCTGATCAATCCTTCTGATTTTTTATCCTGTATGAAAGCGTCATAAGCATATCCGAAAGATGCACATTCTCCACCGGAACGCTTTCCGGTACATCCAGCTCTGAATATGAAAAGTTAAGGATACCTCTTATCCCGCATTTGACCAGCCTGTTTGCCATATCATGCACAGCAGACCGCGGCAAAGTCAAAATAGCGATATCTACATTATTCGCCTGTACGAAGCTCTCTATTTCGGAATCAGACATAACACGTATACCGTTTATACTGGAACCGACTATTCTGTTGTCATTATCAAAAATACCTATAAGCTTGAAGCCGCGCTTTATAAACGAATTATGATTTGCCAGCGCCCTGCCTAGGTTTCCGGCGCCTATGATTATCATTTTCTCACCGTCATTCAGTCCCAATATATTGCCTATTTCTGTGATCAAATGCTCAACATTATAGCCATACCCCTGCTGCCCGAAGCCGCCGAAATAATTGAAATCCTGCCTTATCTGCGATGCCGTTACATTCATTTTCTTTGAAAGAGCGTTTGAGGAGATTCGTCTGATGTCCTGATTCAGCAGCTCCCTCAGGTATCTGTAGTACCTAGGCAGTCTCTTTATTACCACCTCAGGCACTTTTTTATCATTTAATTCCATCTGAAAAACCTTCCTTATCCACGTTTATTTGTTTTTATTATAACATAAGCCGTTGCAATAAAGACATTCGGGGAATAAAGCCCATTGAAATGGCTTTATTTCATTATTTGTCTTTA